>CASEMS010000005.1 GCA_949288955.1 uncultured Lentisphaeraceae bacterium
ACGGCAACTTCCGCGGCTACTGGGACTACGACTCCGGCGGCCTCGGCGACATGGCCCAGCACTACCTCGACCCCGTCCAATACCTGCTGGGCAAGGACGACGAGTTCCCCGTCAAGATTGACTACGTCGGCCCCCGCCAGCACCCCGAGGTCGTCGGCCGCTTCGACCGCATCACCCTCACCTACGCCGACGGCACCGAGGTCATCCTCGACGGCAACGGCTCCCTCAAGGACGCCCCCTTCCTCGCCGGCGACCGCGCCACCGTCTGGCCCGTCAGGGCCCGGAAGGACGTCGCCCGCCCCAACTGGGGCGAGGCCGCCAAGCGCGCCTTCCGGATGTTCGACGCCGCCGACAAGGAGCTCAACACCGCCGCCCTCCTCGCCGAGCTGCCCGAGCCCGCCGCCCAGCAGACCGACTTCATGGACTCCGTCCGCACCCGCAAGCGCTTCTGCCTCAACGAGGAGACCGGCTTCCACTCCTCCGCCATGTTCAACCTCGCCATCGTCGCCGAGCGCCTCGGCCGCGGCTTCGCCTTCGACCCCGTCGCCTTCCGCGCCGTGAACGACCCCGCCGCCGACCGCTTCCTCTTCCAGTCCCACCGCTCCCCGTGGGACGCCGAGTTCCTCAAGGCCTGATGACGATGGCCCCCGTCAAAGCCATCGTCATCGGCGCCGGCTACCGCGGCCGCGCCTACGCCGCCTACGCCAAGGCCCACCCCGACGAACTCGAGATCGTCGGGGTGGCCGACCCCACCCAGGCGCAGATCATCCACGCCCCCGCCTACTGGGAGGACTGGCGCGACTGCCTCGCCGCCCGCCCCGACGCCGCGCTCGCCATCATCTGCACGCCTGACGCCCTCCACCACGCCCCCGCCCTCGCCGCCCTCCGCGCCGGTTACCACCTCATCCTCGAAAAGCCCATCTCCCCCACCGAGGCCGAGTGCCGCGAGGTCATCGCCGAGGCCCACGCCCGCGGCCGCCTCGTCATGGTCGGCCACATCCTCCGCCACACCCGCGTCTACGCCACCATTAAGGCCGCCCTCGCCTCCGGCGAGCTGGGCGACGTCGTCTCCATCGCCCACCAGGAATCGATGGGCTACTGGAAGGCCGCCCACTCCTACTGCCGCGGCAGCTGGGCCTGCGCCGAGAAATCCTCCCCCATCATCCTCGCCAAGTGCTCGCACGACTTCGACCTCTTCGCCTGGTGGGTCGACAAGCCCGTGCGTGCCGTCTCCAGCTTCGGCTCCATCCTCGAGTTCCGCCGCGAACGGATGCCCCCCGGCGCCGCCGAACGCTGCCTCGACTGCCCCGCCGCCATCGCCGATCAGTGTGTCTGGAACGCCCGCCGCCTCTACGTGGAGCAGAACGACCTCCGCTACCTCTTCGCCGACCCCTCCCGCGAGGCCATGCTCGCCCTCATCCGCACCTCCCCCTATGGCCGGTGCGTCTACGCCTGCGACAACGACGTCCCCGACCACCAATCCGTCATGATCGCCTTCGAGGGCGGCGCCGTCGCCACCCACATGATGACCGGCTTCACCACCCAGAACGCCCGCACCACCATCATCACCTGCACCCGCGGCGAGATCCGCTACGACGGCCGCGCCCTCGCCGTCTCCCGCTTCGACGGACACCCCGTCCTCGCCCAGCCCCCCGAGCTCTACCGCCACGACAACCCCTCCCGCCACGACGGCGGCGACTTCAACCTCGTGGCCGAGACCCTCCGCCTCCTCCGCGAGGGCACCCCGCAGGAGATCCGCGCCGTCACCGAGCAGGCCCTCCAGAGCCACCTCATCTGCTTCGCCGCCGAGCGCTCCCGCCTCGCCCACGGCACCCCCGTCCAGCTCTGAGCCCCCGATCCTCATCGGCTCAGCCCCTGATCCAAGGTCGGTCAGCCGCTGATCCTCTTTGGGTCAGCCGCCGATCCTCTTTGGGTCGGGGGCTGACCCGTGTTTCCCCCTTGACCCGATTGCCGATTGACAGTGCGGGGTGGGAACCATTATAGTAGGAGGTCGTCACGGGAAGACATCCGTGACGTTTGCGTTTTCGCGCGAATGCTTGCTTGCAACGAAGTCTGGTAAACATCGAAAGAGCACATTCGGAGCGGACATACGGCAACGTATGTCCTTTCGTTTGTTCCCTTCAAGGCCTTACCAAACACGCATTGCGAACAAACAGAAGGATAGTTTTATGCGTCTAGAAAAGCCTGCTCCGGGGCAAGAGGGGCCTGCCGCCCCCTACGACGCCATCTACTCCATCGGGGCCCACTGCGGATGCGCGATGTGGCTGCGGAAGTGCGGCCTGCGCTTGGCCTCCGGACCATTGGACTGGGTGCGGGGCGAGTCGGGGTTGTTGAGGCGCGTGGCGTTGATCGAGTCGCGCTTCGCAGGGTGGTTGGAGGAGAAGAACCTCGTGCTGTTGGAGGAGAATGCGCGCATGCGCTTCTATCGGGACACCGCGCTCGGGGTCGAGTTCCTGCACGATTTCCCCACCCAGATCGCCTTCTCGGACGCGCTGCGTGCGGCGCAGACACGTTATCGCCGCCGCCAAGAGCGTTTCTTCCAAACCATCCGGACGGCCTCGCGCACCCTTTTGGTGTGGTTCAACACCAAGCCCTCCCTCTCGGAGGCGGAGCTCCGCGAGGCCTTTCGCCGCCTGCGTGCCTGCCTGGGGCCGAATGTGGAGCTTTTGGCGATCGAGCACGCGCCTGACCTCCCACCCGACGAGACACGTTGCGACACCCCGTCGCCGGGCGTCTGGTTCTTTCGGCTGAACCTGCGCACCGAGGAGCCCAGCCCAAACCTCATCGTTTTGGGGAACGCGCCCCAAACCCTCCAACGCCTCTTCGCCCCCTTCCGCCTCCGCCCCGACCTCGCCCGGCAGATTCGCCGGTTCGAAAGACGGCAATGGTGGATGCGGAAACTCCGCAGAATCCTCGCCGGGTTCGTCCCCAACCGCGCGTTGCGCCGCCAAATCCGTGCGAAGGACAGAGCCTGGGAGTAACGCGCCACGGGGGCCCCTACCCCCGCGCGAAGGCATGGCCACGCGCGGGCTGACGCGGCCGCCTTCTCGCCGGAGGCCGCCGCCGAGCGGTGGGACGCCCTCCTCCGCCACCTCCTCACGGCGGACGCGCCGCGCCTCGGCCCCTGCCCCAAGATGGATCGGCCGCCGACCCGAGGCCGGTCAGCCGCTGAGTCAAGATGGATCGGCCGCCGACCCGAGGCCGGTCGGCCGCCGAGCGGGGCGGTTTGACGGGCGGGGGCGGGTTTCGTTAGACTATGAGGCGTTTTGTGGTACTGCCAATGAGGTGTACGTTCAGCGCGATGCCGAACCGATCGAGCCCCGAATCCCCGTGGCCGCCCCGTGTGGGACGGCAGGTGGGGGATTTTGCCTCATTGGTCCCTAAGGAGCCTTCATGGAGAACCTGCCCCTCTTGATTTTGCTGCAAGTGGCCCTCATCCTCGCGAACGCGGTCTTCGCCTGTCTGGAGATCGCGGTGATCTCGATGAACGACCGGCGGTTGGAGCGGTTGGCGAAGACGGGGAACCGGCGGGCGGCGCGGCTGATGAAGCTGACGGCGCAGCCGGCGCGGTTCCTGGCGACGATCCAGGTGGCGATCACGCTCTCGGGGTTCCTGGGGAGCGCGTTCGCGGCGGAGAACTTCTCGGACGGGTTGGTGGATTGGATGGTGGGCCTGGGGGTGCCGTTGCCGCCGAAGGTGTTGGATGCCATCGCGGTGGTGGCGATCACGCTCATCCTGTCTTACGTGACGTTGGTCTTCGGCGAGTTGGTGCCGAAGCGGCTGGCGATGCGGAAGGCGGAGCCTTTGGCGTTGGGGATGTCGGGCCTGGTGTGCACGATCGCGAAGCTGTGCGCGCCGCTCGTGTGGCTGCTGACGGTCTCGACGAACGGGGTGCTGCGTCTGCTGGGCATCGACCCGCAGGCGGAGGACAACGAGGTGACGGAGGAGGAAATCCGCATGACGGTGGACGTGGGGTGCGAGAAGGGGGCGATCGACACGGAGGAACGCACCTTCATCCAGAATGTCTTTGAGTTCGACGACCTGACGGCGGGGGAGATCGCGACGCACCGGACGGATGTCTCGGCGCTCTGGATGGAGGATTCCGACGAGACGTGGGAGAAGACGCTCCATGAGACGCGCCACTCACGTTATCCCATCTGCGACGGGAGCATCGACAAGGTGGTGGGCGTGCTGATCGCGAAGGATTGGTTCCGCCTGGCGGACCATTCGCGCAAGGCGGTGATGAAGGGCGCCGTGCGCCCGGCGGTCTTCGTGCCCGAGGGGGTCAAGGCCGACGTGCTCTTCCGCGACATGAAGCGGCGGCACAACCCCTTCGCCGTGGTGTGCGACGAGTATGGCGGGATGAGCGGCGTCATCACGATGAGCGACCTGGTGGAGCGCTTGGTGGGCGAGACGCCCGACGAGGACTCCGCGGCCGCCCCGGAGGCGCCCGACGTGGAAAAGGTGGGCCCGAACGTCTGGCGCGTGCAGGGCTCCGCCCCGCTCGACGAGGTGGCCAAGGCCATCGGCGTGCCGCTCGACGCGGAGGATTGCGACACCTTCGGCGGCTTCCTCCTGGCGGAGCTGGGGGCGATCCCGGCGGATGGGAGCCAGGCGAACCTGAAGGTGGGGCGCTTGGAGGTGGAGATCCCGGAGATCCGCGGCAAGCGCGTGGCGGTGGCCTTGGTAACGGTGCTGCCGGAGGAGCGCCCGGAGGGGGAGGAACCCGAGGAGGAATGAGGGAGATCGGCCTGCTGGGAGGGTCGTTCGACCCGGTGCACGCGGCGCACATCGCCTTGGCCAAAGCGGCGATGGCGGCCTTCGGGCTAGGCGAGGTGCGCCTGATGCCATGCGCGCAGCAGGCGTTGAAGGCGTTGGAGGCGCGGGCGCCGGCGCGGGCGGAGGATCGGTGCGCGATGCTCCGGCTGGCGATCGCGGGGGAGCCGGGGCTGACGTTGGACTGCCGCGAACTCTTCCGGCGGGGGCCGACGCACACGTATGACACGCTGACGGAGCTGCGGGCGGAGTGCCCGGGGGCGCGCTTCTGGTTCATCGTGGGGATGGATTCGGTGCGGGATTTCCCGCGGTGGCACCGGGCGGGGGAGTTGGTGGGACTGTGCGAGTTCATCGCCTTCGACCGGCCTGGGGTGGACCCGCCGGAGCACCCCTTCGACCCGAGGCTGCTGGCCCATCGCCTGAGGGGGCCGCTTTCGGACGCCTCCAGCACGGAGATCCGCCGCGCGGTTGCGCAAGGCGGCGCGTTTCGGTATCCTATGGACGTTTTGGCGGGGCGGTATCTCCGCGCCCGCCGCCTTTACCAAGGAGCCCATCGATGAAGCAGACAAGCGAGGAGCTGGCCTTGGGCATCGCCCAGGCGCTCTATGACAAGCAGGCCGAGGACATCCGCGTGCTGGACGTGCGGGGCATCTCGACGGTCACGGACATCTGCGTGGTGGCCTCCGGCACCTCCACGCCCCACCTCAAGGCCCTCCAGAAGGCCGCCTTGGCCTACCTCAAGGGCCTGGCCGACACGCGCTGCCGCCTCTCCGGCGAGGCCGACAGCGGCTGGGTGTTGCTCGACGCCTTCACCGTGGTGGCCCACATCTTCGTGCCCGAGGCCCGTGCCTACTACGACATCGAGGCCCTCTGGAAAGGCGCCAAGGAACTTCCCTTCCAGCCCCAGGCCTGACATGACCCCCAAAACCCTCCCCTGCCCCGAGGCCCAACTGCGCGACATCGCCGCACGTTGGCCCACCCCCTTCCACCTCTACGACGAGAAGGCCATCCGCGCCGCCGCCCGCCGCCTGCGCGACGCCTTCGCCTGGAACAAGGGCTTCCGCAACTTCTTCGCCGTCAAGGCCGCGCCCAACCCCTACCTCATGCGCATCCTGCAAGAGGAAGGCTTCGGCGCGGACTGCTCCTCGCTGCCCGAGCTGATCCTCTCCGAGCGCGTCGGCCTGCCCGGCGAGGCGATCATGTTCACCTCCAACGACACCCCCGCCGAGGAATTCGCCAAGGCCAAGGCGTTGGGCGCGAACATCAACCTCGACGACATCAGCCACATCCCCTTCCTTGAGGCCGTCTGCGGCCTCCCCGAGCGCGTCTGCCTCCGCTACAACCCCGGCCCGCTCAAAGGCGGCAACGCCATCATCGGCAAGCCCGAGGAGGCGAAGTACGGCCTCACCCGCGACCAGCTCTTCGAGGCCTACGCCCTCCTCCAGGCCAAAGGCGTCCGCCGCTTCGGCCTGCACACGATGGTCGCCAGCAACGAGCTCAACCCGCAGTACTTCGTCGACACCGCCATCCTCCTCTTCGACCTCGCCGCCGAGCTGCACGACAGGCTCGGCATCTGGTTCGACTTCATCAACCTCGGCGGCGGCATCGGCATCCCCTACCGCCCCGAGCAGGACGCCGTGGACATCGAGGCCGTCGGCGAGGGCATCCGAAAAGCCTACGCCGAGCGCGTTACCGGCCGCGGCCTCCCCGACGTCCCCCTCTGCTTCGAGTGCGGCCGCTGCATCACCGGCCCCGCCGGCTACCTCGTCAGCGCCGTCCGCCACCTCAAGCACACCTACCGCGACTACGTGGGGCTCGACGCCTGCATGGCCAACCTCATGCGCCCGGCCCTCTACGGCGCCTACCACCACATCACCGTCCTCGGCAAACCGGGCCCCTGCGACCACGTCTACGACGTCACCGGCTCCCTCTGCGAGAACAACGACAAGTTCGCCATCCAGCGCCCCCTCCCCGAGGTCGTCCCCGGAGACCTCCTCGTCATCCACGACGCCGGCGCCCACGGCCACGCCATGGGCTTCAACTACAACGGCAAGCTGCGCTCCGCCGAGCTGCTCCTCCGCGAGGACGGCACCGTCACCCAAATCCGCCGCGCCGAGACGATCGACGACTACTTCGCCACCCTCGACTTCTCCGCGCTGCCAACCTTCAAGTAAAGGCACCCCATGCTCCGCGCCGCGCTCCCGCTCCTGCTTGCCCTGCTGGCCCTCCCCCTGTGGGCCAAGACCGTCTGGCTCGTCGGCAAGGATGCGCCCGTGGACGCCTCCGCCGTCGCCGAGGCCCTCGCCCCCATGCTCGGGGGCGAGGAGGTCAGCGTCGTCACCAACGGCCTGACCTTCCTCTCCGCCTGGGCCAACGACCCCTCACACGAGGACGCGCGCCGCGAGATCCTCGCCGCCGAACGCCTCCTCGTCTCCCTCCCCGCCGCCGAGCCCGACGGTCTGGCCCTTCTGGGGTTGCGCGCCCTCGCCGCCGACCGCCGCCCCGGCCTCGCCCAGCCCATCCTTGTCGCCGCCCAGCGCCCCGTCTACAAGATGTCCGGCCTCTGCGACGACCGCGCCCTCCAACGGGTCGCCCGTCTCGCCCTCGCCGCCCGCCTCCCCTTCGCCCCCCTCCCCAAAGTCTGGCAGCGCGTCTACACCGACGACACCTTCTACGACGACCGCGTCCCCCGCGGCGCCCACACCGAAGCCTACGTCCTCGCCGCCGGCCTCACCCTCGCCCTCAACGGCGTCAACGCCCCCCTCCCCACCCTCCCCGGCCTCCACCCCGAGGTCGCCGACGACCTCATCACCTCCATCCGCAAAGGCTTCGCCCTCCGCCCCGACGTCCTCTACGCCGCCGAACGCCGCACCTACCCCGCCTACCCCGTCCGAGTCGGAGACGCCTTCGAGGCCGTCCTCTACGACGGCGCCTTCGAGCGCGCCATCGGCGGCTGGCTCCTCCGCCTCGCCCAGGCCGACGGCCGCGCCCTCACCCTCCACTACACCACCGACACCGAGCTCGCCACCGGGCTCCCCTGCCTCTACCGCACCCTCAATCCCCCGACCGCCGCCACCGCCGCCACCCTCTACACCCGCCCCGCCTTCGCCGACGACACCGGCCGCGAGGAACTCGCCCACCTCACCCAGATCCTCGCCGCCGACGCCGCCAAGCCCAATTGGATCCCCTTCCCCCTCGCCGTCGCCGACTTCGTCCGCCGACTCCCCGACCGCCCCGTCTACGACGGCGCCCGCCCCTCCGAGCCCGCCGCCGCCATGTTCGCCGCCATGCTCTACCTCAAGTGGACGGGCGCCGCCGTCCTCCCCCCCAAGTGCGACCAGACCGAGACCCTCGCCATCACCATCGGCCTCGACGTCATGCTCCGCTCCAGACTCCTCCGCCCCACCGTTAACGCCGTCTTCTGCCGCCCCCTCGGCGAAGGCCGCTACGCCTTCTCCCTCTGGCGCCCCCCCGCCGGTAAAGTTACCCTCTTCCTCTCCTCCGACGACCTCTCCGCCCCCGTCGAACCCCGCGCCCTCACCTTCCGTCCCGACACCTTCTGGCAGCGCCAGACCGTCGCCGCCCCCACCGGCGCCACCCTCTTCTGGAAGATCCAGCCCGCGCTCCCCGGCCAGACCACCGGTGCCCGCAAGACACCCTGACCCCGGCGCCCAAACAAAAAAGCCCCCGACACGCAACCGTGTCGGGGGCTTTTTTGTTTGGCCTTCCGCGCCTCAGGCGAATCGGAGGCCAACGAACCGCTCAAGGGGCATGAGGGCCGAAGCGGGCGCGGAGGGCGTCGAGGGTCTGGGAAAGGCGTTCGAGACGTTCGCGGGGAGGAGGGGTGGCGGCGGCAAAAAGGTCGTCAGGGGGGAGATCCGTGGGCGCGGCGGTGAGATGGTCGACGCCGAAGCCAATGAGGCGGACGGGGGTGTCGGGCTCAAGGTGGCGGTCGAGCAAGGCCCAAGCGGCGTCGCGAAGGGCGAAATCGTCGCAGGAAGGCGTGGGAAAGGGCGCTTGGCGGGTAACAGTGCGGAAGCCGGCGTAGCGAATCTTGAGGCGGGCTGTCTTGGCGCGGAGACCGAGACGGCGGAGGCGGCGTCCGACATCGCGGGCAAGCGCGCGGAGATCCTCGCGGAGGGTGGCGCGGTCGAGGGTGTCCTCGGGGTAGGTGTGCTCGCGTGAGAGCGACTTCTCCTCGCGCTCGTCGGAGACCGGACGGGAGTCGCGGCCGAAGGCGATGGCCAAGAGATGGTCGGCGAGCGAATCGCCGACCAACGCGCGAAGGCGGGTGGGATCGCAGGATTGCAGGTCGCGCACGGTGCCCATGCCGGCGGCCTGAAGGGTGGCGGCGAGTTTGGGGCCGACGCCCCAGAGGGCGCGGAGGGGTTTGGCGGCCAACCAAGCGAGGAGCGCCTGGGGCTGGGAGGGGACGACGAAAAGACCGTCCGGCTTACGTTCCTCGCTGGCGAGTTTGGCGAGGAACTTGTTGGGAGCCACGCCGACGGAACAGGTAAGCCCCAATTCCGTGCGGATACGCGCCTTGATTTGGGCGGCGAGGGCCTCGGGTGGGCCAAGGAGTCGGCGCACGCCTGTAACGTCGAGGAAGGCCTCATCGATGGAGAGCGGCTCGACGAAGGGCGTGAAGTCCGCGAAAATGCGGAAGACCGCGGCGCTGACTTCCTTATAACGTTCCATGCGCCCGCGGACGAAGATGCCGTGGGGACATTTCTCGTAGGCTTGGCGCGAAGGCATGGCGGAGTGGACACCAAAGGTGCGCGCCTCGTAGGAACAAGTGGAGACAACGCCGCGTTTGTCGGGCGGGGCGCCGACGATGACGGGCTTGCCCCGCCATTCGGGGTGGTCGTGCTGCTCGATGGCGGCGAAGAAGGCGTCCATGTCCACATGGAGGATGGCGCGGCCATGGGCCTGCCCCCCGCAATCGGAGGAAGACCCCAAAGCGTTTGTTGGCGTGCGCGTCTCTGCCATACGTCGATTATAGCAGATCCTCCCCGTTCCCCTGACACCAGAACGAATGACACACCATCGTGCGACGTTAGCAGTGAACAGGACGTCTCATGAGGATTCGGCGTTATGCGCTTTTTGATATATTGCGAGCCATGAAGAAACGGATTCCCTTTTCTGCCCAAGCACAGACCGAGAAAATCTCTTCGAGATTCGGGTGAAGGACGGCGAGCAGGTCCGCGTCTTCTACGCCTACGCCAAGGGCGACGACGTGTGGCTACTCTCCGGGTTCGTGAAGAAGACGCAGAAGACGCCGCCGGCGGAAATCCGCAAGGCACTCAAGATTAGGAAGGAGTTGGGATTATGAAGGCAAAGAAGAGTTATGAGGAGCTGTGCCGCGAGAGCGACGAACGCGCCGCGCGGCTGGAGGCGCTCTTTGAGGCGAGCCCTTACCGCGACCAGGCGATTGCCGAGGTGGCCGCCGAGAACGCCGTGGCCGCGGCGATGGCCAAGGCGCGCAAGGAGGCCGGGCTCACGCAGGCGCAGGTGGCCGAGCGCATGGGCGTGGCGCAGTCCAACGTCTCGCGGATGCTCCGCGGGCGCGTTACGGTGACCAACCTCTTCCGCTACCTCGCCGCCTGCGGCAAGACCGCCGAGCTGACGCTCCGCCAACTGTGATTACCCCACCCCGTCGCGCTAGGCGTGCTTGACGGGCTCCGCCTCCCTTCATTCCCCTAGGGCACGTTTGTGCCCGGGCGGGGGAGTCGGATCGGGGGCCTGGCGGAGGGTGGCGGAGGCGGCGCGGGCGGAGGCGAGGATCTCGGCCTCGCCGGGGACGACGCGCCCGCGCATAAGCACGCGCCCCGCGCACAGCACGGTGTCCACGCACGCGGAGTCGGCGGCGTAGATGAAGTTGGCGTCGGGGTCGCCGCCGCCGGCGAAGGCGGGCGTGTCGAGGTCGACGAGGATACAGTCGGCCTCAGCGCCGGGGGCGATTCGGCCGGCCTCGGGGAATCCCAGCGCGGCGGCGGCGGTCTCGGTGACGGCGCGATCAAGGTCGGCGAAGCGAAGGGCGTCGGGCGTGCCGGCGCCAAGTTTGGCGGAGAGCGCGGCGGCCTTGGCCTCGGCAATCATGGAGAGGCCGTTGTTGGAGGCCGCGCCGTCGGTGCCGACGGTCATGCGCACGCCGCGCTTGGCGGCCTTGGCCCAAGGGAAGACGCCGCTGGCGAGTTTCTGGTTGGACTGAGGGCAGTGGGCGACGAAGCAGCCGCGCTCGGCGATAAGGGCGAGGTCGGCGTCGCTGACGTGGCAGCAGTGGGCGAGGATGGAGCCGGGGCGGAGGAGGCCGCAGGCGTCGAGGTAGGCGATGGGGCTGGCGAAGCCAAAACGCTCTTTGGCGATGGCGGCCTCGGCCAGGGTCTCGGCGGCGTGGGTGTGGATGGGGAGCCCCGTCTCCTCGGCGCGCCCGGCGACGCGGCGGAGGAGGTCGGGGGAGGTGGTGTAGAGGGCGTGGGGGGCGAGGGCAAGGCCGATGGTGGGGGGGAGGGCGTCGCGCAGGGCCCAAGCGGCGTCGTTCTCGATGTGGTCGCTCACCTGATCCATGTACATGAGGCCCACGCGGGCGCGGACGCCCATCTCGGAGGCGGCGCGGATGACGGCGGGCTGATGGAAGTACATATCGTTGAAGCCAACGCAGCCGCACTTGATGCCTTCGAGAATGGCCAGGCGGGTGCCGGCGTAGACGGACTCCAGGGTGAGGCGGGCCTCGCGGGGCCAGATGACGCGGGTGAGCCAATCCATGAGGGCGCAATCGTCGTCGATGCCCCGCAAGAGCGTCATGGCCTGATGGGTGTGGGTGTTGTAGAAGGGCGGGCGGAGGAGGAAGCGCGCGCAGTCGATGCGCTCCCGGGCCTCGGCGGCGGCCAACGCGCCGGCAGGCTCGACGGCGGCGAAACGCGTGCCGCGCACGGCGACGTCCACGCGGCGGCCCTTGAGAAGGGCATTGGAGAGGATGAGGTCAAACATGAGGGGCTCCTTGTTGCGCGGCCTCGAAGGCGGCCAACTCGTCGAGGAGGGGACGGGGAAGGGTGGCGAAGATGGCGGCCTCCGCCGCCGCGTCGGGCACCGTGATGCCGGGGAGGGCGTGGCCGGCGAGAAGGGAACGCGCGCCCAGGTTGTGTAGGGCCATCGTGGGGTCGATGTAGCGCATCCGCGTGGGATCCGGCAGGGCGAAATTGAGCGGTGCCTTCGCGTTGAGGACACGGTCGGCGGGGATGGCGGGGCCGAACTCGTCCTCCACGCCCATGTTGGCAAGGATGGCACGGGAGGCCAGGAGGTCGGCGGCATAGTGTGCGGCGGCATCCTTGACGCCGGTGGCGGTAACAACGAGATCGGCACGTCGCAGAAGGGCGGGCGGGTCGTCGGCGAGCGTGACACCGCGCGGCGGGCGGGGTTGGGCGGGGTCGATGACGAAGCACCGTGCGCCCGCCTGGTTCAGACGGAAAAGGATGCCGCGCCCGACCTTGCCACAGCCGAAGACGACGGCCGTCCTGCCGCGCAGGTCGCCGACGCCGAAGTGGCGGAGCCCGCGGATGAGGCCATCGCCGGTGCCGAGGGCGGTCTCGAACGTTTTGACGCGGGAGGCATCGACATCGATCACGGGGCGTTCCAAGCCGAGTGCCGCGTAGCGACGCGCGCCGGAGCGGGTGAGCTCGACGTAACCCAAGCGGGCGGGCACGTCGGCGAAGGCGGCCGCGCAATCGAGAACGACGTCGAAGCCCCGGGCAAGGCGCGCGGCGTCGGGCACGCGCAGGCCGAAATCCGCCAAACGCCCGGCCACGGCGGGATCGTAGGGCATGGCGCGGCCATAGCCCACCCACACCTCCGCCCCCGCCGCCAAGAGGCAGGCGTGCTTGAGGAGGGTGTTGCGGAAGAGGGGCGTGGCGTCCAGCACCGTCAGCCCCGCGAGCGGGCGACACCCACCCCAGTCCGTCCGTTGGCGGGTGAGGGCCGGGCGTTCGGACACGGGATAATCCTCGGCAAACATCTCAAAGGGGTCATCCATACCATCATTATACCACGCCTCCGGCGGAAACGGCGGCGGGCGGAAAACGGATCGGCCGCCGAGCCGAGGTGGATCGGCCGCCGAGCCAAGGTGGATCAGCCGCTGAGCCGAGGTGGATCGGGGGCCGATCGGCGGGGGGATGGGGGATGTGTTATGCTATGGGGCATGGACGACCGGGAAGAGAAGGCGTGGCGCGACGTTCACAAACGGCTGACGGCCCTTGACCGTGGGTGGGACAAACCCCGCTTCCGGGCCGCCGCCATCGCCGACCTCGCACGCTTCCTCCGCGAGCGTTGCGCCGACGTGCCGCATTTGGCCGACCTGGCCCGCCTGGCACGCCCGGCGATGACGCGCCGGGATCTCTTTGCCCTCCTCGTCCCCTGCGAGCGCACGCTCACCCGCGTCAAGGTCACGGACGTGGAGATTCTCTCCGCCGACCTCCCCCCCGACGCACCCACCCCCGCGCCGACCATGCCCCTCACCGTCCTGGCGGACAACTTCCGCTCGGCCATCAACGTGGGCACGCTCTTCCGCGTCTGCGACTGTTTCGGCGTGGCCCGCGCCGTCCTCTGCGGTTACACGCCCGCGCCCGACGACGGCCGCGCGCGCCAGGCGGCCCTCGGCGCGGAGGCCTTCGTGCCGTGGGAACGGGCCGAGCGCACGATCGAGGCCGTCCGCGGCCTCCAGTCCCAGGGCGTGCCCGTGATCGCGTTGGAGACGGTGCCGGACGCGCCGACGCTGGAGAGCTGGCGCTGGCGCTTCCCTTGCGCGGTGGCCCTCGGCAGCGAGCGTTTCGGCCTGGACCCCGACGTGGTGCGCGCCTGCGACGCGGTGATGCGCATTCCCCTCTTCGGACACAAGAACTCCCTGAACGTCGTGATGGCCTTCACCCTCGTGGCCCACGCCGCCCGCCAGGCATTCGAGCAGAACCATGACTGAGACCGCCCCCAAATCCCTCCGCCTCACCATCGCCCTCGTCGGCCGCGCCAACGTCGGCAAGTCCGCCCTCCTCAACCGCCTCGCCGGGCAGGACGTGGCCATCGTCTCCCCCCAGGCCGGCACCACCACCGACGTCGTGGAGAAGGCGATGGAGTTCCCGCCCTTCGGCCCAGTCCTTTGGCTCGACACCGGCGGCTGGGACGACCCCACCGCGCTCGGCGCCGCCCGCCGCGCCCGCACCGACCAGGCCATCGCCCGCGCCGACCTGCTCCTGGGCGTGGCCGCGGACGACGGCCAGCCGCCCGACCCCGACCTCCTGGCCCTGGCCCGCGCCACCCGCAAGCCGATGCTCATCCTGGTGACGCAGACCGACCGCCACCCGCCGCGCCCCGCCTTCCTCGACGCCCTCCGCGCCGCGGGCGTGCCCGTCCTCCTCGCCCCGCAGGACCGCGACGCCCTTCTCGGCGCCCTGCGCCCGGCCTTGGCCAAGGCCCTCCCCGCCGCCTTCGCCGCCCCCCCGGCCCCCCTCGATGGCATCGTCCCCCCCGGCGGCGTCGTCCTCCAGATCATCCCCATCGACTCGCAGGCCCCCAAGGGGCGCATCATCCTCCCCCAGGTCAACGTCCTGCGCAACGCGCTCGACCGCGACTACCTCTCCGTCGTCGTCACGGAGAACCGCATCGCCGAGGCCGTCCGGCGCCTCCGCCCCGACCTCGCCGTCTGCGATTCGCAGGTCGTCCGCCGCATGGTCGCCGAGCTCCCGCCCGACCTCCCCGCCACAACCTACTCCATCCTCATGGCCCGCCTGAAGGGCGACCTCCCCACCCTCGCCGCCGGCGCCGCCGCCATCCGCCGTCTCAAAGACGGCGACACGGTGCTCATCGCCGAGGCCTGCACCCACCACGCGGCGGACGAGGACATCGGCCGCGTCAAGATCCCCGCCTGGATCCGCGCCAAGACCGGCAAGACCCTCACCTTCGAGGTCGCCTCCGGCAAGGACTTCCCCAAGGATCTCGCGCGCTACGCCCTCATCGTCCACTGCGGCGGGTGCATGATCAACCGCGCCTTCATGTGCTGGCGCATCGAGCAGGCCCGCGCCGCCGGCGTGCCCATCACCAACTACGGCGTCGCCATCGCCGAGACCCAGGGCGTGCTCGGCCGCGTCCTCGCACCCTTCGGCCTCACCCTTTGAGAACCCCCATGCGCACGCCACAGACCCTCGAGGAGCGCCTCGTCAATCTGGAGTCCATCATCGCCGAGCAGGACCGCCTGCTCGACGCGCTCAACGCCGAGATTCTCCGCCTCAACCGCCTCCACGAGCGCCTCGCCGCCCGCCTGGAAGCCCACGAGGCCCGCCACGACGCGCCCCCCATCAACACCCTCGCCGAGGAGCCCCCGCCCCCGCACTGGTGAGGCCGCCGCCCGACCGCCCTCACCGCCCGTCGCTCACCTGCCGCAGCGCCCGGTACTTGCCGCCGCGGGCGAGGAGCTCCTCGTGCGTGCCGGCCTCGACGACGCGCCCGGCTTCGAGGTAACAGATGAGCGTGGCGTGGCGGATGGTGGTGAGGCGATGGGCGATGATGAGCGTGGTGCGCCCGCGCGAGAGGCGCCCCAACGCCTCCTGCACCGCCGCCTCGGCGAAGGTGTCGAGCGCGGAGGTCGCCTCGTCCAGGATGAGGATGGGCGGATTCTTGAGGAAGACGCGCGCGATGGCCAGCCGCTGGGCCTGCCCGCCGGAGAGGCGCAGGCCGTGCTCCCCCACCGCCGTGCCGAGCCCCTCGGGCCAGCCGCGGACGGCGTCGGCCAGGTTGGCGTCGGCGAGGGCCTGCCAGAGGGCGTCATCGTCCGCGTCCGGGCGGCCGAGCAGGAGGTTGTCGCGGACGGTTCCGTCGAAGAGGAAGGGGCGTTGGGCGACGATGCCGATGGCGGCGCGGAGGGCGCGTTTGGGGATGGTGGCGGTGTCACGGCCATCCAGGAGCAGACGTCCGGCGGTGGGCTCGTAGAAACGCGGGATGAGCGCCGCGAGGGTGGACTTGCCCCCGCCGCTGGGACCGACGAGCGCGCAGACGCTCCCGGCGGGGATGGTGAGGGCGGGGATGTCCAGCACGTCGCGCGTCGTGCCGGGATAACGGAAGCGGAGCCCCTCGAAACGGAGCTCGCCGCGCACCTCCCCCAACGGCGGCGCCTCCCCCGCGGGGTCGCTCTCCGGCGGTTGGGCCACGAACTCGCGGAAGCGCCGATAGCCCACGAAGCCCTGTTGGAACATATCCAGGAAGCCGACAATCCGCAACATGGGCGCGGTCACGTAGCGCGAGTACATGAAGAAGGCGAAGACCTGCGGCAAGGTCGCCGCGTCCCGCGCCACCAGCCACGCCCCGAGCGCGATGTAGAGCAGCGAGTAGCCCTCCAGCAGCAACTGCGTGCCCGAGAAGAGCGGCGCGTAGAGCGCGGAGACCTTCTCGAAGGAACGGCGGAAGCGGCTGTTGGCCCTGCGGAAGGCCAGCCACGCCCGCCGCTCGCCCGTGAAGCTCTTGATTTCGCGGATCCCCTGCACCGCGTTCTCCACGTGCGCCGCGAACATCGCCGCCTCGTGGCGGTTCTCCCGCCACACCTGATGGATCCGCTTCTGGAAGCATCCCGCGAAGAAGAGAATGAACGGCACCGGGAGCAACGTGAAGGTCGCCAACGTCGGGTTGATCCAAAACATGAAGGCGAAGGCCCCCACCAACGTCAGCGTGATCTCCAGCAACGCCTCCGGCAAGAGATGTGCCGTCGACCCCACCAGCCGCAGATCCGAGGTGATGCGGCTGAGCACCTCGCCCGTCTTAGTTCTGTCGAAGAATGCGAAGGGTAACCGTTGGATGTGCGCGAAGAAGTCCCCCCGCATGGCCGCCTCAATCCGGAAGCCCAGCCATTGCCCGCAGATCGTGCCGCACCAATCCAACGCCGCCGCCCCCACCGCCAGTCCCGCGAAGGCCAGCGCAGCCAGCCCCGTCGCCCTTAAATCCCCTTCCGGCAGATAGACTTGGAAGACCCGCAACGCCACGGCGGGAATGAGCAGACGCGCCCCCGCACGCAACACCACCGCCACCAAATCCAACACCAGCAGGAGCCGCTGCGCACCATAGTAGCCGCACAACGTCCGCACCCACTCCCAGGCCGCCCGCAGGCTCCCGACCTTTTTCTTTTCATTAGTCATGCCAAATAGTCTAGCACGTTCCAGCTCCCCTTGCACGCGCCCACTCGCCTCCGAGGCAGGCTGGAAGTTTGGGGACTTGGAGCCCTTGGCGACCTCCCCCCGCCGCCGATGCGTGGAGGATCGGCGGCCGAGACTCGGGGACTTAGCGGCTGACGCTCATTGGATCAGCCGCCGATGTCTTTTTGGGGGGCGGCCACCCCTTTTGGGAAGCGCGGGAGGCGAGGGCGGTAGGGAGCGGTCAGCGGGCGAAGCCCGCAGAGCGACCGGCGGAGCCCGCAAGCCCTCCCGCGCCCCTTTGCGTCTTCGCGGTCAACTCCCCCACAGCGCGACCTTCCTAGCCTCCGCCGCCGCTGCGCGGTGGATCGGCGGCTGACGCTCATTGGATCAGCCGCCGACGCTCGGGGACTTAGCGGCTGAGTCTCGATGGATCAGCCGCCGATGTCTTTTTGGGGGGCGGCCACCCCTTTTGGGCAGCGCGGGAGGCGCGGGCGGTAGGGAGCGGTCGGCGGGCGAAGCCCGCAGAGCGACCGGCGTTAGCCCGCGAGCCTCCCGCGCCCCCTTGCGTCTTTGCGGTATAAATCCCCCGCAGTGCGACCTCCTAGCCTCCGCCGCCGATGCGCGGGAGGCGTCCGGGCGGGTTACCAGCCGCCGAGGGTTTCGCCGGCGTGGCGGTCGAGGCCGGCGTAAGTCAGCGAGGCGTCCTCGTAGCGCTTGAAGCCGAGGACGGCCTCGTTCATCCGGGCGTCGTCGAAGACACCGAGAGAGACAAGGTGGCGGAAGTCGGCCAGGGTGAGGCCGGTAACACGCTCGAAGAGGTCGGTCTCGATCTGCTGGATGACCTCGCGGAGGGTGTGCTCGCGGTCGTCGGTGAGGTACATGAAGATGGGGATACGGGCGGCAAACTTGATGAGCTTCTCCTGGATCTGCTTGCGCTTGTTCCGGATCTCCTTCTCCTCCTTGCCCATCTCCGCCTTGGGCCCCTCCTTCGACCCGCCCTCGCGCTTGACGGCCCTGATGGCCTCGGAGCGGTTGATGAGGGTCTCGATGGCCTCGCGGCCGAGGGCGCGGTCGGCGATGATGCGGTCGAGGGCGCGCATGGCCGCGGGGTCGGCGAGGAGGCGGCCGAGGGTGGCGTTGTCCACGTTCACCAGGAGGGCGCTCTGCCAACGGCGGGCCAGAAGGGTGGCCGCGTCGCCCGTCATGGCCAGCTCCAGCACCTGGGTGGCGCTGACGCGCCGGAGGCGGCCGCCCTCGGAGTAGAGCACGGGCAGGAAGTGGATGAACTCGGCCACGCGCTCGGTGTCCGTGCCGGGGATGGATTCGTTGATGGAGAGCTTGCCGCTGTAGTCGGCCACCTGGCGGAGGGCGCGGTTGGGGGCGAAGTCGATCACGTAGCAGACGGGTTTGAGGACGGTCTCGCGGCCCTCCCCGTCCGGCGCAGTCCAGGGGCTTTGGACGCGGAAGGCGGCCTGGAAGTAGGTCTCGGGGCTGGTGAGGTTGCGAAGCATAAGGATGCCGCCCCAGGGCCGCACCGTCACGCCGGTGGTGAGCTTGCCGCAGGTGAGGGTGATGGTCTTGGTGGCCAGCGGGTCGCCCATGGCCCGCTCCACGGGTTCGAGGGCCTCGGCGCCCATGCCCGCGTGGGGACCGGCGCAGAGGACGACCCGGAAGTCCTTCCACCAGGCGTTGCGCCGGGCCCTGAGGAGGGCGGCCATCGCCTCGCAGGCGGCCACGTCGGGCAGGAACCAGAGGGTGTGCTGGAGGGCGTCGGCCAGGGTGGCGTCGGCGAAGGGGAGCTCCGGGCGGTCGCCCGCGCGCAGGCCCTCGGCCAGGCCGGGGGCGTAATGGCCGCGCACCCAGTCGAGCCACTGCTGCACCTCGGCTTCGTAGACGAAGCGGGGCGCGCCCCCGGTTTTGTCGGTGGCGAAGAAGGCGTTGAGGTCGAAGGCGTTGAACTCCCCCTGCTCGGCGATTTTGCGGATGGCCTCGGGGAGGCGATAGGCCAGCAACGCCATGCGCGGGAGGGCGGCGTAGGGGTTGGGGCCGGGGCCCGCCCAAGCCGCCTTGGCCCGTTGCTCGTCGCCATAGGTCCAGCCATAGACCTGCTCCTCCAGGAACTCACCCGTGCTCAGCGAGCGGAAGGGCGTGCCGGAGAGGTAGAGGTAGCGGCGCGCCGTGATGGGCAGGTCCGCCTCGGAAAGCGCCTCCGCGCCGTCGGGCTTGGCGTTCACGGCCGCCTCGCCCGCCGTCACCTCCGCCTCCTCGTCCTCCTTGGCGAAGAGTGCCTTGGCCTTCTGCCGCCACGCGCCGAAGTGGTACTCGTCGAAGATCACCAGGTCCCACGCCACCTCGCGCAGCCACTGGTGGTGGGCCTTGATGCCGCCCAGTTCGTTCAGCCCCAGGAAGTCCTGGAAGGAGCCGAAGCAGACGATGGGGCGCGCCTTGTCCGCCCGCGCGTACTGCTCGTCGATCCGCCCCAACTCCGGTTCGTCCGGCCGCGGACGGCGGATGAACTGCCACCCCTCGAAATCCACGTGCGTCCGCAGGTCCTCCTCCCACGCGCTCACCACCGCCGGCTTGAAGGTCAGGATCAGCACCCGCCCAAGCCCCAGGCGCCGGGCCAACTGGTAGGCCGCGAAGGTCTTGCCGAAGCGCATCTTCGCGTTCCAAAGGAAGCGCCGGGGCGCCGCCTCACCCTCCCCCGCCTGGAAATAGGCCGCCGTCCGCGCCACCGCCGCCGCCTGCTCCGGGCGCATCGCGAAGTCCCGCGTCCGCCGCTCCACGTTGTCGATCCGGTTGCGCACCGCCACCACCGCCGCCTCCACCTGCGCCACCGTGCACCGGAACCACTCCCCCTCGCCCCGCGCCACCCCCATCCGCTTCAGCATCCGGTGCACCGCGTGGTCCGTGAAGCTCGTCCCGTCCGGCCGCATCGCGCTCCCATGCCAGACGAACGCATACGGATCCTCCGGCGCCTTCACGCCCCCGTTCAGCTCCCGCGCCCGCGCCTCCAACGGCCGCGCCGTGTAGCCCACCTTCAGCCACCCCGGCCGCCTGCCATCCGCGTATTGGAACGCATAGACCGTCGGCCGCGCCGTCCCCCGCCCCTCAATCACGAACCCCTCCATCTCACACCTCCATCGGCTTCACCATCGCCTCGATGAACGTAATCTCCTCCGCGCTCAGCCCATACTTCGCGTACAGCGCCTCATCCGTCCAAGGCTTGCTAAAGTCCTGAAGGGGGACAAGCTGGTAAACTTTGGCAGATGCATGTTGCGTAAGCTTCTTGAGCATCACTAGGAATCGGAAGAACTTTGTCGTTATATAGCCCATGGCGTTGACCGTCTGACAGCGATTGTCGAATGGGCCAATAGTGATGTATGTCTCTGTACAAACGCTTGGAGGCTCTCCTAACAACGGAACACCTAGAATCTGATGAGGGAAATCCTCCCCGGCCCCGTACGCTTCTGAGATGTAGATCTTCCACTTTGTAATCCATTCTCGCCGTGCAGGAACTTCATTCGCATTGATATAGCCGATGCCATTCCGTTGAAAAACACGAATGTCGGACGCGCCAGAAGCCGTTTCAGAGCCTCTAAACTTCGTCGGCAGGTCGAAAAACTTTTGAGGGTTGACTAGGGAAGAAAAAGATGGTTCGCCACGTGCAGCCACCTTCCGGACTATATTGACGCCATGCTCGTGGCGGATAAAAGTATCTAGCCCCTTTTCTAGAAGCGGTCGCTTGCCTGCGGCCACCACAGCCCGATTTGAATGAGTGTAGATCGCGCAGTCGCCGCTATATTTTGAGTCCCATAAGAAGTAGCAAACACCTCCTTTGATTTCTACTCCAGCGAAGCATTCACTAGAATTGAGGAAGTCATGCAATTCCCTCATGCGGCGATCCGTTAACATTTCAGCCCGGAAAGCATCTAGCCCCATCCCGCCTGTATACCATCGTGCAGGGATAATCATGCACAAATACCGAGGTTTAAGACTGATTGCCTGCGTGACAAACCTATTATAAAGGGGAATCGCTTGTGCCGAAGTTCCACTTGTTGCCAACTGATACGGCGGGTTGCCGATGATGACGTCGAACTTCATCTTGAAAAGTCTCTCTGGGTTGATGCCGTGAATGAAGGCATAGGCATGGGTTTCCTTACGGTCTTTGAGAGTGTCTTGGGAGACGCCGCAAAGGCGGCAACGGCCGTTGACCCACTCGTGCCGGGTCTCCGGGAAGAGGATGTTGCCCTCGGGGGCGTCGAAATGGGAGAGGGCATACCTGCCGTCGGCCACCTTGGAGCAGTAGAGGGTGCGGCGGGAAGTGAGGGCGGTGAGTTCCGTGATGGCCAGGCCGAAGAGCTGACGGCGCAGGATGTGGTCGAGGCGCGCCTGCAGATCGGGGAAGGTCGGCTCCAGCCCCACGAGCAGACGCTTGGCGATTTCGCGGAGGAAAACGCCGCTCTTGCAACAGGGATCGAGGAAGGTCGCCTCGGGGTCGGCGAAGAGCGATTGCGGGAGCAGGTCGAGCATCGCATTGGCCACGCGCGGAGGGGTGAAGACCTCGTCGTTGGAAAGGTTCGCCAGGCAGTCCAGGACGTCTGGGTTGTGGGTGGGCGTCACATCGCTCATGTCGACTCCTCCGGGAAGACAAAACACGCCTGCACGTAGTCCGGCCCCAGCCACTCCACCGCACGGCGGATGGCCGGGGGCGCGGCGGGCGGCGGCGCGGCAAGCGCGGTGTAGGGCACGGGGGGAAAGGTGTTCTGGAGGGGGCCGGCCAAAGGCAGCGCCTCCTCATCGGAATCCAACAGCTCCGAGAGGGCGACCTCCGTGCGCCCCACCGCATCGCCGCGCCACTGCCACTCGGTGAGGACGATCGGCGCCAGGCTCTCGGTGCCCTCGGGGCGGAGCGTGTCCCCCACCAAGATATTGCGCTCCAAGACGAACCGCGCCGCGGCCCGGCAGGCGGCCCAGGGCGAACGCTCCCGCATCTGCCTGCCATGGGCCCCCTCCCAGAGGGCGAGGAGGTTGGCTCGGCAGGCCGCCACGTTGTCCGGCAGGATGTCGATGCCATAAAGCGAGGTGAGCGCCTCGAAGGCCACACGCCGGAAACGCGCCGTGTCGGCACGCCCGCCCGCCACCTTCCGCGCCGCGGCCAGCTTCCGCCGCAGAATCTCCACGAGGAAGTTCCCGTCCCCGCACGCCGGCTCCAGGAAGCGACTCCCCACCTGCGCGCACGCCTCCCCCACCAGGTCGCACATGTCGCGCACCAGCCAATCGGGCGTGAACACCTCCCCATGGTCCCGCACTCGCTTGCGGGACTTGATGAGACTCTGTTTCTCCCCTAGGGCCATAAAAAAGCACGCCTTCCTGACGTACTCTTGTCCGAGCCCTGAGAAGCTCCTTACCAATACGTTCAAGGAAAGCGCGCCATGACGGCGCACCTTGCTCGACACGTTGCTGGTAAGTGGAATTTCTCAGGTTCGACAAGAGCAACTGTGTTGCGCAAAGCGCAGAAATAGGTACCACGGCTCTCCCGTGGCGTGCCCATACAATAACAAAACGCGCCGTTCTTGTTTCACCATCCGCCGCCGACGCGAGGAGGATCAGCGGCCGAGGCTCATTGGATCAGCGGCTGAGTCCCGGGGACTTGGCGGCCAATCCACCGAACGGCGGCCGCCACCTCTGGGTGGAGCCCAGTCCTTCACGTCCTTCAGGTTCCCCACGTCCTTCGGGTCCTTCTGGCGGAAAAGGACCTGAACGACCCGAAGGACATGAAGGATCCGAAGGACATTCTCGGCGGATTAGCCCCCGGCTCTCGGTGGATCGGCCGCTGAGCCAAAGTGGATCGGCCGCCGATCCGACCAGGCCCTCCCCCGCTGTCCTCAAGTGGGGCGACCCGACCGCCACACTTTCCGGGCGGCATCGGCGCGGAGGTTTTCTGTTCACGGAGCGAAGGACGATTTGGTAGACTATCCACGTTATGGCGAATTTTGACTATGTGGCGCTGAACGCGCAGAAGGCGAAGGTGTCGGGGGCGATCGAGGCCGCCGACAGGCGGGGAGCTTTGGCGGCGCTGAAGGCGCAGGGGCTGACGCCGCTCTCGATCTCGGAGCAGGCGGCGCCGAAGGAGGCGAAGGGGAAGCAGGGGGGGGAGTCGTTCTGGAAGCTGTCGTCGGGGCCGGCGAAGCGGATGAAGCCGGCGGAGGTGCTGCTCTTCACGTCGGAGCTGGCGGATCTGATCGAGGCGGGGATGACGTTGGGGGCGGCGTTGAACTCGTTGGCGAACCAGGGGGACCCGAACAGCGGCATCTGCGTGGTGTCGGCGGATCTGCGTGACCGGATCATGCGCGGCGAGGCGTTCTCGGACGCGGTGAACGCCCACCCGAAGACCTTCCCGGGGATTTATGGGAACATGGTGCGCGCGGGCGAGGCGTCGGGCGCGATGGTGGAGGTGCTGCACCGCCTGACGGAGCATTACGAGCGCAACCAATCGATGAAGAGCAAGATCGTCTCGGCGATGACCTATCCGGCGATCGTGTTGGGGATGGGGGTGGTGGCGGTGATCTTCGCGATGGTGAAGATCGTGCCGCAGTTCACGGATCTGTTCGCGAGCATGGGCCGGGAACTGCCGTTGCCGACGCGGATGCTGATGGCGATGAGCGACGGGCTGATCAAGTATGGCGTGGTCTACGCGGTGGCGGCGGTGGTGCTGATCGTGCTGTTCCGGAAGTGGTGCACGGGGAGCGGGCGGATGAAGTGGGATGGCTTCAAGCTGCGGATGCCGTTGGTGAAGGGGTTGATCGCGAGCGGGGCCTTCGCGTCGCTGGCCTACACCATGCAGACGTTGTTGGCGAACGGGGTGAACGTGTTGCAGGCGCTGCGGATCTCGGAGGAAACGTGCGGGAACGCGGTGATCGGCGCGGAGCTGCGCAAGGCGCGTGAGCGCGTGACGGACGGCACGACCATCTCGGGTCCGCTGGCGCAGAGCGGCGTCTTCCCCCGCATGATGACGGACATGATGGCGCTGGGGGAGCAGACGGGCAACCTGCCCAACGCGCTCGGGCACATCGGCAAACGCTATGAGGCGGAGCTGAACCGCAACATCAAGGTTTTCACCACCGCGCTGGAGCCCCTGCTCATCATCTTGGTGGCGGTGGTGGTCGGTTTCGTGGCCATCGCGATCCTGTCGGCCGTCTTCTCGGCGACGTCGGCGATGGGCGCATAAGCAGAAAGGAAGAGACATGAAGAGGACTCGGAAAGTGTTGCGGCGGGCGGGCTTCACGTTGGTGGAGCTGCTGTTGGTGATCGCCATCCTGGGCATTCTGGGCACGGTGGTGGTGGTGAACTTCTCGGGGGCGGGCGACGACGCGCGCAAGGCCGCGACGCAGACCTCCATCAACGCCATCTCCCAGGCGGTGGAGGTCTACCGCATGAAGACCGGCCGCGTGCCGAAATCCCTCGACGACCTGACCGTGGGCATCAACGACGACGAGCCGCTCCTCAAGGCCGGCGCGCTGAAGGATGGCTGGGCGCAGGACTTCGACTACAAGGCCGAGGGCAAGAAGTACACCATCACCTCGCCCGGCCCCGACGGCACCCTCGGCACCGACGACGACCTGACGAACTGAGGCATCATGGAGCGGACCGAAGGCGCCATCACGCTGGACATCGAGGGGCTGGGGTGCGCGGAGCTGGGCTACGGCGCGCCGCTGGCCTCGGTGTTGCCCGCGGAGGCGGGCGGGCTCCCGGTCATCGCGGCGTTGGCGAACAACGACGTGGTGCCGCTCGACAGCCCCGTCATCCTCGACGCCACGGTGCGCCCGCTGACGCTCGCGGATGACGAGGGGTGGCAGGTCTATCGGCGGACGCTCTGCTTCCTGTTGGCGAAGGTGCTGCACGAGGACTTCCCCGGCGTGGATTGCCGCGTGCGGCAGAGCTTCGGCCACAACGCGCTCTTCTGGTCGTGGGACGTGCCGCACGCCGAGCGGGAGGCCAAGGTGGCGGCGCTCCGCGGACACCTGGCGGCGCTCATCGCCCGGGACGTGCCGATCCGCCACCGGGTGGTGGGCTACGAGCAGATCCTCCGCCATTTCCGCGAGGCCGGGCAGGAGGACAAGGCCAATCTGCTGCGCCACCGCAACCCGCCCTATCTGGGCATGGCCGTGTGCGAGGAGTTCTACGACCTGCCCCAGGGCGTGCTCGCCACCCACACCGGCGCGATGCGCCTCTTCGACCTGGTGCCCCTGCGCGACGGCTTCGTGCTGGAGTTCCCCGGCACGCAGACGCCGACGGAGCTCGACCCCATGCCGCCCTACGACTTCCTCTTCGAGATCTACGCCGAACACCTCCGTTGGGGCGAGATCATCGGCATCAGGAACGCGGGCGAGCTCAATGCCGCGATCGCCGACGGTTCGGTGGCCGACGTCATCAACACCGTCGAGGCCCTGCACGAGAAACGGTTGGCCACCTTCGCCGACCGCATCGCCGCGCAGGTGCCCCGGCCGCACGTCGTGCTCGTGGCAGGCCCCAGCTCGGCGGGGAAGACCACCTTCGCCATGCGCCTCTGCACGCACCTGCGCGTCCTAGGGCTCCGCCCCACCCTCCTCTCCACGGACAACTACTTCGTGGGCGACGCGCGCAACCCGCGCGACGCGCAGGGCAACCTGGACTACGAGTGCCTCCAGGCCGTCGACTGCCCGCGCCTGAACGACGACCTCATCAAACTTCTGCGCGGCGAGACCATCCCCCTCCGGAAGTTCGACTTCCGCAAGCACGAAGGCTACGACGCCGCGGAGACGCTGACGCTCGACCCGCAGCGCGGCGTCCTCGTCATCGAAGGCATCCACGCCCTCAACCCCGACCTCACCCCGCAGATCCCCCGCGAGGAAAAGTTCCTCATCTACGTCAACGTCCTCACGCAGGTCTCCATCGACCGCCACAACCGCGTCTCCACCCTCGACAACCGCCTCCTGCGCCGCATGGTGCGCGACGGCCAGTTCCGCGGGCGCAGCCCCCTGGAGACCCTCCGCCTGTGGCCCAGCGTGCGCGCCGGCGAGGAAAAGTGGGTCTTCCCCTTCCAGCACTACGCCGACGCCGTCTTCAACACCGCCCTGGACTACGAGATCCCCGTGCTCAAGACCCTCGCCTCGCCGCTGCTCAACCAGATCAAGCCGCACCACCCGGAGTTCGTCACCGCGCGCCGCCTCTCCTGCTTCCTGCAGAACTTCGCCTCCATGCCGATGGCCGACGTGCCCACCAACTCCATCCTGCGCGAGTACCTCGGCGCCTCGCGCCTGCGCTACAAATAAGGAGCCGCCTCATGCCAGAACCCATCATCGGACGCTTGGTGGCCGGGGAGGAGACGCAAGTCCGCCGCGCCTACGAGCGCTTCGAGGCCCAGCCCGTAACCGACCGCCGCCTCACCGACGACAAATGCCCCTACGGCACGCACGCCACCACCCTCTCCGGCACGGCCAGCGCCGAGGGCGTGGGCACCTTCGAGCGCAAACGCCGCCCCGTCCTCACCTTCGGCCCCTCCGCCATCCCCGGCTGGTGGATCCATCGTGCCGACCTCCGCGAGCAGCTCGACGTCAAGGTCTCCGTCCGCAACGTCTGGACCAGCGCCCGCAACATCGTCCTCCGCGCCGGCTCCCCCCACAACTACCTCCGCATGGTCGAGCACATCGTCGCCCTCCGCCTCGGTCTCGGCGTCGACGACGTGCGCCTCTCCATCGCCGGCGGCGACCCGCCCCTCTTCGACCGCTCCAGCCTCGACCTCGTGGAGGCCATCCGCAAGGCCGGCATCACCCAGACCGACCGCCCCGCCCGCTATGTAACCGTCCGCGAGCCTGTTACCATCGGCGGCGCGCGCGGCGACTTCGTCACCCTCCTCCCCGCCGAACCCGGCGACTACCGCCTGCGACTGGACGTCGCCATCGACTGGGAGACCGTCATCGGCCAGCAGCGCATCCAGGTGGACCTCACCCCCGAGACCTTCACCTACGGCGCAGGCGCCCGCACCAACGCCACCCAGACCCAATACCTCCTCGCCAAGACCGTCGGCAAACTCTTCGCCGAGACCCGCAACATGGGCTACACCAAGGACAGCATCCTCATCCACGGCAAGCGCGGCTTCGTCACCGCCCCCCGCCCCGAGTTCGACCTCGGCGGCGGCAAGAGCGCCGAACCCGTCTGGCACCGCACGATGCTCGACCTCGTGGCCGCCCTCGCCCTCCTCGACCGCGGCCGCCTCGCCGGCACCGTCAAATCCTACCGCGCCGGCCACACCCTCGACGTCCGCCTCATGACCCTCCTCTATATGCTCGACCTCCTGGAACCCATGCAATGAGCAAGACCGTCCTCTTCTGGGGCCGCTTCGGGCCCGAATACTCCCGCAACCGCGTCTACATCTCCCTCTTCAAGGAACTGGGGTGGGACGTCCGCCTCTTCCTCGTCAAATGGTGCTGTGCCCTCGGCGACGTCGAGTTCGCCCTCCGCGGCCCCAAAGGCCCCAAGCCCGACCTCGTCTGGGTGCCCGTCTGCCGCCAGCGCGACGCCGCCGCCGCCACCCGCTGGGCCCGCCGCCACGGCATCCCCGTCGTCTTCGACCCCATGATCTCCTACTGGGACAAGAAGGTCCTCGAACAACGCAAATGGAAGGCCGACGAGCCCCGCGCCAAACGCCTCCTCGCCTGGGAGGCCAAACGCTTCAACGCCGTCGACCGCCTCCTCTGCGACACCTCCTGCCACGCCGACTTCTTCCACACACGCCTCGGCGTCCCCCGCGAAAAACTCCGCGTCCTCTTCACCGGTACCGACGAAGCCGTCTTCAAGCCCGCCGACCGCCCCGAGGACGACCCCCCGCACGACCCCAAGGCCCCCCTCCGCGTCCTCTACCACGGCGCCTTCCTCCCCCTCCACGGCACCGAGGTCATCGTCGAGGCCGCCCGCCGCACCCAACACCTCAACCTCCACTGGGACTTCCTCGGCTGGGGCGCCCGCAAAGCCGCCGCCATGGAGATGGCCAAAGGCCTCCCCAACGTAACCTTCCTCGACCGCGTCCCCTACGTCGAGGTCCCTCGCGTCATCCGCACCGCCGACATCGTCCTCGGCGTCTTCGGCACCACCGAGAAGGCCTCCCGCGTCATCGGCAACAAAGTCTACGAGGCCATGGCCTGCTGCCGCCCCGTCATCAACGAGACCTGCACCGGCTACCCCCCCGAGGCCAAAACCTGCCCCGCCATCACCTTCATCCCACCCGGCGACCCACAGGCCCTCGTCGACGCCGTCCTCCCCTGGATCGACCGCCGCGACGAGCTCTACGCCCTCCGCCAAACCGCCCGCGACTTCTTCGAGCGCCACCTCTCCATGGCCGTCATCAAACGCCAGCTCGCCGACATCCTCGCCGACCTCGGCCTCTGACGCCCCCCACCGAAAAGCCCCGCCCTCACACGAGGACGGGGCTTTTTTTGTGCGTTCAGGCCAACGCCTCAGGCCGCACGGCGGCGCAACGCCACCCCCGCCACCCCAAGCGCCAGCAACGCCAACGCCGTCGGCTCAGGAAGCAGGGCGATTTCCGCGGCCAAATCCGCCGCCGCAAGCGCGGTGGCGTTCTCCACCTCAACCGGCAGGACGAAGACCTCGTAACGAGCATCCTCCGTGTAGGCGTCAAGCCCCCAGTCCGCCCCATCCGCGGCGACGCGCTGCCCCCATGCCCACGAGCCGATGGGGCCGGAGCAGGTGCCAGTGGCCGTGGCGATGGCCGTGCCATTGACGCTGATTTCCACCGTGGCAGTGCCAGTCCCTCGTACAATGGAGAACCCAAGGATATACTGGGAGTTCGCCTTGACCGCAAGGTCCACGCCATCAACGTAGCTGACGCTGGCATTGCTAAGGCCGTGGAGTGCCACATTCCATTGCCCCTCGGAGATGCCGAGCGTGAACTGGTTGTTCTTGCCAAGGTTGTTGCTGCCGGTGGACAACACCGTGCCCGAGCCAAGCGTCGCGCCCGTGTAGAAGATCGCGGCGTAGGTTCCCTGCGTGTTGTTCCAGATGGAGGCGCTTGACGTCGAGCCTTGCACCCCTGTAGCGCCGATGAAGTTGCCGGCATACTGGGTGCCCACGCCAGGTGCGCCACCGGTGAGGTTCAGCCACCCGCGGTCCCAACCAGCGGTGATGGCCTGGGCGGCGCCCAAGGCCAGTGCGACGAAAGCCGTCGCGAGAATTGCCTTTTTCATGTCGGAGTAAGTCTCCCTCCCGCCCCGGAACATTGAGATCGAAAGAAGGCCCCGGGACGAGAACGTGCCCTCTTCGATGTCTTGCAAGGGGCCTTAGGACTATCGCCCGTAAAGAAGCATCGAAAGGGCACGCGAAGCCGCGTGCACGTAATCGACGTCTTTACACAGAAAGGTCCTAAGTTTCTTGCAACGTCTTTGTCGTGCGTTCGCACAGACTGTGGCTCACCCACAGCGTGCCAATAGGATAGCACCATCCCCGCCACCCCTGCAAGCCTTTTTTGGGCGCGCCTCGCACCAAACGTGGATCGGCGGCTAGTCCGAAGTGGATCGGCGGCTGAGCCGGGGTGGATCGGCGGCTGAGCCGAGGGAGGGCGGCCGCCACCTCTGGATGATGCCCCGTCCTTCAGGTCCTTCATGTCCCCCAAGTCCTTCATGTCCTTCGGGTGGGAAAGGACCTGAACGACCTGAAGGACAAAAAGGACCCGAAGGACTGTCTCGGAGAATCGGCGGCTGAGCCGAAGAGGATCGGCGGCCAACCCGAAGTGGATCGGGGGCTGATCGAAAAAAAAGCCCCGCCGCGGGGAAGCGGCGGGGCTTGGGAAAACGAACGTGAAAGGGGGCTCAGCGGTTGGGGGTGGGGAGGGCGGGGTCGAGGAGTTGGACGGCCATGTGGCTGTCGCGGTTGCGGTTGGGGGCGGCGTAGCGCCAGAGGATGGTCTTGCGGGGGTTGATCTCGAAGGCACCGATGCCGCCTTTGCCGTAGGCGTAGCACCCGACGACGAGGTTGCCGCTGGGGAGAAGGTGGAGGCCCGTCATGTTCTTGATAGGGAGGCCGGACTCGGCGCCGACGAACTCCCAGAGCAGCTCGTGCTTGGGTGACCAGAGCTGGATGCGGTCGAGGCTGGCGATGTAGATGTTGCCGGCGGGGTCGGGCACGGCGGCGAAGGCGAGGCCGGGGATCTGCTGGCTCCATTTCTTCCGGAGGTCGGGGCCGTAGATCTCGACGATGCCGGCGCCGGAGCGGCAGACGAGGGTGTCGCCGTTGGGGAGGCGGCGGACCATGCGGAGGGTCTGGTGGCGGTCTTTGGCGTTGAGGGGCACCTGGATGACCTTCAGTTGCTCGCCTTGGGGGGTGAGCTCGAAGACGCGGCCGGTGCTGTTCTCGCCGATAAGGGTGTTGCCGTTGGGGAGGCGTTGGCAGGAGTAGACGCCGCCGCCCGTCTTCTCCGGGGAGTCGTAGCGCCAGACGCGCTTGCCGGAGGCGTCGGCCTCCCAGGCGGAGCCATCGGCGGCGAGGATGTGGCCGTTGGGGAGGAGCCAGCCGTCGTTGTTGTTGCCGCCGCGCCAGGTCTGGACGGTCTTGCCCTCGGGGGTGACGCGGGCGTAGTAGCCGGAACCGGCGAGGAAGAGGTCGTGCGCGGGGCGGCCGCCCGTGAACTGCGCCCACAGCGGCGCAGTAAGGAGGCAGGCAAGGAGGGGGAGGAGGGGCTTCATGGCGATTCCTTTGGGTTAGGCGAGGCAGCCTTCCAGACGCAGGAGGGCGGTCTTGCGGTCGAGGCCGCCGGCGTAGCCGGTGAGCGCGCCGTGCGCGCCGACGACGCGGTGGCAGGGGATGAAGAGGGAGAGCGGGTTGCGCCCGACGGCCCCACCCATGGCGCGGGGGGAGGAGGCGAGGGCGCGGGCGAGGTCGCCGTAGGTGCGGGTCGCGCCGTAGGGGATGGCGCGGAGGGCGGCCCAGACACGTTGTTGGAAGGGGGTGCCGCGCGGGGCGAGGGGGAGGGCGCAGACGGGGCGGCGCCCCGCGAAGTAGGCCTCGACCCACGCCTTGGCGGCGGCGAGGATGGGCGCCTCGCCGATGGGCGGGGAGGCGGGAAGGCCGGGGGCGAAGTGCCGTTGGCCCACGAACCACGCGCCGATGAGGGCCGCGTCCTCGGCGGCCAGAAGCATCGCCCCAAGGGGCGTCGCGATCGTTTGGGTAAGCAGGATAGGCATGGCGGCGCGGGATCAGGGGACGAAGGAGGCGTAGAACCAATAGGTGTGGCGGAAACGCTCGACGAAGGCGCCCTCGTTGGGGTCGGCCGTGGGGGCTTGGCGCAGGAAATCCTGGAAGGCCTGCGGCATCCCGGGCGTGAAGAGGTCGGCGGTCAGGCGGGGCTGCTGCTCGGGGGGAAGGGTGGAAGCCGCCGTGAGGAGCGCCTGCTGGAAGACGCGCGGGAGGGGGCGTTGCGGCCAGACACGGCAGATCACGTCGAAGTTCTCATGGAAGGGCGTCGTCTCCTTGCGTAGGAGGGAGGAACAGAGATAGAGGCAGACCATGTCGCGGTTGCCGTTTTGGAGGACGGCGTAGCGGTTGTAGATGCCCGGCTCCAACCGTTTGTCCCCCTCGAAGGTCGGCCCGCCGGGGTCGACGCAGAGGCGGGCGTGCAGCTCGGCCACGCGGCGGAGGTCGGCGTCGGGCTGGGCCGTGCCGTCGGCCACGGCCAGGAGCCAGTCGCCCTCCTTGCCATGGAAGGGCACACGGGCCAGCTGGCGGGCATAACGCCGCGCCAGATCGCGCTCACCCGTCACCAGGGCGATGCGGGCCAGAAGGGCGAGTTTGTCGGGCGACCAACCGCGATTGACCACCGCCTCGTAGCACCAACGGCGGGCCATCTGCACGATGCCGTAACTGTAGAGGAGCCGCCAGCCATCCAGTTCCATCGTCTCGATGGTGCTGCTCTCGTGCGAGACCTTCCAGGGATAGTCGAAGAGCCGCTCCTCCAACTGGCCCGCCCGCCAAAGCGCGTGGATGGTGTGCGCCGCCAACATCCTGTGGCTCGCCGCCCGTTCGGGCGAAAGGGTCAGCACGCGGGCCAGATCCCCCCGCACGAGCGCACGCTCGCACATCAGGATGTCCGCGAGGGGATGGATGGGGTCGGCCCCGAAGCACACCATCCCCGCGAAGACCGCCGCGGGTGCCCACATCGCGGGCCGCAGACGCGCCAGACGGCGCGGCAGGCGGATCGGCCACGCCGAGAGCGCCGCCAAGCCCCAGGCCAGGGCCAGCGTCGCGTTCCAGAACGATGCGCCCTTCTCGTTCAGGAAGGGCGCGTCCGCCAAGAGCAGGGGCCACCAAGCGGGGTCAGCCTCGGAGAAGGCCCGCCACGCCACCGGCCACGCCACCGCCGCCAACGCCAAGGCCGCCCGCGACCACACCCGCATCCCCGGCATCGCCGCCGCGAGCAAGGCCCCCATCAACGCCGGCGTGCCGCAGACGGGATAGAGCGCCGCCGCCGCGGCCGCCCCCCACACGCCCCAACGCCGCGCCACGCCCACGGTCAGCAACGCCGCCCCCCACCCCAGCAGCTGCACCCACGGGAAGGCCGCGTCCACGAAAATCCACACGCTCACCCCGCAATAGGCCACCGCCCACGTTACCGACGCGAAGGGAATCGCCGCCCCCCACGCCGGGAGCCGCCCCCACCGCCACGCCAACGCCGTCACCCCCACGCCCAACAACGCAAAGACCACCCACCCCAGCCACGGCACCGCCCAGAGGCACCCCAGCCACGCCGCGCACCAATGCATCGCGCCCCCCGGCAGAACGCGGCAGGCCTCCTCCGCGAAACCCGCCCAATCCGCGAAGGCCACGCACCGCCACCCCAGCTTGCAGAGCAACGGCCAGACCGCCAACGCCAAGACCAGGGCCAGCGCGGCCATCCCCCACGGCGCCGCGCGCAGAAGCGCCCCCCACCCCTCCCACGGCGTCCGCGGCGCGGAGCCCCCCGACGCGGCGGGCGCGGGCCGCGGCGCCGCCGGGCGGGACTTCGCCGGCTGGACGCGGCGACGGCTCATCGGAGCGCCTCCAGATCCGCCTTCGCCTGGGCCACGGTGGTGAAGCGCGCCGCGTTCCACCCACAGGCCCGCGCGGCATCCACGTTCGCCTGCGTGTCATCGAAGAAGAGCAAGGCCGCGGGCGGGAGCGCCATCCGCCCCGCCATCAACGCGTAAATCGCCGGGTTCGGCTTCACCATCCGTTCCTGGCCCGAGACGACCTCGGCGTCGGCCAAAGCGCGGAAGCCCGCGGCGCAACGGTCGAACCACGGCAGGAAGTCCGTCGGCATATTGGTGAGGATGCCGATCCGGTAGCCCGCCGCCTTCAGCTCCCGCGCCCAGGCGAAGGTCTCCGGGTTCGGCGCCGACCACGAATCGAAGTCGATCTTCCCCAACCGCTCCGCCAAGCCCGGCGCGAGGGTCTGCCCCAGATCGGCGGCGATGAGGCGATAGAGCTCCGCGATGGAGATGTCGTCCGCGTCCATCCGTCGCCGATGACGCGCCCACCCCGCGAGCACCGTCTCGCGCGACCAGCCGGTCAGCCGCTCCACCTCGGGGAAAAAACGTGCGTCCTGCGCCTGGGAGATGACGCCGCCGAAGTCAAAGACAATCCCTTCAATCCGTTTCATGCCCCTAGTCTAGCACATTTCAGTACCCCTCACCGCCGACCGCCTGTCCGGCGGGGCTGTGGGGTTGCGGCGCACGGTGGGCGCTCACATGGGGGAGAGCAGCGGGGCGAGCAGGTCGGCGGCGCGGGCGGTGGCGCCGGGTGCGCCAAGGCGCGCGTTGGCCTCGGCATAGGCGGCCAGGAGGTCGCGGCGCGCGGGGGTGTCGCGGAGGAAGTCAAGCGTCCACCTCGCCGCGTTGCGGGGCGTGCAGGCACGCTGGAGCAGCTCGGGCATGGCTAGGCGGTTGAGGACGATGTTCACCAAGCCGGCGAAGGGGAAGTCGGCCCGCAGGGTGATGAGGCGGGCGATCAGCTCGGTGGGGAGGCTGACGCGGTAGGCCAACACGGCGGGGCACCCCATCAGGCACGCCTCAAGGGTGGCGGTGCCGCTGGCGATCATCGCGGCCTCGGCCTGCGCCAGCACGTGGCGCGCCTGGCCATCGACGATGGCGAAGCGCTTGGGCGCGGGGTGCTCGGCCAGGATCCGCTCGGCGAGGGCGCGCATCCGCGGCGTGGGCGCGGGGAGCAGGAAGGCGCACGCGCCCTCCAACGCGGTCTCGACGCGCCGGGCGGCGTCAAGGAAGATGGGCAGAAGCGCCTTGATCTCCCCCGCGCGGCTGCCGGGGAGGAGCGCGACGCGGCGCCCCTCCCCCCACGGGAGGGCGGGCGGCGGCTCGGCGCGGGTGGCGGCGGCCTGCTCGACCAGCGGGTGGCCGACGTAGGCGGCGCGGAGGCCGCTGGGCGCGTAGAGCGCGGGCTCGAAGGGGAAAATGCAGAGCAGCAGGTCGAAGGCGCGGGCCATGCGCTTGATCCGCCCCTTGCGCCAGACCCAGACCTTGGGCGAGATATAGTGCGCGGTGCGGATGCCGAGGGCATGGACGCGCTCGGCCAGCGCAATGTTGAAGGAGTAATAGTCCAGGGTGATCAGCAGATCGGGCCGCCAGTCGCGGGCCAGCCCCACCATGTCGCGCAGGACGCGCCTGAAGAAGCGCAGTTTGGCGAGCACCTCGACGATGCCCATCGCGCCAAGCGCGTCGGTGTGGTACAGGAGATCCGCCCCTGCGGCGCGCAGGGCGTCGCCCCCCATGCCGCGCACCTCCAGGCGCCGACCGGGGAAGCGGGCGCGGAGGGCGGCAATGAGGGCGCCGCCATACATGTCGCCGGAGACCTCGCCCGCGGCGATCATCACCTTGAGGGGCGGCAGGTCGCTCATTCGGCCAGCTTGGTGACGATGCGCTCCGGCCACTTGGAGCCGGTCTCAGGGTCGGTCACGTAGACGTGCGCCCAGTCCAGCCCCACCACCTGACCGGCGGAGAGCTCGGCGATGACGCGGCGCAGCGGCTCGGGCGTCGCCGTGTCGGGCGAGCCATCCTTGTGGGCCACGCGCACGAGGAAGGAGGTCTGCTTGGGGTCGCCGTACTTCCCGGCCAGGTCGTAGGCGGTGTACTCCACGATGGTGAACTTGGCGTACTTGCCGCCGTGGTCGCAACGGTCGGGGCAGAGGCTGGTCATGTGCCGGCAGGGCACGTCCTCCACACCCTCGAAGCGGGCGAGGGTCTGGTGGGTGGAGAGCGTCTCGCCGGGAAGCGGCGCGGCGTTCTGGTAAGCGACGGAGGCGCAGCCCGAAAGCAACGCCGTGATGGCCAAAAGTGGGACAATCCTTTTCATAATGCCCCCACTATACCACAATCCCCCCTCCCGCGCGCGCCACCGCGAGGGTCAGCGCGCCGAGGACGTGGCCATGCGGGCGTCGATGGCGCGGATGGCCGCGGGGAGGTCGCGGATGGAGTCGATCACCGCATCCGCGCCTGCGGCGAGATAGGCGGCGCGGGCCTCGGCCTTGAGCGCCTCCAAGCGCTCCGGGGGAAGGGCCTCGGCCTCCGCCTGGGCAAGGCCGACGAGGTTGGAGCCGGTGAGGACGCCGATGACCCAGGCGCCCGCGCCCTTGCCTTCGCGGATGTCCGAGACGGTGTCGCCCACCTTGACCACGCGCGTGGCCGGCCAGACGCGCAGGCGCTGCATGCAGGCGTAAAGCATGAAGGGCGTGGGGCGGCCCAACCCCTCCGTCTGGTCGGGGGTAATGATGCAGTCGGGGGCGTAACCCTCCCGCGCGGCCACGGGCGCCACCAACGCCATGATCTCGGAGGTGTAGCCCGTGGTGGAGCCGATCCGCAGCCCCATGCGGCGAAGCTCGGCGACGGTCTCAGCCACGCCGGGGATGGGGTGGCTGAAGGACGCGACCACTTGGCGGAGGGTGGCCTCGAAGGCGTCGTAGAGCCCATCCACGTCCCCCTCCGCCCAATCACGGCCTTGGGCCTGACGCCAAAGGCGGCTTCCCTTCTCGGTGGAGAGCATCGCGCGGATGTGGGCGCGCTTCTCCATGCCCATCGGCGCGTTGATGTCGGCCCGGTCAAAGCGCAGGCCGTGGGCGCGGAAGACCTGATCGAAGACTTGGACAGGGGCTTGGGAGCCGTAATCCGTGGTGGTGCCGGCCCAATCAAAGACAACCAGTGCGATCGTGTCGCTCATCTCATTCCTCCGAAACGCGGGAAAACGTCGGGAAGTGTACCGAAATCGCGTGAGCGCGCGGTTGCCTTTCGGTTAGCGCTTCGTGAGTCCCCGGGCGCCCCCATCGAGGATCGGCGGCTGACCCGAGGTGGATCAGCCGCCGAGCCGAGGTGGATCGGCCGCTGAGCCGAGGTGGATCGGCCGCCGAGCCTTCGGGAGGCAGGGGCTGTTGGGGTGCGCGGCCGCCCGGGTCAGTCCGCAGTCTTGGCCTTGGCGGCGGGTTGCTCGGCGAGGCGGCGGAGGTCGCGGGGGGTGCGGCTGGGTGGGGCCTTGGCGAACTCGGGGACGTTGTAGGAGAGCATCCGGCGGTCGTGGTGGGCGGGGTCTTCCTGGGGCAGGAGGAAGGGCTTGCCGAAGGTGCCGGTGGCGGGGTCGAAGTGGGCGATGTAGGGGCGGGTGTAGGCGCCGTCGTCGCGGCGGGAGGAGAAGACCATCCAGGCGCCGTTGGAGGAGAAGGCGTGGTAGCTCTCGGAGTCCTTGGAGTTGAGTTCGTCGATGGCGCGCATCTTGCGGTTCTGGAGGTCGAGGATCCAGAGGTCGGAATCGTGGTGCCAGACGTGGAAGACGCCTTGGGGGCCGAGGGAGAAGACGAGCCAGCGACCGTCCGGGGAGACGCGGGGGAGGGTGACGGAGCGGTGGGCGTCGGAGACGTTGAGGACGACGCGGGGCTTGGAAAAGGTGCGCTTGGCGAGGTCGAAGTCGCGGGCGATGAGGTCGTAGCAGAGGTTGGTGTAGCCATTGACGGCCTGGCGGGAGCGGTCTTCCTTTTCCTCGGGGATGGAGGGGAAGCCGGGCTCGGCGGCGGTGGAGTAGAGGGTCTTGCCGTCGGGGGACCAAGCGGGGAAGCAGTCGAAGAGAAGCGGGTTTGTCTCGATGGGGATGGCGGTGTCGGCCTCGACGTCGTAGAGGAGCATATCGCTGCGGGTGTCGAGCACCTCGATCTTGTCGCGGTTGGCGTAGTAGAAGACCTGCATGGTGTCGTTGACGGAGAAGGCGATGTAACGGCCGGAGGGATGCCAGGCGGGATAGACGCCGGAGGCGAAGAAGGGGCCGTCCTTGAAGTCACGCTTGCGGCCGGGGTCGCCCTTGCCCGTGTAGATGAGGGTGCCGGGGTTCTCGGCGCGGAGGTGGAAGAGGAGGGTGTCGGGGTCGCCTTGGTTGAAGGCGTGGCAGTTGACGCACTGGGTGAGGGAGGTCTGGAGGTTGGTGTAGAGAGGGTGCTCGCGGAAGGTGGTGAGGTCGCGCCACCACAGGCCCATGCCTTGGTAGTTCTCGTAGCTGGGGGGGATGAGGCGATAGGCCAGGACGGGGTCGATGGCCTCACGCGCGACGGTGTTGGTGGCGCAGAGGAGGGTCGTTCCCCCGTCGCGGACGGTGATGGTGTAGGCGGGGGCTTGGAGGAGTTCGCGCCAGAAGCGCGGGGGGACGCGGACGCGGGGGCCGAAGTCGCGCGAGACCGTGCCGTTGGAGAGGGTGACGGTGGCGCCCTCGGGTGCGCCGCGGAGGTCGAAGTTCAGCGGCGCGATGTTCGGGGGGAGCGTCACCCCGGCGTAGTCGGGGCGGAGGGTCACGGCGCCTTGGGCGGAGGCCGCGGCGGCGAGGAGAAGGGGGAGGAGGAAACGGGCGCTCATGCCTGCCACCTCGCGTAGGCCCCGGAGGGAAGGGGGAAGACGTCCGGCGCGCCGGTGAGGAGCATCTCGCCGGAGGAGACGCCGCCGGGGAGGCCGCGAAGGGCTTGGGCGAGGACGTTGGCGAGGACGACGGGGGTGTGGCCGGGGGTGTGGGCGGAGAGGAGCAGGAAGCGCGGCGCGTCGCTGAGAAGGGCACGGCAGAGACGGAGGGTCTCGGTGAGGTCGCGCTCGATCTTGTAGGTCTCGCCGTTGCCGCCGCGCCCGTAGGTGGGCGGGTCGAGGATGATGCCGTCGTAGCGGCGGCCCCGGCGGATCTCACGGTTGAGGAACTTGTGGGCGTCGTCGACAATCCAGCGGATGGGGTGGTCGGTCAGGTTGTTGAGGGCGGCGTTGGCGCGGGCCCACTGCACCATGCCCTTGGAGGCGTCGAGGTGGCAGACTTCGGCGCCGGCGTGGGCGGCGGCAAGCGTGGAGCCGCCGGAGTAGGCGAAGAGGTTGAGGACGCGGACGGGACGCGGCGCGGCGGCGACGCGCTCGCGGATCCACTGCCATTGGGCGCGTTGCTCGGGGAAGATGCCCAGGTGGCCGAAGTCCGTGCCGGAGAGGCGGAAGCGCGTGCCGTCGACGTCGATGGCCCACTCCTTGGGGAGGCGGGCGCGGCCATGCCAGCGGTTGCCCTCCTCGCGGTCGAAGGTGGCGTCGGCGGTCTTCCAGAGGGCGGGGCGCTGGGGCTGCCAGACGGCTTGGGCGCAGGGGCGCGCGAGGACGACGTCGCCGAAGCGTTCGAGCTTGGCGCCGCCGCCGCTGTCCAGGAGTGCGTAATCGTTCATGGGGTCTCCTCGGTGAGGCGGGCCAGGAGGGCCCGCGCGGCGGCGGCCTCGGCCTTCTTGATGGAGGGGCCCTCGCCCTCGGCGCTCAGGCCGACGCATTCGGCACTGACACGGAAGAGAGGCGCGTGCAGAGGGCCCGCCTTGCCCAAGACGCGGTAGACGGGGAGCGGCAGATGGTTGCGCTGGACGAAGGCTTGGAGGGCGCCTTTGGGGTTCTCGCAGGCGTCGGCGCAGACGCGCTCGGCGAGGAAGTCCTCCTCGCGGTAGAGGGTCGCGACGAAACGCTCGGCGGCCGGGCGGCCGCCATCGAGCCACGCCGCGCCGACAAGGGCCTCGAAGGCATCGACGCGGGCCTTGCCGAGGTTGTGGTAGGTGGCCTCGTCGTAATGGCGGAAGGCGGACTCGAACCAATCGCCCAGGCGCGGCAGGCGGGCGGCGATGGCGGAGGTGGAGACCAACGCGGTGCGCATGGCGGTGAGGCGGCCCTCGTCGGCCCTCGGATGGAGGGCGTAGAGCCGCTCGGAGACGAGCAGTTCCAGAACGGCGTCGCCCAGGAACTCCAGGCGTTGGTTGTCCGGGACGCTCTGGTTCGGCTCGGGGATGGTGAGGGCCCGGCGCAGGAGCGCCGGGTCCTTGAAGGCATAGGGTTGCGCGGCGCCGCTCACGCTTTCTGCACGGCGGAGGTGGCCACCTTGATGACGGAGGCGATGTCGGCGAGGTTGGAGGGGAGGATCATGGTGTTGCCCTCCTTGGCCAGCTTGCCGAACTCGGTGAGATACTGCTCGGCGAGGCGGAGGTTGACGGCCTCGATGCCGCCGGCGTTGGCGCTGATGGACTGCGCGATGGCGGACAGACCGGCCGCGGTGGCCTCGGCGACGAGCTGAATCTCGCGGGCGCGGCCCTGGGCCTCGTTGATGCGACGCTGCATCTCGCCCTCGGAGCGGGCGATGGCCTCCTGCTTGTCGCCCTCGGCGCGGTTGATCTTGGCCTGCCGCTCGCCCTCGGACTCGGCGATCATGGCGCGCTTCTCGCGCTCGGCGCGCATTTGCTTCTCCATGGCGTCGTGGATGGCGCGGGGCGGGGTGATGGACTTGATCTCGTAGCGCATGACCTTGACGCCCCAGGGATTGGCGGCGGCGTCCACCGCGTTGCAGATGGCCGCGTTCATCGTCTCCCGGACATTGAAGATGGTGTCGAGCTCAAGTTTGCCGATCTCCGAGCGCATGGTGGTCTGGGCGAGCTGGGTTGTGGCGATGAGGTAGTTGTCGATGCCGTAGGAGGCCTTGACGGGATCCATCACCTGAAGGTAGATGATGCCGTCGACCTCGACGGTGATGTTGTCTTTGGTGATGCACTGCTGGGGCGGAACGTCCAGCGGGGTCTCCTTGAGGGTGCGCTTGTAGGCCACGCGGTCAAGGAAGGGGATAAGGATGTGGAAGCCCGCCTCCAAGGTGGCGTTGTACTTGCCCAGACGCTCGACGATGTAGGCCGAACGCTGTGGCACGACGACAGCCGTCCTGAAGATGGTAACGACCACCGCCACGATGAGGACGATGATGAGGATGGCGGAGAGCGGCATGGCAGTGTTCCTTTCGTGTGTTGAGGGAAAAGCGGTCAGCGGACGGTGAGGGTGAGGTTGTCGCGCGCGACGACGGTGACGATGGCGCCCACCTCGATGGGGCGGTCGGAGACGGCGGCCCACCCCGCGCCGTTGAGGGTTACGCGGCCGGGGAGCGGCGGGCGGATGGCCTCGGCGACCACGACCGCCGAGCCGACGAACCCATCGTCATCCGCGTCGCCGCGCGAAGGCTCCGCCTTGCCGCCCAGCAGGTTGCGGAAGCAACGCCGCCCCACCACCAAGGCCAGCACCGAGGTGAGCGCGAAGCAGAGCCCCTGCGCCGTGAACGACGCCTCCATCGCGGGGAAGAGCCACACCGCCGCACCCGTAATCAGCCCCCCCACCCCAAAGAAGATGATGACGAAGCCGGGGACGACGAACTCCAACACCATCAGCACCAGCCCTGCGATCAGCCAAACCACGGACAAGTCCATCGCCATCTCCCGTGTCAATGCCCCAGACGGATGTCGCCGGAGGCCAAGGCCTCGCGGTATTCGGCGACGGTGCGGGCGATGCCTTCCTCCAGACCGATCCGCGGCGACCAGCCCAGGGAGCGCAGGAGGGAGGAATCGCAGAGTTTGCGCGGGGTGCCGTCGGGCTTCGAGGCGTCCCAGCGGATCTCCGCCTGGCAGCCGGTGGCCGTGCGGATCATCTCGGCAAGCTGGCGGATCGTGACCTCGCGGCCGGAGCCCACGTTCATCAGGTTGGGCGGGTCGTCCAGCTCCAACGCATAGAGGCAGGCCTCGGCGAGGTCGTCCACGTGGAGGAACTCGCGCAGGGGCGTGCCGGTGCCCCAGAGATCGACGAAGGCGTCGCCGTTGGTGCGGGCGAGCTCGAACTTGCGGATCATCGTGGGGAGGACGTGGCCGCCCACGATGTCATAGTTGTCGCCGGTGCCGTAGAGGTTGGTGGGCATGAGCGAATGGTAGGTCACGCCAAAGTCGCGGCGATAGAACTCGCAGAGCTTGAGGCCGGCGATCTTGGCCAGCGCGTAACCCTCGTTGGTCTTCTCCAGCGGCCCGGAGAGGAGCGCGTCCTCGGGGATGGGCTGGGGCGCCAGGCGCGGGTAGATGCAGGAGGAACCCAGGAAGAGCAACCGCCGCACGCCCGCGCGGCAGGCCGCCTCCACGGTGTTGGCCGCGATGAGGAGGTTCTCGATGAGGAAGGTGGCGTTGGCCGCGCTGTTCGCGCCGATGCCGCCCACGTGCGCCGCGGCGATGACCGCCACGTCGGGCTTGTTCGCGGCGAACCACGCGCGCGTCGCCGCCTGATCCGTCAGATCCAGCTCGCGATGGGTGGCCGTGAGGATGCGCTCGCACCCGCGCCGTTTCAGGGCCCGCACCACCGCCGAGCCCACCATGCCGCGGTGGCCGGCCACATAGAAGGTCTGCGTCGTGTCCATGCTCACTCCGCGCGCTCGATGACGCGCCCCTCCTTGGCGGCGGCGGCCTCCTGGCGCGCCACAGCCAGATCGGCCTCCACCATCATCTTCACCAAGCCCTTGAAGGTAACCTTCGGCTCCCAGCCCAGCTCCCGGCGGGCCTTCGAGGGGTCGCCCAGCAGCTGCTCCACCTCGGCGGGGCGGTCGTAGCGCGAATCGTGCTCCACGTAGCGCTCCCAATCCATGCCCAGCAGCCCGAAGGCCTCCTGGCAGAACTCCTTGACGGAATGCATCTCGCCCGTGGCCAAGACGAAGTCGTCCGCGTGGTCATGCTGGAGGATGCGCCACATCCCCTCCACGTAGTCGCCGGCGAAGCCCCAGTCGCGCAGCGCGTTCACGTTGCCGAGATAGAGCTTGTCCTGCAACCCCAGCTTGATGCGCGCGGCGGCCATCGTGATCTTGCGCGTGACGAAGGTGGGGCCGCGGCGCGGGCTCTCGTGGTTGAAGAGGATACCGTTCGAGGCGAAGAGGTCGTAGGCCTCGCGGTAATTCTTCACCGCCCAGAAACCGTAGAGCTTCGCCACCGCGTAAGGCGAGCGGGGATAGAAGGGCGTCGTCTCGCGCTGGGGCACCTCCTGCACCTTGCCGAAGAGCTCCGAGGTGGAGGCCTGGTAGAAGCGCGTCTTCTTGCCCATCCCCGTCAGGCGGATGGCCTCCAGCAGGCGCATCGTGCCCAACGCCACCACGTCGCCCGTGTAGTCCGGCGCGTCGAAGGAGACGCGCACATGGCTCTGCGCCGCCAGGTGGTAGACCTCGTCAGGCTGGGTCTCGTAGATCAGGCGGCACAGGCCACCCGCATCCGTCACGTCGCCATAATGCAGGTGCAGCCGCACCCCCGCCACGTGCGGATCCTGGTAAAGATGGTCGATGCGCTGCGTGTTGAAGCTGGAGGAACGGCGGATCAGCCCATGCACCTCATAACCCTTGGAGAGCAGCAACTCCGCCAGATAGGAGCCATCCTGCCCGGTGATGCCCGTGATGAACGCGGTCTTTCCCATATTTCCCTTCTTCCTTGATGACTTGCAAACCCCCACATTATACCCCAAAGGCAATCCCCGCCGCAAACGACCCCGGACGCCGGGCGACTTCGGGATTGGAGACGTGGCGGCCCACCCGAGGTGGATCGGCCCCTAGTCCGAGGTGGATCGGCCCCTAGTCCGAGGTGAATCGGCCCCTAGTCCGAGGTGGATCGGCCGCCGAGCCGAGGTGGATCGGCCGCCGAGCCTCCCAACCTGCCTCGCGGATCGGGCGCGCGGAGGGCGAGGCTGTGCTATAATGCGGTTATGAAATCCGAGAACGCCAAAGCCCTTTACATCCCCGATGCGCGCCTGCTGGACCCCGTGGGCGGGCGCGACGCGCGGGGCGCGCTGTTCGTGGACGCCGCCGGCAGGATCGCGCCCGTCCCCGCGAAGCTGCCGCCCGCCTCCAAGCTGACCGTGATCGACCGTCCGGGATTGGTGGTGACCCCCGGCCTCTGCGACGTCCACGTCCATTTCCGCGACCCGGGGGCGACCGACACCGAGGATCTGGTCTCCGGCTGCGCGGCGGCCGCCAACGGCGGCTTCACCCGCGTGGTTACGATGCCCAACACCACCCCGCCCACCGACACGCCCGACCTGGTCCGCCGCGCCCGCAACGCCCCCGGCGCCGCCGCCGTCTTCCCCTGCGCCTGCGCCACCGTGGGCCGCGCGGGCAAGGCCTGCGCCCCCCTCGAAGCCCTCGAGGAGGCCGGGGCCGTCGCCTTCTCCGACGATGGCGCGATGGTCTCCGACCCGGAGGTCATGCGCGTGGTCATGCTCCGGGCCAAGAAGCTCGGCCGCCCCGTCATGGACCACGCCGTCCTGCCCAGCCTGCAACAGGGCGGCATCGTGCGCGACTGCCCGGCGGCGCGGACCTTCGGCCTGCCCCTCTTCCCGCCCGAGGCGGAGGTCGAGGCGGTGCGCGCGGACATCGCCCTCTGCCGCGCCACCGGCTGCGCCCTCCACCTCCAGCACCTCTCCTGCGCCGAGAGCGTGGCGTTGGTGCGCGCCGCCCGCGCCGAGGGCCTCCCCGTCACCGCCGAGGCCACGCCCCACCACCTCGCCCTCGCCGCCGAGGACATCCCGGGCAACGACGGCGACTGGCGCATGAACCCGCCGCTGGGCACACGCGCGGACGTCGAGGCGCTCCGCCAAGGCGTCCTCGACGGCACGCTCACCGTCTTCGCCACCGACCACGCCCCGCACGCCGCCGCCGCCAAGGCCAAGGGCTTCAAGGCCGCGCCCTTCGGCGTCATCGGCCTGGAGACCGCCGTGGGGGTGACGTGGGACGTGATGGTGCGCCAATGCGGGCTGGCGCCGCTGGCGTGGGCCGCCGCCTGGGTCGTGGCGCCCAACCGCCTCATCGGCCTGCCCCCGCCCACCCTCGACGTCGGCGCGCCCGCCGAACTCGCCATCCTCGCGCCGGACGACGAATGGACGGTCGACCCCGCCAAGCTCGCCAGCAAATCGCGCAACTCCCCGTGGCTGGGGCGGACGCTCCGCGGGCGGGCGGTGGCCACCTACCGCCGCGGGCGCCTCCGCGCGCCGACGCTGTGAGCCCCCTGCGCAGCGCCGTGCGCAGGGCGGGGCTTTCGCCGCGCACGCGCGCCACGGCGCTGCGCATTGTGCTATCGTGGTGGCGAACGTTGAGACCCCCTTTCGGAGCAATGGACATGAACGAACGACTCTTGCCCGCCTTGGCGGCGCTGTGCGTGCTCGGCGGCCCGGCCCTCGGCGCGGGCTTCCCCAAGCCCAATCCCTTCCCCTATCCCTTCGCGGAGCGGAACGACATCTATAAGGAAGGGTGGATCGACCTGAACAAGAACGGCGAGAAGGACACCTACGAGGATCCCTCCGCCGCGATCGACGACCGCATCGACGACCTCTTGGGGCAGATGACGCGCGAGGAGAAGGCCATGCAGCTCCTCACGCTCTATGCCTACCCCAGCGCCTGCAAGGACAAGCACCCCACCGAGAAATGGCTAGGGCGCGCGTGGAAGGACGGCATCGCCAACGTCGACCAAGCCGGCGACGCCTTCGCCAACGGCCGCAGCGACATCAACCGCACGCCGGAGATGAACGCGCGCTACATCAACAACCTGCAACGCTTCTTCGTGGAGCAGACGCGCCTGGGCATCCCCGCGGACATGACCAACGAGGGCATCCGCGGCGCCTGCGTCCGGCACGGCACCAGCTTCCCCAGCCCCCATTCGCAGGGCATGACCTGGGACCCGGCCCTGGCCTACGAGATCGGCCGCGTGATGGGCACCGAGGCCAAGGCCGTCGGCTACACCAACGTCTACGGCCCAATCCTCGACGTGGCGCGCGACCAACGGTGGGGCCGCTGGGAGGGGACCATCGCCGAAGACCCCTTCCTCGTCGCCGAGCTGGGCAAGCGCATCACCCAAGGCATCCAGGACGCCGGCGTGGCCTCCAGCCCCAAGCACTTCGTGGGCTACGGCGAGAACAAGGGCGCGCGCGGCTGGGACTCGCGCACCGACCCGCACATCACGGCGCAGACCTTCGAGGCCATCCACCTCTATCCCTTCCGCCGCGTCTTCTCCGAGGTCGGCCCGCTGGGCGTGATGTGCGCCTACAACGACGTCAACGGCGTGCCCGTCGGCTCCAGCGCGGAGCTGCTCAAGCGCCGCCTGCGCGACGAGTTCGGCTTCAAGGGCTACGTCGTCTCCGACAGCGGCACCATCGAGCGCCTCGCCGGCTCCATGCGCATCGCCAAGGACAACAAAGAGGCCCACGCCATCCGCATCCGGGCCGGCCTCAACGTCTGGACGAACTTCGACCAGCCCGACCGCCACGCCAAGTGGATCGTCCAATCGATGGAGGACGGCACCTTGGACGAGGCGGACGTGGACGCGGCGGTGCGCGACGTCCTGCGCGTCAAGTTCCTGCTCGGGCTCTTCGACAATCCCTACGTGGCCAGCCCCGCCGCCGCCGACCGCGTGGTCGGCAACGAGGCCTTCCGGAAGATCGCCTTGCAGGCCTCCCGCGAATCGTTGGTGCTGCTGAAGAACGAGGGCGGCCTCCTCCCCCTCGACGCCAAGCGGCTCAAGCGCGTCGCCGTCATCGGCCCCAACGCCGACAACACCGGCTGGATGCCCATCCACTACGGCCCACGCGACTTCCCGCAGGTGAAGGTGCTCGAAGGCATCCGCAAGCAGTTGGAGGGCTCCGGCGTGGAGGTCGTCTACGCCAAGGGCTGCGACACCGTCAACCCTGGCTGGCCCGACACCGAGCTCATCCCCGAGCCCCTCAGCGACAAGGAGCGCGCCGACATCGACGAGGCCGTCAAGGCCGCCCGGTCCAGCGACGTGGCCATCGTCGTCCTCGGCGACACCGGCCGCACCTCCGGCGAGAGCCGCACCCGCAACAGCCTCAACCTCCCCGGCCGCCAGGACGACCTGCTCCGCGCCGTCCACGCCACCGGCAAGCCCGTCGTCCTCGTGCTCCTGCACGGCCGGCCCCCGGCGGTGAACTTCGCGGCGAAGCACGTGCCCGCCATCCTCTCGGCCGGCTTCCCCGGCGGCTACGGCGGCACGGCCATCGCCGAGGCCCTCTTCGGCGCCTACAACCCCGGCGGCAAGACCAACGGCACCTGGCTGCGCAGCGCCGGGCAGATCCCCTACAACTTCCCCGCCAAGCCCCGCTCCAACGAGGAACCCAGCGTCAAAGGTCGCACCCACTACGACGGCCCCCTCTGGCCCTTCGGCCACGGCCTCAGCTACACCACCTTCGCCCTCGGCAAGCCCACCGCCGAGCCCATCACCGAGCGGCGCGAACGCCCCGCCGAGGGGTTCTGGGCCAGCCTCTGGGGCGAGACCGAGACCTACGAGGCGCCCGTCGGCTGGCGCGTCCGCGTCCCCGTCACCAACACCGGCAAGGTCGCCGGCGACGAGGTGGTGCAGCTCTACGTCTCCTACGCGCAGACCCCGCGCGTCAGCTGGTTCGACCAGATGCTCCGTGGCTTCCGCCGCATCCACCTCCAGCCCGGCGAGACCCGCGAGGTCGTCTTCGACGTGGGCGAGGACGCCCTGAGGATCGCCCTCGACGACCAGTCCTGGGTGCTCCCCGACACGCCCTTCGAGCTGCGCCTCGGCGTCTCCTCCCAGCGCATCCTCCACCGCATCCTCATCCAGGACGGCAAGGTCGCCAAGATCGCCGCGGTCGACCCCAAGGCCAAACCGCGTGAGAACCTCAACCCCCTCCGCGCCGACTGACATGGACACCGACGCCTACGAAAAGATGATCGGCGGCCAGTGGTACCACCCCGCCGCCCTCGCCCCCGAACGCACCCGCGCACAGATCATCTGCGCCGACTACAACGCCCTCCGCCCCAACGACGAGAAGCGCCGCGCACGCCTCCTGCGCGACCTTTTCGGCAGCGTGGCCGAGGACGCCTGGGTGGAGCAGCCCTTCCATTGCGACTACGGCCGCAACATCACCCTCGGCCCCCGCACCTTCCTCAACTACGGCTGCGTGATGCTCGACTGCGCGCCCATCACCCTCGGCGAGCACGTGCTCGTGGGGCCGGGCTGCCACTTCTACACCGCCATCCACCCGCTCGACCCCGTCGAGCGGCTCACCGACAACGAGCGCGCCGAACCCATCGTCATCGAGGACAACGTCTGGCTCGGCGGCAACGTTACCGTCCTCCCCGGCGTCACCATCGGCGCGAACACCGTCGTCGGCGCCGGCAGCGTTGTCACCAAAAGCCTCCCGCCCAACGTCGTCGCCGCCGGCAACCCCGCCCGCGTCCTCCGCGCCATCGGCCCCGGGGCGTGACCGCCCCCACCCCGCCGCGCTTGCGTTCGCGGGCCGGGTGCGGTATACTCCCGGTGTTGATTGACTCCCAAGCAAGGAACAACCCAATGAGCAAAAAACCCACTCTCCTGATTCTCGCGGCCGGCATGGGCAGCCGTTACGGCGGCCTCAAGCAGATCGACCCCGTGGGCCCCAGCGGCGAGGCCATCATGGACTATTCGATCTATGACGCCATCCGCGCCGGCTTCGACAAGGTGGTCTTCATCATCCGCCGAGACTTCGAGGAGGCCTTCCGCAAGCAGATCGTCTCCAAGTATGAGGGCAAGATCAAGATCGAGCTGGCCTTCCAAGACCCGCTCGACCTGCCCGAGGGCTGCGCCTTCCCCGAAGGCCGCGAGAAGCCTTGGGGCACCGCCCACGCCATCCGCTCGGCCCGCTCGGTCATCGACGCGCCCTTCGCCGCCATCAACGCCGACGACTTCTACGGCGCGGACGCCTTCCGCCGCCTGGCGCAATTCCTCGGCTCCGTGGATGCCTCGGCCACCCCCAAGCAGTTCGCCATGGTCGGCTACCGCCTGGATCAGACCCTCTCCGACAACGGCTCCGTGGCCCGCGGCATCTGCGAGGTCTCCCCCGAAGGCAAGCTCCTGGGCGTCACCGAGATGACCAAGATCGCCCGCAAGCCCGATGGCGCCATCCAGAACGAGGATGACCCCGCCAACCCCGTCCCCCTCAAGGGCGACTGCCGCGTTTCCCTCAACCTCTGGGGCTTCACCCCCGCCCTCTTCGACGGCATGGAGGAGCGCTTCGCCACCTGGTTCCACGAGCACGAAGGCCAGCTGAAGGCCGAGTGGTACATCCCCTTCTACGTGGACGAGCTGGTCAAGGCCGGCAAGGCCACCGTGGAGGTGCTCCCCACCGACAGCACCTGGTTCGGCGTCACCTACCGCGAGGACAAGCCCATCGTGGTCGAGGCCATCCGCAAGATGGTCGAGGCCGGCGAGTATCCCGCCAAACTCTGGCCGTGATACTGCCACGCAAACCGATCGATCGCGGGGACGGATGGGCGCATCGCGCACCGGCGTCCCCGCCCTTCTTTTCGGAGACCCGCGCCCCAAGGATGGGAGAGCCCGATGGATGATGGGAAGGTTGCGCTCCACGCGCTGATGACGCGTCTGCTCGACTTCGGCGCGCGGAACGCCCTCGTGAACTTCCGCGGCGCGAAATCCTCCGCGGCGGAGGTCGTCGCGCCGGACGCGGCGGCGCTCTTCGAGGCGATCGATGCCAGCGACGGCGCCATCCGCTTCGAGGCGGCGACCGGGGACGCGACCCCCTCCCGAAAGACCAAGGGCTCGCAAGACGAGGCCACGCGGCGGGCGGACCTCATCCAGCGCCACGGCACCCACCTGGGCAAGCACCGCCTCCTCTTCTATGTGCCGGACGGCGACGCCAAGGAGTCCCTGCGGAAGATCGCCAAGCGCGCCCGCGAATCCCTGGAGGAGACGGGGGTGAACCTCGCCCATCTGGCCTTCGGTCTCATCCACTGGAAGGACGAGAAGGGCACGGCCGCACGGGCGCCGCTCCTCCTGTTGCCGGTGGAGGTGCGCCGCTCGGGCGACACCTTCACCGTGGCGCCCACCGACGACGACTTCGTGCTCAACCCGACCTTCGCCCACAAGGCACGCGCGGAGAAGGGCTGCGCCCTGCCGGAACACATCGAGGACGAGCCGCTGGGGGACTACCTGGGGCGCGTGCGGGAGGTGGTGGGGCCGCTGGGCTGGGAGGTGGAGGCCGCCTGCTTCCTCGGCATCTTCTCCTTCCTGAAGATCAACATCTACCATGACCTGGCGGCGCACGAGGCGACCGTCCTCGCCAACCCGAACGTCCGCCGGATCCTGCGCCTCCCCGTGGAGGCGCCCCCGCCCGTGACGGAGACGGCCGACTGGCGGTTGGAAAACCCGCTGAACGCCCTACGCTCCGTGGTGGACGCGGACTCCAGCCAGATCGAGGCCATCGAGATGGCCAAGGCGGGGCGGAGCTTCGTCCTGCAAGGCCCGCCGGGCACCGGCAAGAGCCAGACCATCACCAACATCATCGCGGAATGCCTAGGGGACGGCAAGCGCGTCCTCTTCGTCTCCGAGAAGCAGGCGGCGCTCAACGTCGTCCACGGCAAACTCTCCCAGGCCGGTCTGGCGGATTTCTGCCTGGCGCTCCACAGCCACAAGGCCAACAAGAAGGCCGTCATCGACGAACTCTGCGCCGCGCTCCGCGCGGCCAAGACCCAGGTCGCCCAGAGCGCGCAGCCCGTCCTGCGCGACCTCGCCGAATCCCAGCGGACGCTGGATGGCTACGCGGAGGCGCTGACCCGCCCACGCCTGGGGAAACGCAGCCTCTACGCCCTGCTCGACGCCTACGCCCGCGTGCGCGACCTCCCGGACATCCCCTGGCCGAACGCGGCCATCAGCCAGCGCGACGGCGCCTTCCTGGACGAGGCCGAGACCCTGCTTCAGGCCTACGCCGGTTTCACGCCAACCCTCGGCGCCGACTATCGGGCCTATCCGTGGTGGGGCTTCCGCGGCGACGACACCGACCTCGACGCCCGCCAAGCGTTGGGCGAGGCCCTCGGGCGTCTGCGCGAGGCCTTCCGTGCCCTCGCCGACATCGGCCAAACACTGCGCGAACGCTACGCGCTCGCCGCGCCGACCGCCAAGGACGCCCCCCTCTGGCGCGACCTCCTCGCCGCCCTCGCGCAAGCGACCGGCCTTCCCCCCACCCTGTTGGCGGCGGAAGACCTCCCCGCGGCCCTCCGGCACGCCTGCCGCGCGCGCGACGCCGCCGCCACGCTCCGCGCCACCCAGGCGGCCTGCCAAAAGGAAGGCCTGCGCTTCCCGGAGGAGCCCTCCGAGCGACTCGCCATCCGCTTCGGCCGCGCACGCCTGGAATCCGCCTACGCCAACCCCGTCAAACGCCTCTTCGCGCGCCTCTTCGACGCCTACTACAAAGGGATGCTCCGCCGCCTCTCCGCGTGCACGCCCGACCAACACCCCGTGAGCCACGCCGAGGCCCTGCGGATCGCCCGCCTCTGCGACACCCTCGACGCGGCCTCCGAAACCTTCCACGACGCGCGGAAGGCTCTCGCTGCCTGCCTCCTCACGGAGCCGCCCGGGCCGGAGGCGGACTGGGCGCGGCTGTGCGCGGAGTGGGAACCGCTCGGGCGGGCCGCCGAGGCCGGGCTGGACCTGAGGCCGCTCGCGGCCCTCACGGATCTCGCCGCGGAGCGGGAGACCTTCGCCGCGCTCGCCGAACGGCTGGGCGACTGCGCGGGGCGGTTGGCCGAGCCCTTGGCGCAGATCGCCCCCGCTTTCGACGCCGCGTGCTTCGACTTCGCCACCGCCGACGCCTCCGACGCCGCGGCCAAGTGCGAGGGCTGCCTCCGCGAGCTAGAGGCGCTCTACCGCTGGAAGACCTTCCGCGACACCACCCTCGCCCAACTCCGCGCGGCCGACCTCCTCCCCTTCCTCGACGCGGCGCTCGACCGCGGCCTCGCCCCCGACCTCCTGCCGACGACCTTCCGCCGCCACTTCCTCCACCGCTGGATCGACCACCTCCTGAATACCGACGCCACCCTCCTCGGCGCCGTCCGTGAGGCCCTGACCCGCGCGCGCGAGTGCTTTTGCCGCGCGGACGAGGCGCACCTCCTCATCAACCGGGCCACCCTCCAAGCCACCCTCTCCCAGTGCCGCCCCAACTGCGACCACGCCATCGCCGGCAGCCCCATCGCCACCCTTCTGCGCGAAGGCGCCAAGAGCCGCCGCCGGATGAGCGTCCGCGCCCTCCTGCGGGAGACCGGCGCCCTGGTGCAGACGCTCAAGCCCTGCTTCCTCATGTCCCCCCTCAGCATCAGCACCTACCTCGAGGAAGACGCCGTCCGCTTCGACACCGTCATCTTCGACGAGGCCTCCCAGATCTTCCCCGAGGACGCCATCGGCGCAATCTGCCGCGCCGACCAGCTCATCGTCGTGGGCGACAACCGCCAAATGCCGCCTACCAGCTTCTTCAAGTCCTTCGTCGAGGCCGAGGAGGGGGAGGCCTCCGACGCGGGCGACTTCGAGTCCGTCCTCGACCTCTGCGCCACCTTCCTGCCCACCCTCTCCCTGCGCTGGCACTACCGCAGCCGAAACGAGGCACTCATCGCCTTCTCCAACGCCGCCTTCTACGGCGGCCGCCTCGTAACCTTCCCCTCCGCGCACCCCGACCGCCCCGGCTTCGGCGTGGGCTACGAACCCGTCGAGGGCCTCTTCGACCGCGCCACCCACACCAACCGCGCCGAGGCCGAGCGCGTGGTCGACCTGGTGGCCGAGCACCTCGCACGGACGCCAACCCGCTCGCTGGGGGTGGTCGCCTTCAGCGTGGCCCAGCAGGAACTCATCGAGCGCCTCATCGACCGCCGCCGCCAGGAGGACCCCGCCTTCGACGCCGCCCTCCGCCAAAACGAGGAGGGCCAATCCGAGGAGGACGCCGCGCCCTTCTTCGTCAAGAACCTGGAGACCGTCCAGGGCGACGAGCGCGACGTCATCCTCTTCAGCGTGGCCTACGGCCCCGACAAGACCGGCCGCCTCCTCCACAACTTCGGGCCGCTCAACAACGAAGGCGGCGAACGCCGCCTGAACGTCGCCATCACCCGCGCCAAGGAGCGCATCGTCGTCATCGCCTCCATCCATGCCGCGGACATCGACCTCTCGCGCTCCAAGGCCGAGGGCGTGCGCCTCCTGCGCGCCTACCTCGACTTCGCCGAGCACAGCGTCGCCGCCCTGCCCCAGACCCAACCCTCCCCCGCCACGGCCGAGCCGCCCGAGGCAGGGGGCTTCGCACGGGAGGTGGCCGACTGCCTCCGCGAGGCAGGCTTCGCCGTGGAGGAGCAGGTGGGCTGCTCCTCCTTCCGCATCGACCTGGCCGTCCGCGCGCCGGATGGCGATGGCGCGCTGGCCGTGGAGTGCGACGGCGCGGCCGCCGCCATGACCGCCAACGCCCGCGACCGCGAGCGCCTCCGCCGTTCGGTGCTGGAGGGGCTCGGCTGGCGCGTCCACCGCGTCTCCTCCGTGGATTGGTTCCGCCACCCGGCGGCCGAGCGCGAGGCGCTCCTCCAAGCCGCGCGCGCCGCGATAACGTCCACGCCCCCCGCCACGCCCGAGCAACGCCCCGACGAGGCGCCGCCCGACTTCGCCGAGCCGTTGGCCCCCTCCCCCGCCGAAGACTTCCCCCTCCACACCGAGGCCGACCTCGCCGCGGCCGAGGCCTCCGCCAAGACCTTCACCGCCTTCCTCAAAGAGGTGCTGAAGACGGAAGGCCCCGTGAGTGAGGAACGCCTCCTCCGCCGCCTCCTCCGCCGGACGCACTACCTGGGCAAACCCGGCGCGCGCGTCTCGGAATCCAACCGCGCCGTCTACGAACGCCTCCTGCGGAACGCCACACACGGCGGCGTGACCCGGCGGGCGGGCTTCCTCGCCCTCCGCAACGTCTCCCCCCGCTTCCACCAAGCGAACCCCGCGTGCCCCCGCGACATCCAGGACATCGCCCCCGCGGAGTTGGCCGACGGGATGCTCACGCTCATCCGCCAGAACCTCTCCCTCCCGCAGGACGACCTCTACCGCGCCCTCGCCAAGCGTTGCGGCGCCGCCTACGTGGGCGACGCCATCCGCGACCACTTCGACGAGGCGCTCGACCTCCTCCTCGGCACCTGCGTCTCCAGGGACGAGGACGGCACCCTCACCGCCCGCCAAGCCTGACCCCACCCCCACCTCACCCCCGAGCCCGCCGCCGACTCCCAACGCCTCAGCCGCCGATGCAGGGAGACTCAGCCGCCAAGTCCCAGAGACTCAGCCGCCGATGCAGGGAGACTCAGCGGCTACCTCTCGGAGACTCAGCCGCCAAGTCTCGATGGGTCGGCCGCCAAGTCTCGAAGACCAAGCCTGTGCCATTGGCAAGAAGTCCCGCGGCGGCTCGTACCCTGATCCGGCACGGAAATGACAGGCGGAAGCCTAGGTTTGACAAACCGTCTGCGAATGGAGTAAACTCTCCTTATCGTTTGTTGAAGAGAGAAGGCTAAGGCAATGAATCCGATAGGCTTTTTCGCATCCGTGGCGGCGTCAGTGGCGGCGCTTTGGGTGGGTGTGGATTTGCGGGATGAGCCGCCGGGGATTGTCGCGGAGGGTGTTTGGGTGGGGGAATGCGAACGTGTGCCGGGTGGTGTGGCGGTGACGGTGACGGGGGATGCGCCGTGTCTGACCTTTGATTTTGCGGGGATCGGGGCGGATGTGGCGTTGGGTTATGTGGTGATGGGCGCGGATGGGGAGACGTTGGGCGCGGGCGTGGGGCGGTCGGTGCCCTTCCCGTTATGGGAAGGGGCGCGCGAGGTCACCTTCTATTCGCTTGAGGGGGAGGAGGACTGGGCGGAGGTGTCGTCGGTCTCGGCGCGGGAGAGAGGCGTGGCGGGGCGGGGTGGCAGGGCGAGGCCTGGCGCCGCGCGGGCGGGCGCGGCGGGCGGGTTCCCTGTGTATGGGCCGGCGGCCGTGCTGGCCCGGCTGACGACGGAGTCGCCGGAGGTCTCGGTGGCGGGGATGACGATGGACTCGCCGACGGCGCGGATCGACTCGCTGGAGGCGTTGCTGGTGGAGGGGACGTTCCCGAGCGGCGAGGGGGCGTTCAGCGTGGCGTTGGACGAGGAGGCGTTCCTGGCCGTGAGCCCGGGGACGGCGTTCCGGGCGGGGGCGGATGACACGGCACGGGTCTCCATCGGGGGGGCGACGTCGAGCATCGATGGCGAGCACGCGTTCCGGTGGGGGAATTGGGCGACGGTGCCGGGGACGGCGGGGGGCGGGGCCACGCTGTGCCCGGTCTCCGCGGCGTTCAGCACGGTGGGGGGGCCCTATGCGTTCGGACTGGAGGGGATCGAGGATCTGCGGCTTTATCGGCAGGTCGGCGCGATCCCGTTCGCGTCCTTGTCGGTGGAGCCGCGGTCCTTCACGATCCCGTGGTCGGGCGCGCCTCTGACGGGGAGCGTCACGTATGGGCCGACGGATGGCCGGGTGAGTTACGCGGGGCCGTCGTGCGAGGGGACGTTCGTGAGTCTGGCGGAATCGACGCTGACGGTGGACAGCGACGCCTTTCTGCTCGCGGGGGCGAAGCCTTCGTCCGCGGTGGTCACGCTGGCGCAGACGTATCAGGGGCAGACGCGGACGGAGCAGGTGCCGGTGACGTTGGAGCCGGATGTGACGGGGCTGGCCCTCTCGCCGGGGAGCCTGACGGTGACGAACGCCTCGGACGGCGGGACGTTGGAGGCGGTGGGGGAGGACGCGCCGGCGCTGACGTAT
>CASEMS010000006.1 GCA_949288955.1 uncultured Lentisphaeraceae bacterium
GCCGTTGGCCTCGGCGGGATCGGCGAAGGCGCCGGTGGCGAGGTAGTCGCCGCCCGTGATGGAGAAGGTGCCGCTCTTGATGGAGAGCGCGTCCGCGCCTGTAACATCGCCGGCGAGCGTCCAATGCGCATAGCCCGCGGCATAGATACCCACGCCTTCCGCCACAATCTTAGAGGACTCCGCCAACGTGATGACCGGGACGTTAGCCTCCGTCTCTTGGATGTTGCCACTGATATTGACGCCGCATTGTCCCTTCAGCGTCCCCTCGACGTTGAGGACCAACCCGTAGCAGAGGCCATTCGTGTCAGCGATCGCGATTGCGTTGTTCCCCTCGGACTCCACCGTCACATTGGAGCCGATGGCCACGCGGATTTGCTCCGGGGCGTTCTTCTGTGCGCCGTAAATGTAGATCGCGCCATACTTGCCCGTATGCTTGACCGCACCGGAGCCGATGAGATTGAGCGAGCCCCCATAGAGGAGATTGAGCGAACAATCCTTCGCAAGCCCCAGCGTGTGCCCATTCAGATCCAGCGTCAGCGTCTGCCCCTCCCGCACATAGACATCCGCCTGATCGGCGATGTCCGCCAGCAGCACAATGGTCGCCCCCTCCTTCGCCGCGGCGAAGGCCTCCGCAAGGGAGAGGAACTTCGCGCCATTCACCTCGGCGACGTAGGCATCGACCACGAAGGTCCCGTCCGCCGTCGCCGCGGAGGAAAGGCCGGGAGCCAAGAGATCCTGCGCGGGGGCGTGGCTGTAGGTGCCGCCCGTGACCGTAACATGCTCGGCGTCCTCTGCCCAATCCTCCTGCGTCTTGTCGGTGGCGTTCCACGCATACGTCACCAACGCGGTGGCACCCGCCCCTTGGGCGATGAGCGTGGGCGTGCCGGAGATGGTGACGGAGCCAATCTCGCCATAGCCCTCACGGGCGACGACGGAGATGGCCGCGCCGTCAGGGATGGCGCCATCGCCGCTCTTCTGCGCGGCGAGGTTGGCGGCGGTGACGGTGATTTGCGTGTCGCCGAGCACCACGAGGTTGCCGGAGCAGACCTGCACGCCACGGGGCGACTTGATGAGAGTGTCCTCAAGGGTGAGCGTGCTGTCGCCGCGCGGCGGGAAGGAGATGGCGCAGATATCGGCCTCCGTATCGGGCAGCGTCTCGGCTTGGGGGCCATCGACCTCGGCGGCGAAGGGGCCAAGGAGCAGTTTGCACCGGCGCAAGGTGAAGTCGACGTCGGACATCGTCCCGTTCGCCACGAGACCATAACCGCTGCCGGCGGCGGCGAAAGTCGAGGCCAGCGTCACATCCTCCATCGTCAAGGAGACGTTTTGGATTGTCTTCCCCGCGGGCGGCGCATACACCACGCCGTCGCAATTGCCCTTCAACGTGCCGTTGCGGATGGTCAGATGGGTGTCGCTCGACGTACAGGAGACGATCTCGGCGGCCGTACCGGACGTCCCCGCGACCCGCTCATAGGTGAAGCCACCCAGATCCAGGGTCAACATCTTCTCCGAAAGCACGATGGGCGAGCTCCCGGAATAGTTGGCGCAGAGCGTTACAACCCCGTCGTTGGCGAAAGGTTCGGCGGCGCCGAGGCTGGGGAACAACCACGATTGCCCCTCCGCGTCCGTGGCCTTGAAGAGCGGATTCGCCGTGCCGAGCCAGGCGACATACCGCACCTCGGCGGGGACGCGCACCCCCGTCTTCGGCAAGACGCAGACCCCGCCGAAGGCATCCGTGGTCGGCTCCAACGTAATCCCCTCGGCAATCTCCAAGACCAGCCTGTTCTGACTGTTGCCCGAGGAGGCTTGGACAGGCACCTGCCCTTTGATCGTGCCGCTCTTCGCCGCGCTGGAATCGATGATACGGTAGTAGTCATACTCCGGCTTCGAGGGTTTCATGCTCGACGTGGGCGCGAACTTCAGCCCGGAGCCGGCGTTGCTCTGGGTCGAGGCCTCGAATTGTCCCCACAACGTGTGGCCGTTGAGGTCGATTGTCACGCCAAAGGCCTTGACGGTGGGCGACGAGCGCCCCGCGTAATCGTCCAGCAACTTCAGCGTCTCCCCATCCTTGACGGCGGAGAAGGCGGTGAGGATGTCGGTGTATTTCACTTCGCCGATTTGTGCGACGTAGACGACCCCTTCATCGGACTGCGCGGTGAAGGAGGTGCCATCGCCAACGACCGAGAAGCCGTCAGGGAGCGTCGCCCCATAGGTGCGCGGGTCGTCCCGGAAGGAGCCGCCGGAGACGGTAACGACGGTGGAGTCGGGCGCGTTGATATGAAGGTCGCCATCGGTGAAGTCGCCGCCCGAGATGGCAACATTCGTGGCGGTCGCGAAGTAGGCGACGTGGCTATCCGTGCCACCCTCGAAGGTGCCGCCGATGATGGTCAGCGTGCTGGGGCCTTGCCCATTCCCGGTGTAAAGCGCATAGGCGGGGGCGTTCCCCGCAACGAACGTGCCACCTTTGATGGTAACACCCACCTCCTTGATGGCCTTCCAACTGCCCTGGCGCAGGTTCAGCCCGCCCGACGGAAGCTCGACCGTGCGTCCCTCGGCGGGGGCGATGACCAAGCCGTCCGTGGCGGTGATGGCGTAGCCCGCCGTCCCCTCTTGGACGAAACGCCCGCCTGTAACAGTGAGATGGGCGTTGGAGGAGGCGACGCACCCATCCGCCTTGCCCTTGGCAACGATGGCGCCGGTCTGCTGGGCGCTGGAGTCCGTGATGGTCAGCGTGATGGCGGGGTCGCTGGAGTTGCCAAGCCAGGCATTGATGGCGCTCGTGTAAGCGGCGCCGGTGTACGTGTAGGTGAACCCATTCAGGTCGAAGGTGCCTGCCGCGCCACTGGGAACCATCGCCTGGGCCGTGCTTGTCGCGTCGCGCAAGAGCGTGATGGCCGCCCCCTGTTTGTCGCCGACGAGAGCGGCGAAGGCTTCGCCCAGCGTCTCATAAAGCGTCTCGCCGATGGCGAAGGCCGGGCCCTCGACCACGGCGTAGGTACCATCCGCGGCGGACGCGACCCGATAGCCGGGGGCGACCGTGATGCCATAGGTGGCCGGGTCGGCGGCATAGGTCCCGCCCTTCACGACGATGGCATCCTCGCGCGCCACCTCCTGACGGTTGAGCGCGTTCACGAAGACACCGTCGTTGATGACGATCGTGCTGTTCACGGGGTCGTTGTGGTCGCTCCCGACCCAAACGGCATACGTCTTGCCCTGGAAGGTGCCGCCGTTGACGGTAACCACCGCCTCCAAGGGGTCGTCGCCCGTGCCGTCGTTGGAGACATAAAGGCCATACCAACCCGTCGCCGTGAAGGTGCCGCCATCGATGACCGCCGTGCCGGAGTCGATCGCCAACGCCCGGGGACCCGTGACCGTGACGGGCGTGCCCTCGGCGGGCGAGACCGTCAGCTCCCCGGAGGAGACAATGGCATAAGTGCGCACGCTCTGCGAGGCGAAGGTGCCACCCGTGATAGTCGCCTTGGCCTTGGCCCCGACGTTCCGCAGACACGCGGGCCCGCCGGGATCCCCGTCCGTGCCGACATATTCGGTCTTGAAGGTGCCACCGGAGATGGTCAGCTTAGCCTCGTTGTAGATGGCCGCCCCATCGACCGCGCCGGGATAGGCATCGATGTCGACGATCATGCCACCCTCGATGACCATCTCGCCTGAAGCGAGGTTGCGAATGCCCCGCGCACGGATGGCACCCGTCTGCGCCTCCGACGTGTCGCGCAACACGAAGTCACCCTTGCTCTCGACGGCATAGAGGTGGCGCGAGTCGTTTCCCTCCTCCAACGCCGCCGAAAGCGTGTGACCGTTGAGGTCAAACCAAATGTCCGTGAGCGTCGACGCGGTGAACGTGATCGGCTTCCCCGTGACGGTGAAATCCGCCAACAGCGTGATCTCCAGATCCCCACTCTTGGCCGCGTCGATGGCCGCCTGCCAAGCGGCCTGGTCGGAATACTGGACGGGTACCCCGCCATTGACCGACATCTCGACGAACGCCGAGGGGTTGCCCGCCGTATCGCCACCGGGCTCCGCCTGCGCGAAAAGAAAACCGGGAACCCCCAGCAAAGCCACAAAACTGGCCATCACACGTTTCATGCTTCCTACTTTCCGGACAAGCGGCGCGGGCACCATGCCCACTTCCCCTTATCCGCCACTATTATCCTACCCCCCCCCCGCTTGTCAAGCACTTTTTTCGGGAAAGTGGGGGAGCCGCCCCCGGTAGGGGCCTAGGCGACGGTTTGCCACCTCCGCCCCCGACTCTCGGTGGATCGGCGGCAGAGCCGAGGAGACTCAGTGGCTGACGCTTGGTGGATTGGCCACTGAGGCGAGGTGGGGGACTTCCCGCGGCGACGCGGGTGCGCCGGGACACGTCGGCGCTAACGCAGGGCACTCCGTGCCCTCCCGCGCCGAGTGCCCCGGCTTCGGGGGGAAGGTCTCCCACTTTCGCGGCGCGAAGGCGGCGGGCGGTGGTCGCCACCTCTGGACAGAGCCCCGGCCATCAAGTCCTTCAGATCCCCCAAGTCCTTCATGTCCTTTGGCGGGAAAAGGACCTGAATGACCTGAAGGACACAAAGGACCTGAAGGACAACATCGAAGGATTAGCCGCCGTCCCAAAGAGGAAGAGCCCCATCTCTCAAAGGCTCGGCCGCCGACGCGGGGAGACTTAGCGGCTGACACTCGGTGAATCAGCGGCTGAGCCGAGGAGACTTGGCGGCTGAGGCGAGGTGGATCGGGGGCTGTGAGGGATTTGGGGGGAGGCGGGTGGCGTCAGGGGCCGGCGGGGCCACCACCGCCTGGGGCGCCTCCGCCGGGCGTGCCGCCGCCCCCGCCGCCGGTGGTGCCGGTGACGGAGCGGGAGTCCTTGGTGGCGGTGGAGCCGAGGGAGGGGTTTTGGGAGAGTGCGGCCATGGGGACTTCGATGATGCGTTTGGTCTCGATGGGGTCTTCGCCGGGCTCGTTGGGCTCCATGTAAAGGGTGAGCTCGATGGCGGAGGGGAGGGTGTTGGTCTTGGCCCACTCGTCGATCCAATTGAGCTCGTCGTTGAGGTCGCGTTCCTGGTCGGGGTCGAGGAGGCGGCAGTTGAGGCCGACGACCTTGGGGGAGAGGGTGAGCTCGACGGTGTCGAGCTCGGGGTCGAAGTCGTCGAGCTGGAGATCCTGGCGCCAGGCGCGGACGGTGAAGCCGCCGGGGAAGTCGCCCTCCGGCTCGGTGACGGAGACGCGGACACGGTGAGGGACGTCGGCGAACTCGGCGTCCTCGCCGACGAGGGTGGGGCCGGTCTTGGTCCATTCGATGGTGTCGCGGTCATCGCCGTCGTCGACGAGGATGAAGCCGTATTTCTCGCCCTCCCCGGGGAAATAGGCGGAGCGGAGGGCGGCGGTGAGCTGCTCCATGAGGAAGTCGGCATGGCCGATGGAGTCGATGGCGGAACGGCCGTTCTCCCAGGCGCGGGTGACGGAATAGAAGGAGGTGGCGAGCATGACGGTGAGGATGCCCAGGAGGGTGAGGGCGACGAGAAGCTCGACGAGGGTGAAGCCGCGGTGGGGGGTTGGTGGGATGTGGCGCATGGGTCAGTTGGTTTGCCGGAGGTACCGGACGATCTCCTCGCGCTCGGAGCCGTCGCCCCAGGAGACGATGGTGCGGACGACGTAGAGGCCGTCGTCCTCGACGTCCTCGGGGGGATCCTCGCGTTCGTCGACGGTGCGCTCGTAGGTGTAGCCATCGAGGAGGGAGTTGTCGGGGTCGACGGGGGCGTCGTCCTCAATGTCCTCGATGTCGCGGAGGGGGTGCTCCAGCTCGCCGAGGGTGAAGACGTAGGCGACCTCCTCGCGTTGCTTGGAGAGGGTAACCATGCGGGCGGAGACGATGATGGAGCGATAGAGGACGGTGAGGGCGCCGCCGAGGATGATGACGGCGAGCACCATCTCCACCAGGGTGAAGCCGGCGCGTGGGTCACGGCGCATGGGCGGCCTCCTGGGCTTCGGCCATGCGGAGGGCTTGGTCGACGGTCATGTCGAACTGCCCGGAGAGCAGTGCGGAGAAGCGGCTTTCGATGGCGACGAGGGGGGCTTGGAGGGGGGTGTCTGAGGCGCGGGCGAGGAGTGCCTCGCCATCGGAATCGTCGAGGCAGGCGTTGATGACGTCGGCGACGGTAAGGCGGGTGGCGCAACGCGCAAGGACACAGCCGGTAACGACGGGCGGGGCGCCTTCGGCGACGCGGAGGAGGATCTGCTTGCCTTCGAGGATGGCGGCGACGCGCAGAAGGTCGCGCATCGGGAGGGCAAGGGCGTCGGCGAAGCGACGGAGGGAGAGGGCGCGGCCTTCACGCTCGACGGCACGGGCGGCGCCAAGGACAAGCGCCAGAGCCAGGACGATGAGGTCGCGTTGGGAGGGATGGGCGAAGGCGCTCTCGCGGCAGAGCTCGGCATAGTGTTGGTGGACGAAGCAGATCTCGGCGCCGATGAGGATGATCTGCCAGCTGGCGTAGATCCAGAAAAGGAGGACGGGGAGGGCGACGAGGGAGCCGTAGAGGCGGCTGTTGTTGGCGATGCCGATCTGAAGGATCATGCAGAGCTTGAAGAAGAGCGTGAGGGCCACGACGGTAACGAAACCGCCCAGGAAACAACTCGGGATGCGGACGCGGGTGTTGGGGAGAAAGCCGAAGAGAAACGCGAAGAGCAGGGTGCCGACCAGGAGGGGCACGAGCGCATTGAGGACGCCAAGCGCCTCGACGAAGGCGCGCAAGCCCCAAAGATCGGGGATCCAACGGGCCAAACCATCAAGGACGGGGAGGGTGGTGGCGGCCAAGACGAGAAGGGGGGTGACGATGAGGACGCTGAGATAGTCGGTGAACTTGCGCCAGAGAGGGCGGTTGGCACGGATGCCCCAAATGGCGTTGAAGCTGCTCTCGATGCGGCCCAGCACGCCGATGACCATGAAGATGAGGGCGACGGCGCCGACAATGCCGATTTGCGCGAAGTTGATGGAGTCGACCTGGGCAAAGAGGGTGCGGCAGACGCCGCGGAGGGCCTCGGCGGTCTGAACGGTGTCGGTGGGGAGATCGGGGGCGGAGGTGTCGACGGCGACCATCTGGCCGACGAAGACCTCGACGTTCGCCAAGAGTTTCTCCTCGGCCAGGGCGCCGGCGCCGAAGGCTTTGAGGGAGGTGAGGCAGAGGGTGAGGACGGGGACGATGGCGAGCATCGTGATGTAGGTGAGCGCGGAGGCGTGGAGCATGGTGCCATCGCGCAGGCAGCAACGGGCGGTGAGGGCGCCGAAGCGCAGGACGGCCAGCCCGGCGCGGACAGGCCAAGGGCGGCCGGCATGGGGGCCTTGCCAGAGGGTGACGGAGAGGAAACGGAGCAGACGGGCGAACATGGCGGGGAGAGGTCAGGCGTTGAGGACGTCGGGCGCGTATTTGCGGATGACGGACTGGCTGCGGAGCGCCACCTCCGCTGCGGTCGGGAGATCCTCCCGGCGCAGGGTGTCGACCAAGCGCTGCATGTCGAAGTAGGCGATGCGGCAGATCAGCTCCTTGATGCGCGGGATGAGATTGGCGGACATGCTGAGGCGGCGGATGCCCATGCCCACAAGCAAGAGCGCGGCCAAGGGGTCGGAGGCCATCTCGCCGCAGACGCAGACGGGGATGTCATGGCGGCGGGCGGCTTGGACGACGCCGTGGATCAGCGAGAGGATGACGGGATGAAGCGGCTGATAAAGATGGGCGACGGCCTCATTGCCACGGTCGACGGCGAAGGTGTACTGCACGAGATCGTTGGTGCCGAGGGAGAAGAAGTCGCACTCGCGGGCGAGCTTGTCGGCCTGAAGGGCGGCCGCGGGGATCTCGATCATCACGCCCTCGGGCATATTCTTGCAGAAGGGGACGCCCTCCTCCTCCAGCTCACGCTTGCAGGCCTGGACGAAGGCACGGCAGGCGCGAAGCTCGTCGAGCGTGGTGATCATGGGATACATGAGTGAGCAGCGACCCATGACGCCGGCGCGCAGGATGGCGCGGATTTGGGCGCGGAAGGTGGCGCGGTTGTTGAGCAGGTAGCGGACGGAGCGATTGCCGAGGAACGGGTTGGCCTCGGAGGCATGGCTGCGGCCGACCATCTTGTCGCCGCCGATGTCCAACACGCGGAGGGTGACGGGTTTGTCCCCGCAGGCGCAGACGACCTCGGCATAGGCGCGGAACTGCTCATCCTCGGAAGGCTCGCGGCCCAGGCCGATCCAAAGGTATTCGGTTCGGTAGAGGCCGATGCCTTGGGCGCCGTGCTCGTTGAGACCCTCGAAACCGACGCTGTGGTCGGCGTTCGCCAAGAGCGTAACCTCGACGCCATCGGGTGTGCGGGCGGGGCGATCGGCGAGAAGGCGGCGGTGCTCCTGGGAGGCGCGTTGGGTGGCGGTGTCGGCCAAGAGGGTTTGCTTGACGGCGTCGGTGGGGAGATGCCAAAGCTGCCCGTGAAAGCCATCAAGCGCCACCTCGTCGCCGGGAAGGATGGCGTCAAGGCTCTGGCCGATGGCGACGACGGCAGGGACGCCGAGGGCGCGGGCCAGGATGGTAACGTGGGCGGTGAGGGAGCCCTGCTCGGTGGCCATGCCGCGGATGAAACGGCGGGGCAAGGCCACGGCGTCGGAGGGCGAGATGTTGTCGGCGACAATGACGGAGGGGCGGTCGATGGTCGGCACGGTGCGCTGACCGCCATCCCCCAAGAGATTGCCGATGATGCGGTTGCGCACGTCCAGGAAGTCCGCCTCGCGCTCGCGCATATAGGGGTCGCCCGCGTGATGGAGCACGTCGAGCATGTCGGCGAAGGCGAGATGGATGGCCCATTCGGCGTTGGCGCGCCCGTTGCGGATCTGCTTGACGGCCTTGTCGATGAGGAAGGTGTCCATCAGCATGGTCAGGTGCGCGTCGAAGATGCCCGCCTCGGAGGAGGAGGCGCGGCTCTCGGTCGCCTTGGCCAACTCGATGAGCTGCCGACGGGACTTGTCGAGGGCGGAATAGAGGCGCGCGATCTCGCCGTTGGCGTTCTCCGGCACCACCTCGTAGCGCGGGGCGTCTCGGACTTTCTTGGCCTCAAAGCGCACGACGGGGGCGAAGACGAGCCCCCCGGAGGCCGCCAAGCCGCGGTAAAGGGTCGGTCCGCGCGCCGCCATCGAGCATCCCCTCCGGCTTACTCGTCGGGCAGATCGAACTTGCGCTCCACCAACGCCACCAGCTCATCGACGGCCCGTTGGGCCTCCTCGCCGGTGGCGCGGATGGTGAGGGTGGTGCCGTTGACGGCCTCAAGCGTCATAAGGGCCATGATGCTCTTGCCGGGGACGACCACGCCGTCCTTCTCCACCGTGACATCCGCGCGATAGCGGGCGGCGGTCTTGGCGAAGAGACCGGCGGGGCGCACATGCATCCCATACTTGTTCTTGAGGACGACGGTGACGGAAGCTTCGTTATTCATGTCTTTGCTCCACGGTTTGGTAGTAGTTGACGACCTGTTCGTCGAGGACCGCCGCGGCGTCCACGCCCGAGCCGCGCATTTTGAAGGTGGCCGCGGCCGTTTCCACCACGTTGACGAAATCACGCCCCGCGGCTACGGGGATGAGCAACCTAGGCACAGGGAGGCCGAGCACCTCACAGGTCTGCACGTCGGAACCCACGCGATCCACGTCATCCTCCGTCGTGCACCGACGCAGGGAGACGATGAGATCCATCCGGCACTCCGGGCGCACGGCCGAGATGCCGAAGAGCGTGGGCACATGCAGCAGGCCCAACCCCCGGATCTCCATGAAGCCGCGCAGATGGTTGGGGGCGGTGCCCCACAGGGCGCCGTGGGCGTCCAGCGAGAGAAGCGCCACGTCATCGGCCACCAACGCGCACCCATGGCGCACCAGGCCTAGGGCCGTCTCGCTCTTGCCAATGCCGGGGGGCCCCTCCAGGAGCACCCCCACCCCGCGCACGTCCACCAACGTGCCGTGCATGGAGGCGCGCGGCGCGGTGAGCTCGTGCAGGAGCAGGGAGCCCACGCGGAAGACGACGAAGGATTTTTGGCGCGTGGCGAGCACGGGCACGCCCATGCGGTCGGCCACCGCCAGCAGGTCGCCGTCCAAAGGCTCCTTGTCGGCCGCGCAGAGGATGACGCACGGCACGTCGTGGCGGAGGAGCGCCTCCCAGCGCGTATGGCGGCACGTCGGCTCCAAGGTGCGCAGGTAGGCCAGCTCCGAGCGGCCGAAAAGCTGCATCTGCCGCCACGCGAAGAACTCATAAAAGCCCGTGAGCGCCAGGCCGGGCCGGTGCAGCACGGGCTCCAGAATCTCACGGCCAAGGCCCGACCCGCCCGCCAACAGCTCCAGCCCCAACGGCTCGAAGGCCGCGTGCAGGAAGGCCCTCACCGTGAGCGAACCCACGGGGAGGGTGTTGACGGTCAGCGGACGGGAGGCCTCGGCCATGCGCGCACGCCCTTACTTGGCGGCCTCCGCGGCCTGGGCGGCCTTGCGGGCCGGCTCCACGTAGGCTTTGGCGCGTTTCTTGCGGATCTGCGTCTCCACCTTGGCGGCGGCCATGTCCACGGCCGCGCGCATGGAGGTGTCCGTGTTGGCGGTGCCCACGAACATCTCATCCTTGCGCTGGGCGATGATCTCGGCCGCGCAAAGCTTGTTCTGGAAATCCATCACCACGCGGACCGACTCGACCATCGGGAAGGCCTCCCCGATCTTCTCGCCGCGTTGCCGGGCGTACTCCCGGAACTCCTCGGAAATGTTTTTGTGACGGGCATTGACTTCTACTGTCATGCTGCACCTGCCTTTCTTTCGTTGGTTTGGTGTGGTCTTGGCCGGGGTCCGCCTCACATGCGGAAGTTCTCGCCAAGGTAAGAGTGTCTGGCCTCCGGGTTCTCGATCAGCTCCTGGCTGGTGCCCTCGCAGAGCACCCGCCCCTCGAAGACGATGTAGGCGCGGTCCACGATGTCCAGCGTCTCTCGCACGTTGTGGTCGGTGATGATGACGCCGAGGCCTTGGGCCTTCAACCCGCGGACGATGTTCTGGATGTCGTCCACCGCCAAGGGGTCGACGCCGGCGAACGGCTCGTCCAGCATCAGGATGGCCGGTCTGCGCACCAAGGCGCGGGCGATCTCCAGCTTCCGCCGTTCGCCGCCCGAGAGGGTGTAGGCCGGTTGCTTGGCCACCTTCGTCAGCCCCAGGGACTCCAAGAGCTCCTCCAGGCGCGCGCGCATCTCCGCCCGCGAAAGGCGCATCGTCTCGAGGATGGCCAGGACGTTGTCCTCCACGCTCAGCTTGCGGAAGACGCTCGGCTCCTGCGCCAGGTAGCCCAGGCCGATTCGCGCCCGCTTGTAGACGGGCATATGCGTGATGTCCTCCCCACGGAAGAAGACCTGCCCGCCGTCCGGGCGCACCAACCCCACCACCATGTAGAAGGTGGTGGTCTTGCCCGCGCCGTTCGGCCCCAGCAACCCCACGCACTCCCCACAGGAGGCATTGATGGAGATACCGTTGACGACCGTGCGGGCGCCATAGATCTTCACCAGACCCGTGGCCTGCACGTCAGGCGCCGTTGTCTCCGCCGCGTCCGTCATTTCGCCAAATCCTTCAGGCCGTCGCCGGAATCCGCGGGCAGGGTCAGGGTGGGCTTCGGATAGACCTCCATCCGCTGGTCGTCCGTCCAGATGGTGATCTTGTCGCCCGCCACCGTGCTCTTCTTGCCGGCCTCGTCGATGCTGACGAGCTTGGCGTTGCCCACCATCACCAGGCGGGCGTCGGCCTTGGTGTAGACGGCCTTGTCGCAATACGCCCGGCGATTCTCGTTGGAGACGGCCACATTGCCCATCACCACCAGTTGGCTCAGGCTGTTGGTGCCGTCGAGGAAGACGAAGAGGCGGTCGGAGGTCAGCAGGAAGCGCGCGTCATCCACCACCACGTTGTCGGTCATGATGGCCACGGCCTCTTTGTAGTTGTACTCCATCCGGTCGGCGGTGATCTTCGTGTCCCGCAGGGCCACCACCTCCTGCGCCGGGGGGTTGGCCGGCTGCAGGAGCGCGTCCCGCGCCGCGGCCATGCCGTCGTCATCCTCCGCGGCCATCACCCAGGCGGCGGCCGCCGCCACTGTCATCGTAAGCAATGCTCTCATTCGCAGTTCCTCCGCTCGTCAAAAGAGGCCGCGCTCGGTGAGGTCCACGCCTCCGAGCCGCCTTGTCCAAATCGTCCCCCGGCTGAGGACGCGCACGTAATGCGCATCCAGATCCGCCAAGGCCCCCACCCCCGTCAGGCGATCCCCGCCGTTTCGGGCGCGCACGCGCCCCTTCGCCACGGCCAACATCGCCTTCCTGTCCACCGCCGCCTCGTCCGCCTCCAAGACGGACTCCACGACGCCCTCCGGCGTGAGCGACTCCAGGCGCACCGTGCGCCCACGCAGCCACATCATGTCCGCCGAGGCCCACGCCTCCGCCGCCGTCACCACCAGCTTGGGGCGCCCATCCGGATAGCTCCGCACGGGCAGGCGGAGGTTTCGCGCGGGCGCGCCCAACTCCTCCGCGGGTTTGGAGAGGCTTCGGATCAGCTCCGCGTAGCGCGCGGGCTCGCCCGGCGCCGCGTAGCGCGCCAACGCCTCCGGGTCGAGGCGCGCCCCACCCTCCTCCGGGGGGAGGGCCGCCACCGCGTGGCACGCCGCCAAGGCGGCGAAGAAAAGCGCAAGCGTCCGCATCAGCCGTTCACCACCGCATGGATTTTCAGCAACTTCGTTAGCAGCTCCTCCAACGCGCTGAACGCGATGGCGTTCGCCGCGTCCGAGAGTGCCTCCGGCGGGTTGAAATGGGTTTCCATGAAGATGCCGTCCACCCCCGTCGCCACCGCCGCGCGGGCGAGGGCCGGCGCCCAACGCCCATCCCCGCCGCTCCCCGAGCCCAAGCCGCCCGGGCGCTGGACGCTGTGGGTGGCGTCGAAGACCACGGGGTAGCCCAGCTCGCGCATCACCAACAGGGAGCGCATATCCGCCACCAGGTTGTGATAGCCGAAGCTCGCCCCGCGCTCGGTGAGCACGATGCGGCTGTTCCCCTCGCTCTCCACCTTGCGCACCACGTTCACCATGTCCTCGGGCGCGAGGAACTGGCCCTTCTTGATGTTCACCGTCCGGCCCGTCCGCGCCGCCGCCACCACCAGATCCGTCTGCCGGCACAGGAAGGCCGGGATCTGCAACACGTCGCAGACCTCCGCCACCGGCGCGCACTGCCACGGCTCATGCACATCCGTCACCACCGGCACGCCGAAACGCGCCTTCACCTCCGCCAAGGTCTCCAACCCTTTCTCCAGCCCCGGCCCGCGATAGGCCGAAAGGCTCGTCCGGTTCGCCTTGTCAAAGGAGGCCTTGAAGATATAAGGGATGCCCAATCTGGCCGTCAGCCCCACCAAGGCCTCCGCCAATTCCAGGCACGCCGCGTGGCTCTCGATGACGCACGGGCCCGCCATCAGCGTCAACCCGCCATCCCCGAACGCCACGCGCTCACTCACCTTCACGATTTTGCAGTCAGCCATTCCGTCAATCCTTTTCCGTATACGGACACACTTTACCAAAACCGCGCCCGGAACGCCAGCATTTTCGCGAAACCGAGGTGGGCGGCGCGCACAATCCGAAAGGCGACGAAAAAGCGACGGGCGGCCCGTCCGAGATGGATCGGCGGCTGCCCCAAAGTGGATCAGCCCCTAGTCCGAGGTGGATCAGCCGCTGATCCGGAATGGGGGAGGCGCGCATGGCAACAAAAAAGCCCCCGATCTCGAAGAAGGTCGGGGGCTTTTTTGTTGCCATGCGGGGTCAGGCGACGCGGCGGCGGAGGGCGAGGCCGACGGCGCCAAGGGCAAGGAGCGCGAGGGCGGTGGGCTCAGGGATGGCTTTGATGCCAAGGCGGTCGCAGGCGGTGAGGTAGAACTCACCGGGATCCAGGTAGGCCGCGCCGTTCTGCGAGACATCACCCAGGAAGGTGTAGGCAACCGTGAAGTCCTCGCCGTAGGTGCCATACACATCGCCGCCGGTGGAGTCCTGGCCGTAGTAGATGGCATGGAAGGGCGTGCCGTTCGTGGCGTTCATCCGAACGTCGGTGAGCTCCATGACGGTCTTGCCGTTGATGGCAAGGCAAAGGTCGTAGACGCCGATTCCGTCGGCATCCCCATCCTTGTGGAAGAGGGCGAGGCTAAGGACATCCGTGCCATTGGGTTTGGCCGAGATGCCGGTGTCGCGCGTGAAGTCGGAGCCGTCCGAGGCACCGTGGAGGCACACCTCATAGGAGCCCTTCTCGTTGATCCAGAGACCGAAATCCGTCTTCTGCCCCTTCACGCCATAGACGCCGATGGCCCCGGTGCGCAGTTCCGAACCATAGGTAACGGCGAGGCCAAAGGAGATGGACTCCCCCATGAAGGGACGAAACTGGTGGAGTTGGCCGCCATGTTTCTCCATCTGCGCCTGGACGGCCTCTTGGGTGGTATAGGTCTCATCATACCTAAAGGTGATGGCTTGGGCGGCGCCAAGGGCGGCGAAGCCAAGGATAAGGGTCAAAGCGACGCGAAGGTTTCGCATGATTGCACTCCATTGTTTGCCAACCGAAGGGACGCCCCTTCAATTGATGAAGCCTAGTGTAGCACAGACTTACCCCCCCCCGTCAAGCACAAAGACTTATTCGCAACCTCGAAAAAGGGTTAGAAATCCGTGAGAAGCGGGAGCGCGCGAAACGTTCAGCCCCTAGTCCGAGGTGGATCGGCGGCTGAGTCGAGGTGGATCAGCGGCTAGTCCGAGGTGGATCAGCCGCTGAGCCGGAATGAGGGAGGCGCGGAGGGAAACAAAAAAGCCCCCGATCTCGAAGGAGGTCGGGGGCTTTTTGGTTGCCGGGCGGGGTCAGGCGACGCGGCGGCGGAGGGCAAGGCCGGCGGCGCCAAGGGCGAGAAGCACCAGCGCGGTTGGCTCGGGGATGTTCGCCAGCGTCTCGCCTTCGCCAAGAATACGGTTGGCAAAGGGCGCAGCCAAGCGGGTTGCGGCGGGGCGAGGGGGCGGGAGGCGGCTTGGCGACGGGGATGGAGGGAATCGGGGCGGCACGGTGCGCGAAAGGCCTTGGAAAGGGAAAACACCAGGCACACAATCGAAGGCGGCATAGCGGCGGGCGAAATCGGCCCAAGTGCTTCATCGGGGCGGAGATGGCCGCGCACGAACGTTCCGGTCGGGCACACGCTGACACTATATCTAGTGGATTGACACATGGCACGCGGAATATCTAGTTTGACAACACTGGGCACACTTTCTTATTCTGGGGCGCGTTCCTCCGGATGAGGCAGCACGCCGCGTGTGCCCGCCGGATCCCTCTGAAGCCATCAAACACGAAAGCGGATCATGATCAAGACAGTCATCAAGCGCGACGGCAGGCAGGTGCCGTTCAACCTCGCGAAGATCTCCACCGCCATCCTCAAGGCGTTGGCGCAGACACGCGACTGCGAGCAGTTGCGCGACAAGGACGATTTCGAGCTGGAGGCGTTGGCCAACAAGTTGGCCGAGGACGCCACGCGCAAGGTCTCCGTGGAGGCCCCGGACATCGAGCGCATCCAGGACGCGGTGGAGCGCGCCCTCATGGATGCCGGCCTGCCCGACACCGCCAAGAGCTACATCCTCTACCGCGCCGACCGCTCCCGTGCCCGCGAGCGCAACACCAAGCTGATGAAGACCTTGGCGGACATCGTCTTCTCCTCGGCCAAGGACTCCGACGTCAAGCGCGAGAACGCGAACATCGACGGCGACACGGCGATGGGCTCGATGCTCAAGTTCGGCTCGGAAAGCTCCAAGCGCTTCTACATCGACAACATGCTCCGCCCAGACATCGCCCGCGCCCATGAGCAGGGCGACATCCACATCCACGACCTGGACTTCTACAGCCTGACGATGACCTGCTGCCAGATCGACTTGGTGGACCTCCTCTCGCGCGGGTTCAGCACGGGCCACGGCTTCCTGCGCCCCCCCAAGGAGATCCGCTCCTTCGCGGCTCTGGCCTGCATCGCCATCCAGTCCAACCAGAACGACCAGCACGGCGGGCAGTCGGTGCCGAACTTCGACCTGGCGATGGCCATCGGTGTGCGCATGACCTACGAGCGGCGCTACAAGGCGGCGATGCGCGAGGCCATCGAGCTCCTCTGCGGCCCCGAGAAGGCCGCCGACACCGTCCTCCCCACGCCGCCCTCGATGGGCCAGGCCGACGACCCCGCCCTCCGTGCGCAGGAGGCCGAGGCGCTCAAGGCCGCCGGCGTGCCCGAGCAGCACATCCCGCACATCCAGGACTTCGCCCGCGCCCACGCGCTGAAGGAGACCGACCGCGAGACCTATCAGGCCATGGAGGCCTTGGTGCACAACCTCAACTCCATGCACTCCCGCGCCGGCGCGCAGACGCCCTTCTCCTCCATCAACTACGGCACGGACACCACGCCCGAGGGCCGCATGGTCATCAAGAACATCCTCCTGGCCACCCAGGCGGGCTTGGGCGACGGCGAGACGCCCATCTTCCCCATCCAGATCTTCCGCGTGAAGAAGGGCGTCAGCTTCGACCCCGGGGACCCGAACTACGACCTCTTCAAGCTGGCCTGCGAGGTCAGCGCCAAGCGCCTCTTCCCGAACTTCGCCTTCCAGGACGCCCCCTTCAACGCCGCCGTCTACAAGGAAGGCCACCCCGAGACCGAGATCAGCTACATGGGCTGCCGCACCCGTGTGGCCACCAACGTCTACGACCCCTCCAAGGCGCAGGTCTGGAAGCGCGGCAACCTCAGCTTCACCTCCATCAACCTCCCCCGCCTGGCCATCCAGAGCCACGGCAACGTCAAGACCTTCTACGCCCAGCTCGACGATATGCTCCAGCTCGTGCGCGACCAGCTCCTCGAACGCTTCGAGGTGCAGGCCCGCAAGCGCGTGCGCAACTTCCCCTTCCTCATGGGCGAGGGCATCTGGCTCGACTCCGAGAAGCTCGGCCCCGACGACGAGGTGCGTGAGGTCATCAAGCACGGCTCCCTCACCTTCGGCTTCATCGGCCTGGCCGAGACCCTCAAGAGCCTCATCGGCAAGCACCACGGCGAGAGCGACGAGGCCCAGCAGCTCGGCCTCGAAATCGTCAAGCACATGCGCGACTACGCCGACCGTTGCTCCGCCGAGACCGGCCTCAACTTCACCCTCATCGGCACCCCCGCCGAGGGCCTCTCCGGCCGCTTCGTGCGCATCGACCGTCGGCGTTTCGGCGCCATCCCCGAGATCACCGACCGCGAGTACTACACCAACTCCTTCCACGTCCCGGTCTACTTCCCCATCAGCGCCTTCCGCAAGATCGAGTTGGAGGCCCCCTACCACGCCCTCACCAACGGCGGCCACATCTCCTACGTGGAGCTCAACGGCAAGATGGCCGACAATCCCGAGGCCTTCGAGCGCGTCATCCGCCACATGGCCAAATGCGGCATCGGCTACGGCTCGGTGAACCACCCGCTCGACCGCGACCCCGTCTGCGGCTACCGCGGCATCATCGACGACATCTGCCCCAAGTGCGGTCGGCGCGAGGACGACGGCGGCCCCCACTTCGAGCGGATCCGCCGCATCACCGGCTACCTCGTCGGCACCATCGACCGCTTCAACAACGCCAAGGCCGCCGAGGTGCGCGACCGCGTCAAGCACCTCTGAGGCCAACCGCCCCACCGGCGCGGGGAGGGGCCACGCCCCTCCCCGCCCTCTGTGCCATGCTCACCCTCCGCATCGCAGGAACCATCCCCGAGTCCATCGTCGATGGGCCCGGCTTCCGCTTTGCCATCTTCACCCAAGGGTGCCCGCACCACTGCCCAGGCTGCCACAACCCCCAGACACACGACCCCAAGGGCGGCCGAACCGTCACCGTCCTCGCCCTCATGCGGCAGATCTGGCACAGCCGCATGAACCTCGATGGCGTAACCTTCTCCGGCGGCGACCCCTTCTGCCAGCCCGAGCCGCTCGCCTTCCTGGCGCGTTGGTGCCATCGACTCGGCCTCCACGTCATGGCCTACTCCGGCTGGACACTCGCGGAGCTCCGCGCCAAACCCGAGTGCCAATGCCTCCTCAACGAAATCGACGCCCTCGTCGACGGCCGCTTCATCCTTGCCCACCGCACCCTCGAGATGCGCTTCCGCGGCTCCTCCAACCAAAAGCTCTACCACCTCCGCCACGGCGAAGTCCTCTCCGTGGAGTGATCAAGGCACACAAAAAAAGCCCCTCAGGTCTGCATGAGCAGACCTGAGGGGCTGATGGCGCCGACCACAAAGGGGATCGGCACGCCACGGGGGGCGGGCGAGGCAAGGCGGCAACGGAGATACTCCGCGCTCCACCCCTCGCAATGGCCGGTGCGCGTGCGCTCCGGGATGACGGTGAGCGTGTGGCCGAGAAAGCGACGGAGAGCACGTTGGCGGGTCTCGGCGGCCACGGCGCGAAGGGCTGCGGCTCGGGCGGCGATGCGCTCGGAGGGAAGCTGGTCGGGGAAGTCGGCCGCCGGTGTGCCGGGTCGCCTGGAATAGGGAAAGACGTGCGCGCCCGTGAACGGATACTCGGCCAGCAGGCGGCGCGTGGCCTCGGCGTCGGCCTCCGTCTCGCCCGGCAGGCCTGCGATCCAATCGGCGCCCAACCCGCAGAAGGGCAACGCCTCGCACAACGCGTCCAGCGTGGCGCGGATCCGCGCCGTGTCGTAGGGCCGCCCCATCCGCGCGAGAAGGGCGTCGGAGCCAGACTGGATGGGGAGATGGAGAAAGGCGCAGAGCCGTCCCCCCGACCTCGCGATGAGGCGGAAGATCGCGCGGTCATCCGTCACGCACGGCTCCAGCGACCCCAAGCGGATGCGCCCCTCGCCCGGGACGTCGCAGAGGCGCGCCAAAAACTCCGGCAGTCCCGCGCCGGTGGCGGGGTCGCGATAGAGCGCCAGATTGCAACCCGTAAGGACGATTTCGCGGAAGCCTTTGGCGAAACGGTCGGCGGCGGCGCGCAGAAGGTCGGCCATCGGCACGGAGGTCGGCGCTCCACGCATATGCGGCACAATGCAATAGGCGCAGAACCGGTCGCACCCATCCTGCGCGATAAGCGCGGCGCGGGTACGGTGGCGCGGCGGCTCCGCCGCCCCGGCGGCGGGGAGGGCGGCGGGCAGCCCCAGAAGGTCGCAGACCGCCCCGACCCAGCGCGCCTTCTCGGCATGGGGCAGGGTGAGGTCGGCCAAGCCCGGAGGCAACAAGGCCGCGGCGCACCCGCTGACCACAATGCGCCCATGCGGGTGGGCGGCCCGCCAGGCACGGAGGAAGCGGAGGGCTTCGCGGGCGGCGGCGGCCGTCACGGCGCAGGAATGGAGGCAGAGCGCCTCGGCCCCCTCCGGCTCGACGAGGTTGGCACCGCGGCGGATGAGGGCCGTCCGCCAACCCTCGGCCTCGGCCTGGTTGAGGCGGCAGCCGTAGACGGCGAAGGCCACGCGGGGAGCGTCAGTCATGGCGGTGGTCGGTGGCGATGGGGACGAAGACCTCGGGGTCATGCGCGCGGCGCAGGATACGGTCGGCATAGGCGGCCCGATAGGGGCGGCCATCGCGCAAGGTGTCGGTTCGGCCGTTGTACCGCTGAAGCGCCACGCGCCATGAGTCGAAGTAGGCATCGGGGCGGCGGGCGACGGCCCGGCCCGAGACGCCGAAGCCTTTGCGCGCCAGATATTGGATGCCCGCGCGGAGGTTCGCCTCCAGCGAGCCTTCGTTGCGCTCGCTCGGACGCGCCAACCCCAGCTCCTCCTTGGCCTCGGACCAATCGCCCGGCACGTTCACCTGCAAGGGGTCCACCTCCCAAGCGGCCTGGGACTGCGGGCCGTTGCCGCCGCTCTCCTCGATCATCAGGGCCTTGACCAACGCGGGCGAAAGGCGCGGGACATCGACGCGTTGCCCCTCCGCCGCGCCGACCCATGCCGAGGGATCAGCGTTGAACGCCCGCACCAAGCGGGCGATGAGCGCGTCGTGCTTCTGATAACGGTCGTCCTCAAAGCCCGCGAAGATGGGTGGTGCGTCGCCACCCAGATAAGGCCGCACCTGCGGGCAGGCGTTGAGGTCGTGCCCCAACGGCGAGGCCACCACGCGGTCACGGTAGAAGGCCTCGAAGCGCGCAATGAGCTCGCCATCCTCCGGGCGCACGAAGCGGCGATCCACCGCCAGGCACCCCCACCGATCGAAAGGGTAGCGGCGGCCCAGCCAGACCAACTCGAACCGCACGGCCGCGTCGGAGGGGCGACTCTCATGCGTCTCGGAGGCGCGCAACCAAAAGGCGTGCGCCCGGGCGCGGCGCGCCACCCGCACACGCAGGGCGTCCACGCGGTGGAAGAGATCGCAGACGCCGGGGAGTTCCTCCGGGCTGACCTCCAGCCGCGTCCGGGCGGGCACGTCCAAGGCCCGCGTCCAACCATTGGCGCGATAGGGCTCCACCGTCAGCTCGGCGGCGGCCAAGTGGCCTCCCAAGAGGGGGAGCAGGAGCGCGCGAAGCGGTCTCATCGCCGCCTCCCCACGAACCAGAACGGCTCATACGTCAGCGCCACGCCCCCCTCCGGGTGCGGGAAACGCGCCGCGTAATCGGCATTGAAGGCATCCAACCGCGTCCGCGTCCACGGCGCGTCGCCCGAGGCCGTCGCCGTCACCCCCGTCTCTCGCAGATGCCGCAGCACCGCCGTGCCATCCGCGAAGCGCAGGACGCACGTCTCCCGCGCCGTCTCCAATGGCTCAAAGGCCTCCGCAAAGACGGCGACGAAGTCCGCGTGCGACAGATAGCGCAGGCCGCGCCCCGTGAGCGCCGCGACCTCACGCAACGTCCCCGCCCCAAACGAGGAGACCGCCACCACCCCACCCTGCGGAAGGGCCTCCGCGCACCGCCCCACAAAGCGCCCCAAATCACCGAACCACTGCACCGCCGAGGCCGAGACGATGGCGTCGAAGGGGGCAGGCCAGGCGATGGTCTGCGCGTCGCCCGGCAGGAAACGCACACGCGGCGCGTTGGCAAAGCAAACCCCGACATCCGCGCACAGGTCGTTGGCCACGAGTTCCGCCGGTGCGAAACGCGCCAACAGCAGGCGCGTCAGCGTCCCCGTGCCGCAGCCAACCTCCAGGAGGCGCGGCCCCAACACATGGAAGTGGCGTCCCAACGCCTCCGCCAACCGCACCGCCGCAGCACGCTGCACCGTGGCCTGCGCCTCATAGGTGGCCACCGCCCGAGCGAAGCGCGCCATCAGCAACGCGTGCGGGGCGGTCATGGCGCACGCCCCCCAAGCAAGGCCTCGAAGATTTCCGGCGCCCAATGCGCCCCCGGCCGCACCAACGCCTCGGGGAAAGCCGCACGTTGCGCCGCCAAGGGAAAGATCCGGTCGCCCTCGCACGCCACCGCCCGTGTCCACGCGAAGGGACGCTCGGGGCGCGCGCGGATTCCCTCGCCCAACGCCGTCAGCTCCCGGCGCAGATCCTCCACGTCCCGCGTCGGCGCGTGCGCCAGGAACCCCGCCAGCCCGGCCGCACCGCACATCCGCCGACGGAAGCGTGCCAACCCTGCCTCCGACAAGCCGGCCAACGTGGCATCAAAGAGCGTCGGCGGGATGCCCCGCGTTTCGTCGATGGGCCAAGGTGTGCCATTCACCGCCGTCGCCGTCGCCAAGGCCGCGCGGTCGAGCACCTGCGTCGCCGCCCAGACCCCCATGCTCCACGCGACGAGATCAACCGGTCGGTCCCGCGGCACGTCGGGCAAGCCTGTCCGCAGGTCGGCGTAGTCCCAGACCACCCACGTGTCAAACCGCTTGGGGAACGGCGCGAAGGGCGCGTCATCCATCCCCCACCCCGCGAAGAGGAGGGTGAGCCGTTCGGATGAGTCGCCCCGGAAGAGTTTGCTTCTCATGCTCCCATCTTACCAAATCATCCGTCACGCACGCTCAGCGATGGTGCCACGGGGATGGATGATTGGCATCGTTGCCCTTTGGGAAGTCTGGGTCGGCCTCGATCCACGCGAGCGCAAGCCCAAGGCGGATGGTCAGGAAGGTGCCGATGGAGGCACACAGCAGCGCGACGATGCCCATGAGGTGCCCCGGGAAGCCGAAATGGAAGAGCGCGATCAGCACCACGACCAGCACGCCGAAGAAGACCGCCTGCCCCGCCAAAACCGCGTTGGGGCGATGGCGATAGGCGGCGAGGCCCTCGGCGTGTCCGCGAAGGGCCTGAAAGATCAGGAAGGGGACGGCCCACCAGAGAATCTGCCGGGCAAGTGCGCCATGCTCCTCGGAGAGGTTCTGGATGGAGCAGAAGTACCAATGGCCGACGGCAGGGATGGTGAGCAACAGCAGAAGCAACGCCATGACCACGCCGGTGGCAAGGGCGAAGAGAAAGGTGCGCTGATCGGAGAGGTCGCGCTGCGGGAAGCCGATGGCGACGGCCTGATTGCGGAGCGCGCCAAAGGAGAGTGGGTTGATGAGACCGATGGCGATCAGGTGGATGGCGAGCATGGCTGGGCCGTCCTCGACGCGGTTGATGATGGCGTTGAGCATGAAGACGGAGAGGGAAAGCAACGTGCCGCCAAGCGAGAGCGGGATGTTGAAGAGGAAGATCTCGAAGACGGACGCCTTCTCCCCGGAGCGGTCGATGAGCGGAAGCCGCGCGGCGTAAGGTCGGGCGAACCAGATCATGGCGGTGGACTCCAAGAAGACGGGGATGGTGAGGCAGACGCACCCCCAGACCCAACCGACCATCCCGAAGGCATAGAAGAGCGGCGCCAGGATGGCGGTCAGGACGATGCGCAGGATTGTCGCGGAGTTGGCCAGACCGGTAACGTGCGCATTGTAGAGGAGCACCTGCGCGCCATTGCGGATCAGAAAGCCCAATTGGGCGGGAAGGCCAAAGAGCATGGACCACCGCGCAATCTCCAATTGGACGCCCTCAATGCCGACCAACTTCCCAAAGACTATCTGCGCGGGTAACGGCAACGCCAGCAACAGTTGGATGGCCGCGATGATGAGGATGACAATGCCATTGACCTTCCGGAAGCGCAGATAGCCCAGGCGATCCTTGGCGTAGACCATGCCTGTGGTAACAAGGCCAAAGCCGAGCGTCCCGATGAGGAACATGATCATGAACCCCTGCGAGAAGGCCGAGAACTCCGCCGGCCCATGCAGACCATGCGCCACCACCACCCCCACCAACGGATAGGTGAGCGACTGGCTGGCGGCCTGCAAGAAGAGCGGCACAAAAAACCGCGTGGCATTCCACGCGGAGAAGGTGAAACGATCAGGGGCGGTCGCGGTCATAACTGCTCCACGTAGATGGCACCGGGCGTGGCTTGGTGCGTGAAGGAACGCCCTTCCATCTCCACGGTGAAGGTTTGGTTGGAGGGGAAGGTCAGCGTGGTGTAATCATTCAGATCCTGCAACGGCCCGGGTGTGACGTACCGCTTGCCGTCGACGGTGAAGGGCACCGCGACACGCTCGCCTTTGCGTTCGGCGGCGATATGGACGCGCACGCCGACCGGCGCGGGCGCCTTGCGGGCGTAACGGTCGGTCACGCGGTCGGCGGGAACGCCCCATCCGTAGAAGACCGTGCCGTCGGGATTGGGCGTGGCGCGCGTGGCGTAGATGGCATAGCGCGGGTCGTCGTCGGTGGCCTCCGCGGCGTCGGGCAGGAACCAGAGCTTGTCGGGGGCGCAATCCTCGGCGGCGCCGATCGGATACCACACGCCCTCGCTCCAAATCTCCACCCACGTGTGGTTGCCCGGCTTGGCGCGCCAATTGCACCCCACCAGGCGGGCAGGGATGCCGACGCTCCGGCAGGCATCCACCAAGAGGATGGAAAGCCCCGAGCAGGAGGCCATGCCGATACGCATGGAGTGGAGCGGGTCTTGGTTCGCCTTGTCGCGCTTGGTGGAATACTTCACCTTCACGCGGTCCCAGAGGCCCCGGTTGATACGGCGGGCGGCCTCCAACGGCGTGGGGGCGCCCTTCGCCAATTCCTGCGCGATGGGGCGGAGCGTGGGCAGCCAGTCCACCGGCTCCTCACCCAACGAGGTGAGGGGGGCGACATACTCACGGAAAAGCGCGGGGGTCGGCTTGTCGCCATAGAGCGCCTTCAGGCGCGCGGCGTGGTCGGCGGCCAGATCGCCCGCTTGGGCGAGTCCGGCGGTCAACAAGAGGAGGGTGGCAAGGAGAATCTTCATGCTTGGGTGGCGAAGTCGTAGGCGTTGCGGAAAAGGCGCATCCACGGGCCCTCATCGCCGCCGGCGAAGGTGCCGTCGTCGTAAGAGAGCTGGATGGCGCGGAAGGAACGTTCGGGGTGCGGCATGAGGATGGTGGCACGCCCGTCCTCGGAGGTGAAGCCGCACAACCCGCCGGCGGAGCCGTTGGGGTTCCACGGGTAGACCTCGGTGGGGCGGCCCCGGCCATCCACGAAGCGCACCGCCGCGCGCGCGGCCGCGGCGTCCTCGGGGCGCTCAAAGGCCACGCGGCCCTCGCCATGCGCCACGGCGATCGGCACGCGGCTCCCCGCCATGCCGCGGAGCAGGACGCTGGGCGACTCCATGACCTCCAACGTGCAGAAGCGCCCCTCGAACTGCTCGGAGGCGTTGCGCACGAAGCGCGGCCAATGCGCGGCGCCGGGGATGATGGACTTGAGCTGGGAGACCATCTGGCAACCGTTGCAGACGCCCAACGTGAAGGTGTCGGGCCGCTCGAAGTAACGGCGGAACTGCTCCTTGAGCGACGGGTTGAAGAGGATGCCCCGCGCCCAACCCGAGCCCGCGCCCAGCACATCGCCGTAGGAGAAGCCGCCGCAGGCCACGAGCCCCTTGAAGTCCTCCAACGACACACGGCCCACAAGCAGGTCGGTCATGTGGACGTCGATGGCCTCGAAGCCGGCGAGGGTGAAGGCGGCGGCCATCTCGATGTGCCCATTGACGCCCTCCTCGCGGAGGATGGCGATCTTCGGCGCGGCCTTGCGCTCCGGCACGGGGGCGTTCAGCGGATAGGTGACGCGGAAGGTCATGCCCGGGTCGTCCGTCAGCCCCGCCACCTGGAACTCCTCCTTGGCGCACGCCGGGTTGTCGCGCAACGCCTGCATCCGATAAGTCGTCTCCGACCACGCGGAGCGGACGGCGGCGAGCGCCTCGTCCAACGCCGGCTCGTCGTTCACCGTAACCTGAAGCACGGGGTCGGGCTGGGTCAGACCGATCCAGTCGCCGCGCACGCCGTGCTTGGCCAGGACGGCCTCCACCTCGGCGGCCTTCTCCTCGGCCACCTGGAGCACCGCGCCCAGCTCCTCGCTGAAGAGGGCGGAGAGCGCGTCGCGCCCGCGCAGGTTCGCGGCCACGCCCACCCCGCCGGCCATCGCCATCTCGGCGAGGGTGACGGCCACGCCGCCATCCGAGCGGTCGTGATAGGCCAACACCAGCCGCTTCGCCACCAACTCCTGCATCGCCTCGTAGAAGGCGCGGAGGGCCGCGGCGTCCTCGACGTCCGGCACCGTGTCGCCGATCTGGTTGTAGACCTGCGCCAGGGCGGAGGCCCCGAGGCGATCCTTGCCGTTGCCCAGATCCACGAGCATCAGGCGCGTGAGGCCAGGCTTGAGGGCGGGTGTCACATCCAACCGCGCGTCGGTGACCGTGGCGAAGGATGAGACGATGAGCGAGAGCGGCCCCACCTGCTTGTGCTCCCGCCCCTGGGAATCCTGCCACACCGTGCGCATGGAGAGCGAGTCCTTGCCCACGGGGATGCAGACGCCCAGGTCGGGGCAGAGCCGCATACCCACGGCCTCGACGGCGTCGAAGAGGCGGGCGTCCTCGCCCTCCTCGCCGCAGGCGGCCATCCAGTTGGCCGAGAGTTTGATGGTGCCGATCGGGCCGATGGGGGCGGAGGCCAATTGCAGGATGGCCTCGCCCACGGCCATGCGGGCGGAGGCGGGCGCGTCGACGATGGCGATGGGCGTGCGCTCGCCCGTGGCCATCGCCTCGCCGGTGAAGCAGGCATAGCCGGTGACCGTCACGGCGTGGTCGGCCACGGGCAGCTGATACTTGCCCACCATCTGGTCGCGGTGGACCATGCCGGTGATGGTCCGGTCGGTGATGGTAACCAGGAAGGTCTTGTTCGCCACGGCGGGGAAGCGGAGCACGCGCTGGAGCGCCTCCGCGGGCGCGACGCCGGCGAGGTCGAGCGGGCGGTGCGGCAATTCCACGTGGCGGACGTCGCGCACCATGCGCGGGGGTTTGCCCAGCAGGGTGGCGATGTCCATGTCGATGGGGTTGTCGCCGAAATGCGCGTCGTGCAGCACCATGCGGCCATCGTCGCGCGTCTCGCCGATGAAGGCCACGGGGCAACGTTCACGCTCGCAGAAGCTCTCGAAGAGCACGCGGTCCTCCGCGCGGATGGCCAGCACGTAGCGCTCCTGCGCCTCGCAGCACCAGATCTCCATCGGGCTCATGGAGGGCTCCTCGTTGTGCACCGTGCGCAACTCGAAGTCCGCGCCCGTCGCCTCCACCAACTCCGGGCAACCGTTCGAGAGGCCGCCCGCCCCGATGTCATGGATGGAGAGGATGGGGTTGCCCGCGCCCAAAGCCACGCAGGCGTCGATGACCCCCTGGCAGCGCCGCTGCATCTCCGCGTTGCCGCGCTGCACCGAGTCGAAGTCCAGCTTCGCCTCGTTCGCGCCCGAGGCCATCGAGCTCGCCGCGCCGCCGCCCAGACCGATACGCATCGCCGGGCCGCCGATCTGCGCCACCAACACGTGCGGCGGCACCGCCTTCTTCAACACCTGGTCGTGGCGGATGTTGCCCATGCCGCCCGCGAGCATGATGGGCTTGTGGTAGCCCCAATACTTGCCGCCCGCCTCCTCCTCCAACGTCCGGAAGAAGCCGCACAGCTGCGGCCGCCCGAACTCGTTGCCGAAGGTCGCCCCGCCGATGGGGCCCTCCAACATGATGCTCAGCGCCGACGCCAACCGCTCCGGCCGCTCGCCATGATCCGCCTCCCACGGCTGACGGAAGCCCGGGATCTCCAGGTTGCTCACGCAGAAGCCGCAGATGCCCGCCTTCGTGCGGCTGCCGATGCCCGTGGCGCTCTCGTCGCGGATCTCGCCGCCCACGCCCGTCGCCGCGCCGGGGAAGGGCGAGATGGCCGTCGGGTGGTTGTGCGTCTCCACCTTCATCAGCATCTCCACCTGATCCTCCGCGAAGCGGTAGGCATTGTCCCGCGGGTCCGCCTGGAAGGCCAACGTCCGGAAACCGTCGATGACGCCCGAATTGTCCTTGTACGCCACCTGCGTCCCCTCCGGGTGCAAGGTGTGCGTGTTGCGGATCATGCCGAAGAGCGAGAGGTCGCGCTCCTGCCCATCGATGATCCACTTCGCGTTGAAGATTTTGTGGCGGCAATGCTCGCTGTTCACCTGCCCGAACATCGTCAGCTCCGTGTCCGTCGGGTTGCGCTTCGCCGCCACGTAGGCATTGTAAAGATAGTCGATCTCCGGGTCGCTCAGCGCCAGGCCGATCTCCCGGTTCGCCCGCTCCAACGCCGCGCGCCCCTCACCCAGCACATCAAAGACCTTCCCCCGCGCCGGCTGCGCCTCCACGAAGAGCCCCGCCAACGCCTCCGCCGAGAAAAGCCCCTCAATCATCCGGTCATGCAGCACGCCTAAGGCCGCCGCCGGGATCTCCCCCACCCCGAGCACCCGCCCACCCTTCTCCAGCGCCACGTGCATCGCGCGCTCCACCCGCAGCACCCCCGCCACCCGGCACGTCCGGAAGATGTCCGTCGCCTTCGAGCTCCACGGCGAGATCGTCCCCAACCGCGGCGCCACGAAGAGCCCCTCCTGCGGCAACGGCGCCTCCCCCGCGTCCAACAGCGTCCGCGCCTTCGCCAACGCCTCATCGGACAGCGCCCCCTCCGTCAGCATCGGGAAGACCCACCGCGTGCGCACCGCGCACCCGCCAAGCCCAGCCTCCGCCAACCGCTTCCGCAACGCCTCCACGCGGAACGCCGAGAGTGCCTCTTGCCCAACCAAAAACACCGTTGCCATACTCAATCCTTCCTGAAGGGAAATCAAATCCCTTCTATTCTACCATAATTCGCCCCCACCCCACGCAACCCACCGCACGAACGGTCAGGCCGCGGCGGCATCCGCTTCCATAAAAAGGCGAGCGGCCCTCGGCAGAAGCCAAGGGCCGCCAGTCGCGCCAAGCGCCAACCTCACGCCGCGCGGCGACGCAAGGCCAGCCCCGCCACGCCCAACGCCAACAGCGCCAACGCCGTCGGCTCGGGAAGCACCGTGGTGCCATTCTCGGCGAGCCAAGCAATCTGGTCGTCCGTCAGGACGGTCGAATAGGCGGAAATCTCCTGCACAGTCCACGCATTGTTGGCAGCGGCCGGATCCCAACGCAACCGATTGGCGCCATTGTTCGACTCAAACGTCCACGCTTCCACGCCATCGCAATACGCGGTGATAAGCGGATTGGCCTGGGTATAATCGTAGGTAAGCACGACTTGGTGCGTGGAAGAGGCGGAGGTCGCGACAGAATAAGACCCAGTGCCACCGTACCCACCTCCGGCAATGGTCAAATTGCCGTTCGACTCCAACTTGATGAGCGTATGGCCAGACCCCCACTGGGAAATACGCCCAATCTCGCCGGAGCCAGACCCATTGATCACCAACTGGATAGCGACGGTGAAGTAATTGCCGGCGTCCTGCCGAATCAGTTTCTGCGAGTTGATGTCATCCCCGGTAATCGTCCAATCGACACTGGCCGCTTGGGCGACGCCCAAGGCCACGACCGCGCAAACTGCGGTGAGAAACGCTTTCATGTGTGCTCCTTCCACCTCAGTTTGCCCAGACGGGAGGGAGGGTGGCTACCCCCCCCCCGTTGCGAAGTCGGCGCCTGTCGGCCATAAGGCCATCACCAACAACGCCCATACAATAACATTTCCCTAACCTCCGCGCAACAGAAAAGCAACGGAAGGGCGGGGAGGGAAAGTCGCACAAGGGAAGAAGTTGGGAGATTGGCCCCTGTCTTTTGGAGGGGCAACTGTGCCCCTCTGCCAGATGAAGGACTAGCGATCAGCCCCCGCCCCGAGGTGGATCAGCCGCTGACCCGAAGTGGATCAGCCGCCGAGCCGAAGTGGATCAGCCCCCGCCCCGAGGTGGATCAGCCGCTGAGTCAAAGTCGATCGGGGGCTGATCGATGGAAGCGGGGCGAAAACGGCAACACCCAAGAGAGGACACGTTCTATTATGCACAGTCAGGCGGTTTTGACGTTGGGGGGCATGGGCCATGCTCTTTAACTCGCTTACCTTTGCCTTGTTTCTGCCGGTGGTCTTCGCGGTCTACTGGCTGTTGCGGTCGCGCACGTGGCAGAATCGCTTTCTGTTGGCGGCCTCCTATTTCTTCTATGGGTGGTGGGACTGGCGGTTCCTTTTCCTGATCGCGGACTTCTCGCCTTCGCCGTCGCCGTCCTGCTCATCCTCGACCGCGTGAACGTGGCCCTGATCACCGCCTCATCCGGCACCGCAGCCTATAAGATGCTGCGCCTCTTCGAGACGCACCCGAAGGAGGAGATCCCCATCCTCGGCTCCTCCCGCGCCAGCCAGAACTTCGCCCCCTCCCGACTTTCCCCGCGCGCCTTCAATTATGGCATGGACGGCAGCGGGCAGAGTGAGACGCTCTTCCTGCTCGCCGCCCTGCTGCGTCAGGAGGGGGCGGCGCCCATCCTCGTCAATCTCGACCCGTGGGGGTTCGTCGGATCGCCTGCGCCGTCATTGGTCGGCGATTATTGCCTGGTCTTGGGCGACCCGGACGTCCGCGCCCGTCTCCCGCCCGAGAAGCGACGCCTCAAGGCCCGCATCCCCGGCTTCCGCTTCCACGGTGCCCTGCGCGAGCATCTTGCCGCCTGGCTCAATGCCCGGCTGGCCGTCACCAAACAGGTCGATGCCGGCGCGACCCTACAGCTTCTCAGCCGCACCCCCGAGGAATGGGCCTTCATCAACGCCTCCATCACCCCCCAAACCTTCGCCTTCTCGGAGGAATGGCGGCGTCTACTCTCCGACGTTCTCGCATTGGCCGACCGCCCGGTCGTCTGGGTCATCGGCCCCTGCGCGCCGCGTTGGGCGGAGCTTTACACCGGGCGCGAGGCGTTGCGCGGCTTCCTCCGCTGGCTTGCCGCACAGCCCAACCAACACGTCATCGACCTGTTCGACCTCCCCTATGGGGAAGACCTCTTCATGGATCCCACCCATCTCAACCTCCAAGGCGCCGAACGATTCACCACAACCGTACTCGGCGAGCTCCGCGAACGCCCGGGCCTGGCCCCGTTCTTCCCGTGAACGACGCACCTGCCCTAGGTCGGGCAGAGGGGGCGGGCGGGTTCAGCGAGGCTCGTTGGGGTGGTGGATGGCGGGGGCGACGCCGGAGGCTTTGGCATGGGCGGCGTCGGCCAACTCGGGGTCGCCCGCGAGCAGTTCGTCCGGGGTGGAGGTTTTGAGCGCGGACTCCAAGTCTGCGACGCGGCCGTCGAACCAGTCGATTTTGAGGCGGAGGTATTCGAGGGCCTTCCGGCGCTCCTCCAGGTCTTTCCGGAGCAACTCGTATTGTTCCATCAAGATGGCGCGGCGGCGGGCCTTGGAGTCGGGTTTGTTCTCGCGATAGATGCGGATGTAGTCGATGATGGCGTCGACGGGGAGGGCGGCGCGGCGCATACATTTGATGTAGCCAATCCACCGCACCTCGCGCTCGGAGTAGTCGCGCCGCCCATGGGCTTTGCGGATTGGGGCGAGGAGACCGATCTTCTCGTACCAACGGAGCGTGTCTGGGGTGAGGCCGGTGCGTTCGGCGACTTCGCGGATGGTCATGGCATCTCTCCTTGGGAAGGAGTGAGGGCGGGCCGCCCGGCCGGGCGGCCCGCCTTTATAGAGGAATAGGATAGCGGATTTGGGCGGTCACGGCTCGCGATCGATGCGCGCATCCTCGGAGGCCGGGTAGCGCGCGCCGGCGACGGGGTGCGCCACGGTGATGGCGTCGAGCGCCGCCACATCCTCGGGCGTGAGGGAAATGGACGCGGCGCGGAGGTTCTCCTCCAGATGCGCCAGACGGCAGGTGCCGGGGATGGGGACGATCCAAGGCGCCTTGGCCAGGCACCAGGCCAGGGCCAGCTGAGGCACGGTGACGCCGCGGGCCTTGCCGAACTCCTCCAGGGCGGCCAGCAGGGGCAGACTTTTGCGGATGTTCTCGGGGGTGTAGCGGGGGAAGGTCTTGCGGTTGTCCACCGGCGTGTCCACGTAGATGGTGCATTCGTTGACGAAGCCGCCGAGAAAACCTTTGCCCAACGGCCCAAAGGAAACGAACCCAATGCCAAGCGCCTCGCAGGCGGCGAAGACGCCGTTGGTCTCCGGCTCGCGCCAGGTGAGCCCATATTCGCTCTGCACGGCGGTGACGGGGAAGACGGCGTTGGCGCGGCGCAGCGTCCCGCCGCTGACCTCACTGAGGCCCCAATGGCGCAGCTTGCCCTCTTTCCGGAAGCCCAGCATGGTCTCGGCCACCTCCTCGATGGGGCGCGTCTTGTCGCGGCGGTGGATGTAGACCAAATCCATGCAGTCGGTGTGGAAGCGGCGCAGCGCGTTCTCCAAGGCGGCACGCAGGACGTTGGGGGCGCTGCTCTCGCCGGTGTAGCGCGTGCCCTCGTAGGTGAAGCCGATCTTGGTGGTGAGCGGAATCTCGCCGTGGAAGGGGAGCAGGGCCTCGCCCACGATCGCCTCGTTCTCAAAGGGGCCGTAGGCTTCCGCGGTGTCGAAGAAGGTAACGCCCTGCTCCACCGCATGGCGGATCAGGGCCACGCAGGCCTTGCGATCCGGGTGCGTGCCCCGCAGAAAACTCATCCCCATGCAGCCGAGCCCAAGGGCGGAGACTTCCATTGCGGCCTCGCCGCGTCCGATGACACGGCGGTGCGGCATCAGCACCCGCGCCCCGGGCGGCGGCGCGCCCACGGGCCGGGCCTCGGCAAAGACCGGCGCGACGGCCGGTTTGGCGGCGGCAACCGCGGCGCCGGAACAGGCGGCCGCGGCCAAGAACGAACGACGTGTGAAGGTCATAATCGACTCCTTTCCATTGAAGAAACGCCCGCATGATAAATCTTGGAGCGCGCTCCACCGCAACGCCTTTTCGCAACTTTCTTGGAAGCACGCGCTGGGCACAAAAAAAGGCGCCCCGTCCGGGGCGCCGTCGCAAGCCGACGAGCGGCCTTGCCGTCCGTGAGGCTCACAGGTTGGGCCAGCCGAGGCGGACCCAAAGGGAGAGGACAAGGATGGCGACAATCGTGCCGGTGGCCATGCCGCCGTAGACCTCGGTGCGGGTGTGCCCGAGCATCTCTTTGAGCGGCTGGGCGGAGAAGCGGCGCTCGTGGAAGAATTGGCGGGTGATGGTGTTGAGGAGGCGGGCCTGTTGGCCTGCGGCGCGGCGGACGGTGGCGGCGTCGAACATCGTGATGGCGGCGACAACGCTGGCGACGATCGTCACGGGCGCGTCCCACCCCTGCCCCAGCCCGAGGGCGACAAAGACGCCGGTAACAAGGGCCGAGTGGGCGCTGGGCATCCCGCCGGTGCTGGTGAGGTAGGTGAAGTCGAGGCTCTTGGTGCGGATGGCGCCGCGCGTCATCTTGATGACCTGGGCGACGCACCACCCCATGAACCCGCTCCAGAAGTAGGGATTGAGGAAGTAGGCCCAGAAGTCCCAGGCCAGGCGGGCGTCGGTCACCTCCATCACTTATCCTCCGAAGTACCCTTGAGCACGGCGATGAAGGCGGACTGCGGGACGTTGACGGTGCCGAACTCCTTCATGCGCTTCTTGCCTTCGGCCTGCTTCTTGAGCAGTTTCTGCTTGCGCGTGACGTCGCCGCCGTAGAGCTTGGCCGTTACGTCCTTGCGGAATGGCCGGATGTCCTCGCGGGCGATGATGGTGCGCCCAATGCAAGCCTGCACGGGGATCTTGAACATATGCGGCGGGATGGTCTCGCTCAGCGCCTTGCACATCTGCTTGCCGCGGGCGACGGCACGGTCGCGGTGCACCATGCAGGAGAAGGCGTCGACCGGTTCGCCGTTGAGGAGGATGTCCATGCGCACGATGTCGCTGGCCTGGTAGCCATGCGGCTCGTAGTCCATCGAGGCATAACCGCGGGAGATGGATTTGAGGGTGTCGTGAAAGTCGATGAGGATCTCGTTGAGCGGCAGGACACAGGTGAGGATGACGCGCTGGGAGTCCAGCGTCTCCGTCCCCTCCACCACGCCGCGTCGCTCCATCACCAAGCGCATGATGTCGCCGATGCAACTGCTCATGGTGATGACACGCGCCTTGATCATCGGCTCCTCGATGGTCTCGATGCGCGTGGGATCGGGCAGCAGGACGGGGTTGTCGATCTCCTGCACCGTCCCATCCTTGAGCGTAACGCGGTAGACGACGGCGGGATGGGTGTTGATGATGTCGAGCTGAAACTCGCGGCGCAGACGCTCCTGCACCACCTCCATGTGCAGCAATCCCAGGAAGCCGCAGCGGAAGCCGAAACCCAACGCCGCCGAGCTCTCGGCATGGAAGGTGAAGGCGCTGTCATTGAGGTGGAGCTTCTCCAACCCCGCCCGCACCTTGTTGTACTCATCGGTGCTCACGGGATAGATGCCGCAGAAGACCGTCGGGTGGATCTCCTTGAAGCCGTGGAGCGGCGAGGTGGCGCCATCGCGCTGATTCGTCAGCGTGTCGCCCACCTTGATCTCCGCCGGATCCTTGATGGCACCCACGATGTAACCCACCTGGCCGGGCTCCAACAGATCCACCGGCTTCTGCGACGGCGAGAAGATGCCAACCTCCTTCACCGGCGTCGTCTGCCCCGTGGACATGAAGCGCAGCGTGTCCCCCGCCCGGATCGCCCCATCCACCACCCGCACATAGGTGATGACCCCGCGGTAGACGTCGAAGACCGAGTCGAAGACCAGTGCGCGCAACGGCCCTCCCAGCCGTTCCGTCTTCGGCGGCGGCACCCGGCGCACGATCTCCTCCAGCACCTCCGGCACCCCCTTGCCCGTCTTCGCCGAAATCAACAGCGGCGGATCCACGGGAATCCCCAGCACGTCCTCGATCTGATGGATGACCCCCGGCACGTCTGCGCTCGGCAGATCCACCTTGTTCAGCACCGGGATGATCTCCAGGTTCGCGTCGATGGCCAGATAGGCGTTCGCCACCGTCTGCGCCTCCACCCCCTGCGCCGCGTCCACCACCAGGATGGCCCCCTCGCAGGCGCCCATCGCGCGGCTCACCTCATAGGCGAAGTCCACATGGCCGGGGGTGTCGATCAGGTTGAGACGATACCGTTCCCCATCCGCCGCGGTGTACTGCATGGTGACCGGATGGCTCTTGATGGTGATGCCGCGCTCCCGCTCCAAATCCATCGCGTCCAACGTCTGCTCCTTCAGCTGACGCGGGTCGATCGCCTTCGTCAGCTCCAGAATCCTATCCGAAAGCGTCGTCTTGCCGTGGTCGATATGCGCGATGATGCAAAAGTTGCGCGTGTGGGCCAAATCGTTCACAAAGTCACTGCTCATGCCTCCCATTTTACCACAATCCGCCCCCACCCCGCCGCCGCGGGATGACGGCGCGGGCGTAAAATGGTATAGTGGGCGCACAGACAGGAAAGGAACCCGGACATGAGAACGATCGTAGCCGTATGTTTTGCGGGATGTTTGGCGGCGTGCGCCTGGGCGGCGGCGCCGACGATGGACTTGACTGGCACGTGGCAGGTGCGCCTGGGCGAGGCCGACCAACCCGTGGACGTCACCCTGCCCGGGACGCTCGGCGACGCCAAGCTCGGCCCCGCCGCGAAAAAGGCCGTCTACGGCGCACTCACCCCCCGCCACCAATACGTCGGCCCGGCCACCTACACGCGCACCGTCACCGTCTCCCCCGACATGAAAGGCGACTACGAGCTCTTTTTGGAGCGCGTGATGTGGAAGAGCACGGCCTCTTGGGACGGCACTCCGCTGGGCGAGTGCGACTCCCTGGCCACGCCGCACGTCTACACCATCCCCGAGAACCTGCTGACCCCCGGCACGCACCGCCTCACCCTCACCATCGACAACTCCCTCATCCACCCCATCGGCGAGAAGAGCCATAGCTACGGCGACTCCATGCAGACCCGCTGGAACGGCGCCATCGGCCAAGTGGCCCTCCGCCCGCGCAACCCCCTGCGCCAGGTGCGCGTCTTCGCCCCCTTCGGCGACACCGTAACGCTCCGCCTCCCCGCCCTCAGCCACCCCGTCGCCGCCGATGCCACCGGCCCGACGCTTGGGGGCAAGCCCGTCGAGGCCTCCATCGAGGGCGTCCAGGCCGAGCGCGTCGCCGCCACCGCCGACAGCCTCACCCTGCGCGTGCCCGGCGCCAAGCCGTGGAGCGAGTTCGACCCGCAGCTCTACACCCTCGTGCTGAAGTGCGGCGACCTGGAGCACCGCATCCGCTTCGGCTTCCGCTCCTTCGAGGTCAAGGGCCGCCAGGTCTACATGAACGGCCGCCCCTTCTTCGTCCGCGGCAACACCGAGAACTGCCACTTCCCCCTCACCGGCTATCCCGCCATGGACAAGGCCACCTGGCTGCGCCTCTTCTCCACCCTCAAGGCCCAAGGCGTCAACCAGATCCGCTGCCACACCTGGGCCGTCCCCCAGGCCGCCTTCGACGCCGCCGACGAGCTTGGCCTCCTCGTCTCCCCCGAGGTCGTCTGGATCGACGGTTGGATGGTGCGCGACCACAAGTACCTCAAAGGCCTCGGCAAGGGCCCCAAGGAGGTTGATGACTTCGTCCACAACGAGCTCTTCCGCATCCTCGACGCCTACGGCAACGCCCCCTCCTTCTTCTCCCTCAGCGTCGGCAACGAGCTGGGCAGCTCCGACTTCAAGCTCCTCGGCAAATGGATGCAGGCCTGCAAGGCCTACGACGGCCGCCACCTCTACGCCGCCTCCTCCGCGCGCCAAATCTCCTCGGGCGACGACTTCTTCGTCACCCACAGCTACCCCGGCGTCGGCATGGTGCGCGAACGCCGCCGCGACGGCACCGACTGGGACTACGAGGACGTCTACTCCCGCACCAAGCTCCCCACCGTCGCCCACGAGATCGGCCAATGGCCCGTCTTCCCCAACTTCGCGCGCGAGATCCCCAAGTACACCGGCATCCTCCGCCCCTGGAACCTGGAGCAGCTCCGCGACGCCAGCGCCAAGGCCGGCGTCCTCCGCTTCAACGACGCCTTCGCCCGCGCCTCCCTCATGACCAACCGGCTCATGTACAAGGACGAGATCGAAAGCTTCCTCCGCACCCCCTCCTGCGCCGGCCTCCAGCTCCTCGGCGTGCAGGACTACTCCGGCCAAGGCGAGGCCCTCATCGGCTGGCTCGACTCCTTCTACGACGCCAAGCCCGGCGCCGAGCGCGCCGTCCCCGTCGCCGACTACTTCGCCCCCGTCGCCCACCTCGCCCGCTTCCCCAAATACACCTGGCGCGCCGACGAGACCTTCACCGCCAAGCTCGTCGTCCACAACTATGGCGACAAACCCCTCGAAGGCCCCTTCGCCTGGTCCATCCCCGCCCTCGGCCAAAGCGGCACCTTCTCCAAGCCCGTCCCCATGGGCAGCGTCACCGAGGTCGGCACCATCCGCGTCTCCCTCGCCAACGTGAAGGCCCCCGCCAAGATTGAGCTCCGCTTCGGCGACAACCGCTGGCCCCTCTGGGTCTACCCCGCGCAGATCGACGACGCCGTCCCCGCCGGCGTCCTCCTCACCGACTCCCCCGCCGAGGCCAAGGCCGCCCTCGCCAAAGGCGCCCGCGTCCTCCTCGACGCCCACGCCTGCCCCAACCCCAAAGCCACCCTCTTCTCCGCCTTCCGCCCCGTCTACTGGAGCACCACCTGGTTCCCCGGCCAGCGCAACATCACCCTCGGCATGGTCGTGCAGGACAAGAGCCCCGCCTTCGCCGCCTTCCCCACCGAGGATTGGCAGGACTGGCAGTGGCAGCACCTCGTCAACGGCGCCGCCACCTTCCGCGTTACCGGCGCCACCCCCACCTTCACCCCCCTGGCCATGCCCATCGCCGACTTCCACAAGCCCGCCCTCGCCGCCCTCCTCTTCGAGACCGCCGTCGGCCCCGGACGCCTCCTTGTCTCCGGCATCGACCTCACCTCCAAACGCCCCGAGGCCCGGCAGCTCCGCCGCTCCCTCCTCGACTACGTCGCCTCCGACGCCTTCGCCCCCAAGGCCGACGTCGACCCCGCCGCCCTCTGGGGCCTCTTCAACGACATCCGCGCCAACCTCGCCCCCCGCCCCACGCAGTACAAAAACGCCGTCGCCTACGTCGAGTGCGCCGCCTTCCTCACCCAGGCCAACGCCGACGTCCCCTGGGACAAGAAACGCGACCGCGCCGAGCTCGTCTCCGGCGCCTACGCCCTCACCGGCCAAGGTGTCCGCACCTGGGCCGACAAAGACGGCAAATACTGGGTCGGCGAGGACATGACCATCACCCTCACCGGCTGCGCCAACGTCCGCGGCAAGCTCCTCGTCCGCTTCCGCGACCCCAACAACAACCACCGCACCGCCAAAGGCACCTTCGACGGCAACCGCACCTTCGCCATCCCCCCCCACGCCAAAGCCAAAAACAACCCCGAGGGCGCCTACTGGCTCGAACTCCCCGTCGACATGGAAGACTTCCTCGACGGCAAGCTCGAACTCCGAATCCAAAAGGTCTCCGGCCCCAACTTCATGATCGACCGCCTCATCCTCATCCCCAACGAGGCCTGAGCCCCCACCCTTCACCATCCCATCGCGGCGACGGTGCGCCCGTCGTCGCCGGGGATGGCATGGGACACGGGCCCCATACGCACCCACAATCCGCGCCTCAGCCCCTGCCCCAAAGAGAATCAGCCGCCGACCCGAGGTGGATCAGCGGCTAGCCCAAAGTGGATCGGCGGCTGACCCGAGGTGGATCAGCCGCGCAAAAAAAAATCCCGGAAGCAGAGCTTCCGGGTGTGGGGGCGAAATTGGCAAAGGCCATCAGGCGACGCGGCGGCGAAGCGCGAGGCCGACGGCGCCAAGGGCCAAGAGAGCCAGGGCCGTGGGTTCGGGGATGGGCGTGATGCCGAGCTCCTCGCAGGCGGAGAGGTAAAGGTCCTCGCTCTCGATGAAGGCGGAGTGGTCCTTCTTCTGGTCGTCCTGAAGGTAAATCGCCGCGATGTCATACCCTTCGCCTTGGTAGACGTCCAGATTGGAATTGGCCTCCAGCCACGTCCGCCCCCACAGCGTCTCCGAGAAGGAGTAGTCGTCGAGCACCTGCAAGGTCGCCCCGTTGACGCTCAGGCGGATGTCGTAGGTGTACGGGCCGCCACCGCTGGAACCGGAGACGCACGCCAAGGAGATGCCCACGACGTCCGTGGCGCCGGCCCGCGCCGCAATCTCGGAGGCAATCTTGCGCGAATCCCCAAGGCCGTTGTCCAAGCTGACCTCATAGAACCCATCCGCATTGACGCGGATGGCGACGTGGTGCCCGTTGTATTGGGTGGAATAGGAAGCGACGGAGCCGACCCCGACCGCCGAGCCATGCGTGATGGCGACGGCCAACGTGGAGGACTCGTTCTTGAACGGGCGCCATTGGTGACGCCCCGCCGAGGCGGTCTTTTCCTCGGAATAGTGGTTCCAGTCATAGGTGGCAGCCTCCACGGCGCCCAAGGCAAGGAGGGCGAGGGCGGCGGCCAAGGTGGTTCGGATGTTCGACATAGTGGTTCTCCGACAGGGAATTGCGGCGAGCCGCGGCACCATTGCCACGACTGAACCTATAGTACCACCCCCTCTCCCATCCGGTCAATAGCGCATCCGGTTTGTTTTGCGTTAGGGGTGCGCTTGCGTGTTGGGGCCAGGTGTGGTAAGGTTACGCGCGTTTTATTTGATAGGCTAGAACGGAGAGCGCGCAAGTATGGTAACACGGAACAAGAAGGACTCCCCCGACACGCAGGCGGCCACGGCCCTCACGGCGGAGCAACTGCAACGCTACGAAGGGTTGGCGCGGGCTTGCGCGCAGATCGACCCGGCGCTTTACCGCCGTTACAACGTCAAGCGCGGCCTGCGCAACGAGGATGGCTCGGGCGTGTTGGTGGGGCTCACGCGCGTCGGCTCCGTCCACGGCTATGTGGTGGACGAGAACGAGATCGTCCCCGTGCCCGGCAAGCAGTATTACCGCGGCGTGGACGTGCAGGATTTGGTGCATGGCTTCCAGAAGGAGGGGCGCCCCGGCTTTGAGGAGACGGCCTACCTGCTGCTTTTCGGCACGTTGCCCTCCGGCCCCGAGCTGGCGGAGTGGAACGCGGTGTTGGACGCCAAGCGTTCCCTGCCCTATCTGCTTTTGGAGAAGATCATCCGCGAGCCGAGCCGCGACATCATGAACTCGTTGGCGCGCTCCGTGTTGGCGGCCTACAGCGACGACGAGACGCCCGACGCGGTGAGCATCCCGGCCGTGCTGCGCCAGAGCGTGGACTTGGTGGCGCGTTTCCCCGCGATGGCGGCCTATGCCTACCAGGCGAAGATGCATTATTACCACGGCGAATCGCTGTTCGTGCGCAACCCCGTGCCGGGCCGCTCGACCGCCGAGAACTTCCTGATGATGATGCGCGAGGACGCGGCCTACACCCCGCTCGAAGCCGAGCTGCTCGACCTCTGCCTGGTGCTCCACGCCGAGCACGGCGGCGGCAACAACTCCGCCTTCACCACGCACGTCGTAACCTCCGCCGCCACCGACACCTACTCGGCCATTGCCGCGGCCATCCTCTCCCTCAAGGGCCCCCGTCACGGCGGCGCGAACCTGCGCGTCATGCACCAGATGGACGAGATCAAGGACGCCCTCCCCGACTGGGCCGACGAGGGCGCCATCGCCGACTACCTGCGCAAGATTCTCCGCAAGGAGGCGGGGGACGGCTCGGGCCTCATCTACGGCCTCGGCCACGCCGTCTACACGCTCTCCGACCCCCGCGCCCTCCTCCTGAAGGAAAAGGCCCGCGAGCTGGCCGAGACGAAGGACCGCATGGACGAGTTCCGCCTCTACGAGGCCATCGAGCGCCTCGGCCCCGCCGTCTTCAACGAGGGGCGCGAGAAGACCAAGGAACTCTGCGCGAACGTGGACTTCTACTCGGGCTTCGTCTACGACATGCTCAACATCCCCACCGACCTCTACACCCCCCTCTTCGCCATCTCCCGCGTGGTGGGTTGGTGCGCGCACCGCTTGGAGGAGTTGGTGAACGGCGGCCCCATCGTGCGTCCCGCCTTCAAGGCCGTCGGCAAGGCGCACCTGCCTTACGTGCCGATGGAGGCGCGTGGGTGAGCCTGCCCGCCCCCACCCTTCCCGCGGGGCCGGTGCTTGTTACGGGCGGCAGCGGCTTCCTCGGCATCAACCTCATCCGTTGGCTCCTGACCCACGGCGCCACGGAGGTGCGCTCGCTGGACTTGGTGGGCTTCGATTACCCGGAGAAGACCGACCCCCGCCTCCGCGCCGTGGTGGGTGATGTGCGCGACCGCGCCACCGTCCGCGCCCTGATGGCGGGGTGTTGGGGCGTGGTTCATTGCGCCGCCGCGCTCCCACTCTGCACCGAGGCGGAAATCCGCTCCACCGACGTGGAGGGGGCGCGCGTCGTGGCCGAGGAGGCAAAGGCCGCCGGCGTGGCGCGGTTCGTCTACATCTCCTCCACCGCCGTCTACGGCATCCCCGACCATCACCCCATCCATGAGGGCGACCGTCTGGAGGGCGTGGGGCCCTATGGCGAAAGCAAGATCGCCGCCGAGGGCATCGTCCGCGCCTTGGACGCGCCGGGCTTCGCCGTCTGCGTGCTGCGGCCCAAGAGCTTCGTCGGCCCCGAACGCCTCGGCGTCTTCGCCCTTCTCTACGACTGGGCCTACACCGGCCACGGCTTCCCGATGATCGGCGACGGCCGCAACCGCTACCAACTGCTCGACGTGGAGGACCTCTGCGACGCCATCGGCTTGGCCCTCACGCACGCCGACGAGGCCGCCGTGCGCGACGTCTACAACGTCGGTGCGCGCCAGTTCGCCACCATGCGCGAGGATTGGCAGGCGGTGCTCGACGCCGCCGGCCACGGCAAGCGCGTCCGCGCCACCCCCGCCCGCCTCGTCATCGCCGCCCTCCGCGTCCTCGAAGCGTTCCGGCTCTCCCCGCTCTACCGCTGGGTCTACGAGACGGCCCCGCAGGACAGCTTCGTGAGCGTGGAGAAACTGTGCGGACGTCTGGGCTGGGAGCCGCGCTTCTCCAACCGAGACGCCCTTCTGCGCAACTACGCCTGGTACGTCGCCAACCTCGACCGCTTCCGCGGGCAGAGCGGCAAGACCCACCGTGTGCCGTGGAAGCAGGGCATCCTCGCGCTCGCCAAGCGTTTCTTCTGATTCCCCGGGAGGTGCCATGAGACTGATCCTCGACCGTTCCTCCGCGCGCACGCTCCTCGCCTTCGGCGGTGAGACGCTGGAGTTGGAGGGGCGCGACCCCACGTGGTGCGCGGCCCTGCGCGGGCTCCTCGCCGGTCGCGCGCCCGACGCGCTGGCCGTGGGGCTCGGCCCCGGCTCCTTCGCGGGCGTGCGCTCGGCCATCGCCTGCCTGCAAGGCATGGGGTTGGCGCTGGGCCTCCGCCCCTTGGGCTTCCCCTCCGCCGCGATTTGCGCCCTCGCCTCCGGCCTGCCCGAGGTAACAGTGGTGGGCGACGCCCGCCGCAACACGCTCTGGGCCGTCCGCTTCACGGTCTCGCCCGAGGCCATCACCCAGCAAGGCCCCTTCCACATCCTGGCGCGCGAACGCTTCGTGCCCGCCGCCGACATGGTGAGCCCCGATGCCGCGCGGCTGGCCGACTTCGGCCTCCGCCCCGTGACACCCACCGCCGACCTCCTCGCCGAGACCGTCCGCCGGCTGGGCGACGCGCTGACCGAGGATCCGACGCCCATCTATCTCCACCCCGCCGTGGGGGCCACGCCCGCGGAGTGAGCGCCCATGACCACCGACATGACCCAAGGCTCGCCGTTGCGGCTGTTGGTGGCCTTTTGCTGGCCCCTGCTCATCGGCAACATCATCCAGATGGCCTACGCGCTGGCCGACATGGTCATCGTGGGGCGTCTTTTGGGTGAGGGCGCCTTGGCCGCCGTGGGCGCGGTGGGCAGCACCATTTTCGTGGTGCTGGGCTTCGTCTTCGGCATCACCGCGGGCGTGGCCGTCGTCACCGCCCAACGCTTCGGCGCGCGGGACTTCCGGGGCGTGCGGCTCTCGGTGGGGACGGGCGTGTGGGTGAGCGCGGCCATCGCCGCAGCCGTCACCCTCGCCTGCTGGCTCTGCACCGACCCCATCCTCCGCCTGCTCAACACCCCGCCTGACGTCTTCGCCCTGGCGCACGACTACCTCTCCGTCAGCTTCCTCGGCACCCCCTTCATGGTCTTTTTCAACTTCCAGAGCGCCACCCTGCGCGCTTTGGGCGACAGCCGCACGCCGCTCTTCTTCCTGGCCGGCGCCTCCTGCCTCAACGTCGTGCTGGACATCCTCTTCATCTCCGCCTTTGGCATGGGCGTGGCCGGCGCCGCATGGGCCACCAACACGGCCATCCTCTGCTCCGCCCTCACCTGCCTTCTCCTCGTCACCCGCCGCCTTCCGGAACTGCGCCTGCGTCGCGCCGACTGGCGTCCCCGCCCGCGCATGGCCTGGCATCAGCTGGCCATCGCCGTGCCGATGGGACTGCAATTCTCCGTCACCGGCCTGGGGGCGATGGTGCTGCAGGCCGCCATCAACACCTTCGGCGTGGCGCAGATGGCCGGGATGACCGCCGCGCGCAACGTCGAGAACGTGGCCTGCCAGCTCCCCGTGGCCCTCGGCCAGGCCATGGCCACCTACGCCGCGCAGAACTTCGGCGCCGGCCGCCTCGCCCGCATCCGCGCCGGTGTCCGCGCCTCCGTGCTCATCACCGTGACCTACGGCGCGGCAATGACGGCGCTGGCGCTCCTCTTCGGCAACCTCTTCGTGGCGGCTTTCCTCCGCGAGCCCACCGCGGCCGTCCTGGACGTGGGCCGCCGGATGCTCTGGGTCACCGCCCCCTTCTTCGTGCCGCTGGGGCTCATCTTCATCTTTCGCAACACCCTCCAAGGGATCGGCCGCTCCCTCCTGCCCATGCTCGCCGGCTTCGTGGAGATGGCCATGCGCATGGGCGTCGCCCTCGGGCTCCTCCACCTCCTGGGCGTCGACGCCGTTTACTGGGGCGACCCCGCCGCCTGGGTGGGCGCCGCCGCCCTGCTCATCGTCGCCTACTGGGCCTACTCCCGCCGTTGGCCGCACGAAAGGGATCCCGCGCCGTGCCCCTGTCCCTGACCGCCCTCTGGCGAGCCCTCCGCGCCAACGCCGTCACCGTTGCCTCCCTCGCGGCGGCGGCCCTCTCCTTCCTCCTCGTGCGGAATCCCGGCGCCTGGTGGCAGGCCATCGACCTGCGCACGCTCAACCTCCTCTTCTGCCTGATGTTCGTCGTGGCCGGGCTCCGGGAGTGCTGCCTCTTCCGCGTCCTTGCCCAACGCCTCCTGGCCGGGCGCACGCGCTTCCGCTCGCTGGCGCACACCCTCGTCCAGCTCCCCTTCTGGGTCGCGATGGTCGCCACCAACGACGTCGCCCTCATCGCCCTCGTCCCCTTCGCCGTCTACGCCCTCGACCGCCTCGGCCTGCGCCACCGCCTCCCCGGCCTCATCGCCCTCCAGACCGTCGCCGCCAACCTCGGCTCCATGGCCACCCCCGTCGGCAACCCCCAGAACCTCTTCCTCTACACCGCCCACCTCATCCCCCCCGGCGACTTCTTCGCCGCCACGCTCCCAGTGGCCTTCGCCGGCGCACTCCTTCTCTTCGGCCTCACCCACGCCCTGCGCGATGAGCCCATCGACTTCCGCTTCGAGCACCACCGCACCCTCACCCACCGCCCCCAAGCCGCCCTCTGCGGTATCCTCTTCGCCCTCTGCCTCCTCACCGTCTTCCGCCTCCTTCCCCACGCCTGGCTCTTCGTGACCGTCCTCGCCGCCGCGCTTCTCTTCTGCCGCACCGCCCTCCGCCAAGTGGACTTCGCGCTCCTGCTCACCTTCGTCGGCTTCTTCGTCTTCTCCCACAACCTCGGGCAGATCGACGCCGTCCGCGACCTCCTCACCCGCCTTCTCGAAGACCACACCCAGGCCACCGCCGCCGTCGCCTCCCAAGCCCTCTCCAACGTCCCCGCCGCCGTCCTTCTCTCCCCCTTCACCGACGACTGGCGCGGCCTCCTCTGGGGCGCGGACATCGGCGCCTTCGGCACCCCCGTCGCCTCCCTCGCCAGCCTCATCTCCCTCGGCCTCTATCTCCGCGAGCCCGGCGCCCGCCCCTGGCGCTACCTCCTCCTCTTCACCCTGCTCAACCTCGCCTTCCTCCTCCCCCTCTCCGCCCTCACCCTTCTCCTCGACTGACCCCACCCGTCCCAGCCGCCGACTCTCCAAGCATCGGCGGCTGAGTCTCCGTGGATCGGCCGCCGATCCTCCGAGACTTAGCCGCCGATCCACCGAGCGTCAGCCGCCAAGTCTCCCCGCGTCAGCCGCCGTTTGGAAACGAAGGCGGCTGGGAGATCGCGCCCAGAGGCTCCACGCACATCTACCGCTACCTCCGTGGGCGACACTCACAAGCACGCTTGAGGAGGGGCACAGAGTTGCGCTAGACTATGAATGTCGCCTAAGAAAGGAGCGCATGATGAAGCAAATCCTTGTCCTCTCCTCCTCCCCCCGAAAGGGCGGGAACTCCGAAACCCTCGCCTTGGCCGTGGCGGAGGGTGCGCGCGAAGCCGGCCATGCCGTCACCTTCATCCGCTTGGCGGAGCGCAAAATCGCCCCTTGCACGGGGTGCGGGCTGTGCTCCTTCCACGGCAAGCCCTGCCCCATCCAGGACGATGCCCGCGCCATCCAAGAAGCGATGCTCGCGGCGGATGTCGTGGTCATGGCCACCCCCGTCTACTTCTACAGCATCTGCGCGCAGATGAAGACGCTGATTGACCGTTCCAGCCCCTATTATGAGCGGATGTCCGGCAAAACGTTCGGCTTCATCATGACCTCGGCGGACGATGACCCGGCCTGCATGGATCGCACGTTGGAGGACTTCCGCGGTTACCTCGCCTGCCTGGAAGACCCGCACGAATGCTTCGCCCTCCGCGCCGCCGGCCTCACCCATCCAGACGAGGCGAAGGCCTCCCCTTACCTTCAGCAGGCGCGCGACCTCGGCCGGGCGCTCTGACGAAAGGAAAGGATAAGAAGACGACAAAAAAAGCCCCGCCGAAGCGGGGCCGATTGCGTCATTCCGCGCATACCGCGGGTCAGGCGGTATAGAGGGGCTTGGCGGTGTAGTGGGTGTGGAGGAGGTGGTGGGCCTTCTCGCTGCAAGGGGCACCCAGATAATCCGCGTAGATCTTCTGGATCTGCGGGTTCTGGTGGGAGCAACGGTGGGCGGACTCACGGTCATCCTTGTAGAGGCCTTCCATGCGCGCCTTGCGAACCTCGTCGGTGGCGAGCGTGGGCTGACCGCCGCCGCCGATGCAACCACCGCGGCACGCCATGACCTCGATGAACTGCCAACGGGGCGGACGCCCGGCCTTGCGGTCCTCGCGGATGGCATCGAGGACTTGCTCGACGTTGCCCATCTGGTGGGCGACGGCGATGGAGACCTTGGTGCCCTTGATGTCGATGACGGCTTCCTTGACGCCTTGCAGGCCGCGAACCTGGGTGAAGTTGACGTCGGCCAACTCCTCCTTGGTGATGAGATGGTAGGCCGTGCGGAGCGCGGCCTCCATCACACCACCGGTGGCGCCGAAGAGGGTTCCGGCACCGGTGTACTCGCCCAGGATGGAGTCGGCGGGGCTCTCGGGGAGGTTGGCGAAGTCGAGGCCCGCGATCTTGATCATGCGGGCGAGCTCGCGGGTGGTGAGCACGACGTCGACGTCCTGGTGGCCGGAGGCGTGCATCTCCTCGGAGCGGGTGATCTCGTATTTCTTCGCCGTGCAGGGCATGATGGAGGTGAGATGGATGCGGGCGGGGTCGAGACCCATCTTCTCGGCGAAGTAGGTCTTGGCCATGACGCCGAGCATCTGCTGAGGGCTCTTGGCGGTGGAGAAGTTGGGGATGAAGTCCGCGGCGTACTTCTCCATCCAGTCCGTCCACGAGGGGCAGCAGGAGGTGATGAGGGGAAGCTCGCCGCCCTGGGTGAAGCGCTGGACGAACTCGGTGCCCTCCTCCATGATGGTGAGGTCGGCGGAGAAGTTGGTGTCGAAGACGGCCTGGAAGCCGAGACGGCGAAGCGCGGTGTAAATCTTGCCGGTGGAGAGCTCGCCGGGCTTCATGCCGAAGGCTTCGCCGAGGGCGACGCGGACGGCAGGGGCGATCTGCACGGCGGTGAAGCGCTGCGGGTCGCGGAGGGCGTCCCAGACCTTGGCCGTGTCGTCGCGCTCGTAGATGGCGCCGACGGGGCAGTGGGCGGAGCACTGGCCGCACTTGATGCAGGGGGAGTCATTGAGGGGCACGCCGGCGGCGGGTGCAATCTGCATCCGCTCGCCGCGACCGATGAACTCGAGGGCCCAGACGTTCTGCATCTCCTGGCAGACGATGGCGCACCGACCGCACTTGATGCACTTGTCGGGATCGAGGACGATGGAGGGCGTGCTCTCGTCGCGCGGGATGTGCTCGATGGCGGGCCGGGGGAAGGGCGCCTCGCGGATGCCGAAGTCGGTGGCCACGCGCTGAAGCTCGCAGACACCGGAACGGGGGCACTTGAGGCAGTCGGCCGGGTGGGTGCTGAGGATCAGCTGGATGACCGTCTTGCGGATCTGCACGATATCGGGGTCGTGCGTGGTGATCTTCATGCCCTCGGCGACCTCGGTGCAGCAGGCGCGGAGCAACTTGGGGCTGTTGCCGTTGCGGACGACGCAGATGCCGCAGGCGGCCCAGGCCTTGACGTCAGGATGGTGGCAGAGGGTGGGAATCTGCACGGCCACCTTCTTGGCGGCCTCCAGGATGGTGGTGCCCGCGGGGACCTCCACCGCGATGCCGTTGATTTCCAAGTGGACGAGTTTCTGTTCCATGGCGCTCTCCTCAGGCGATCTCGATGGCGTGCAGCTTGCAGGTGTTGTAGCACTGGCCGCATTTCACGCACTTCTTGGGGTCGATGACGTGCTTCTCGCGCACCTTGCCGGAGATGGCGCCCACGGGACAGACGCGGGCGCACATCGTGCAGCCGACGCACCGCTCGGGGTTGATGCGGTACTGAACCAACTTCTTGCACTTGCCGGAGGGGCAACGCTTGTCGTTGATGTGCGCCAACACCTCGTCCATGAAGTAGCGGAGCATGGCCTGAACAGGGTTGGAGGCCGTCTGGCCGAGGCCGCAGAGGGAGGCGCGGGCCATGGCCTGGCAGATGTCCTGCATCTTCTGGATGTCCTCGGGTTCGCCCCGGCCCTCGGAGATGCGGGTGAGGGCGTTGAGCAGGGCACGACCGCCGATACGGCAGGGCATGCACTTGCCGCAGCTCTCATCGACCGTGAACTCCAGGTAGAACTTCGCCACGTCCACGATGCAGTCGGTGTCGTCCATGACGATGAGGCCGCCGGATCCGACGATGGAGCCGATCTTGGCGAGGGACTCGTAGTCGATGGGCATATCGAGGTACTCGGGCGGGATCATGCCGCCGGAGGGACCGCCGGTCTGCGCGGCCTTGAACTTGCGGCCGTTGGGGATACCGCCGCCGATGTCGAAGATAATCTCACGCAGGGTGATGCCCATGGGCACCTCGATGAGGCCGGAGTTGCGCACCTTGCCGGTGAGCGCGAAGACCTTGGTGCCCTTGCTGGTGGCCGTGCCGATGGAGCTGAACCACTTGGCGCCCTTGGTGATGATGACGGCGACGTTGGCGAGCGTCTCGACGTTGTTGATGATGGTCGGCTTGCCCCAGAGGCCCTTGACGGCGGGGAAGGGCGGACGGGGCGTGGGCTGGCCGCGCTTGCCCTCGATGGAGGCGAGCAGGGCGGTCTCCTCGCCGCAGACGAAGGCGCCCGCACCGAAGCGCAGCTCGATGTCGAAGGTGAAGTCGCTGCCCAGGATGTTCGGGCAGCCCAGCAACCCCCACTCGCGCGCCTGATCGATGGCGATTTGCAGGCGTTTGATGGCCAGCGGGTATTCGGCGCGGATGTAGATGAAGCCTTTGGTGGCGCCGGTGGCGCGGCCGGCGATCATCATCGCCTCAAGGATGGCGTGGGGGTCGCCCTCCAGCGTGGAACGGTCCATGTACGCGCCGGGATCGCCCTCGTCGGCGTTGCAGACGATGTACTTCTGGTCGGCCTCGACCCCGGCGGAGAACTGCCATTTCTTACCCGTGGGAAAGCCCGCGCCGCCGCGGCCGCGAAGGCCGGAGGCGAGGATCTCGTCGATGATGCCCTGCGGGGTCATCTCGAAAAGGGCCTTCTCCAGACCGGCGTAACCGTCGTGCGCGATGTAGTCCTCGATCTTCTCGGGGTCGATGAGGCCGCAGTGGCGAAGGACGATACGCTGCTGCTTGGCGTAGAAATCGATGTCATGGCCCTGATGGCCCTGCTCGGCCTGAGATTTGTCGTAGAGCAGACGGGTAACGATCTGGCCGTTGACGATGTGCTCGTTGATGATGGCCGCCGCGTCCTCCGGCTTCACGTCCACATAGAAGGTATCGTCGGGCAGCACCTTCACGATGGGGCCGCGCTCACAGAAGCCCATGCACCCGGTGCGGACGATACGCACGTTGGCGCCGGCATACTCCGCGGCCTTCGTCAGCGCCGCGTAGAGCGCCAAGCCGCCGTTCGAGTCGCAGGCCGTGCCGCCGCAGACCATCACATACTTGCGGCCGCCAGCCTCGGCCTTCGTGTTCTCGGCCTCCAACCGCGCGCGCAGCGCGTCGAGACCTTCGCGGGAAAGTTTCTCAGCCATGTGCCACCTCTCTCTCAGTGCTTCGCGCGGAACTTGTCGAGGATGCCGGGCAGGGCCGCCTTGGTGACCTTGCCGAAGACCTCGCCGTTGATGACGATGACGGGCGCCAAGCCGCAGCAACCCAGGCAACGCACCGCCTCGGTCGAGAACTCGCCGTCGGGCGTCACGGTATTCACGCCCACGCCCAGCTCCTGCTCAAGCGCCTTCATGATGTCGTCGCCGCCCTTCAGGTAGCACGCCGTCCCGAGGCAGACCTGGATGAGGTTGCGCCCCGGCTGCTTCAGCTTGAAGAAGTTATAGAAGGTGATGACGCCGTAAATCTTCGCCAGCGGCACCTCCAACAGGTCTGCCAGCTCCAGCACGATCTCGCGCGGCATATACCCATAGGTCTGCTGCACGCGGTGCAACACCATGATCAGATTCCCGGGTTTCGGCTTCCATTCCTCGATGAAAGCGCGCAACTCCGGCGTCAACGTCTTCTTGTCCTGAGCCATAAGGTCTCTCCTTTGTCGGCGGCGATGGGGCCCGCGGCCCAACATCAATCTGTCCCAGTATCGCAAACGAAACCACCCTCGTCAAGCGCAAAACACGCGACGGCAATAATTAGTCCAAACAAATAGGACGTTCAGGAGGCCACCTCCCCCACCCTACCCAACGTTGCCACGCCACCTCCCACAGAATCAGCCCCCACCTCTCCAAGAGTCAGGGGCTGATCGACCTTGGCTCAGCGGCCGATCCACTTCGGGTCGGGGGCTGATCCTCCTTGGCTCAGGGGCTGATCCTCCTTGGGTCGGGGGCTGATCCTTTTCCACCCCGAGACGTGGGGAGATCCCCCACGCGTGATTGCGTCCCCGCAAAGGCATTCCCGCAGCAGCCAAACGGCACTCCCTGCAGAAGCGGGCGGCGTTTGGTATAGTCTCTGGCATGGACAAGAAAGGCAAACGGAAAGAGGCGTGGATTTACGGGCGCAGACCCGTGTTGGAAACCCTCCGCGCAGGACGGCGCGAGTGCCAGGAATTGATCGTCCCCTCGGGCCCCGCGACGGAGGAGGTGGAAGAGATGGTGGCGTTGGCGCGCGCGCGGCGGATTCCCGTTCGGGCGGCGCAGCGCGGCGAGTGCGACCGCCTGCTGGGTCAGCTCAACCATCAGTGCTGCGCGGTGCGTGTGGGCGGCTATCCGTATGTGGGGGTGGAGGAGATTTACGAGGCGGCGGAGGCCGACCCGGAGGCGATCGTGTTGATCGTGGACCATCTGGAGGATCCGCAGAACCTCGGCTCGCTCCTGCGGACGGCGGAGGCCTGCGGGGTGTGCGGGGTGATCCTGCCGGAGGATCGGGGGGTGTTGGTGACGCCGGCGGTGGTGCGGGCCTCGGTGGGGGCCTCGGAGCATCTGCGCATCGCGCACGTGGTGAACCTGGCGCAGGCGATGAAGGGCCTGAAGGAGCGCAACGTCTGGCTGACCGGCCTGGATCTCTCCGAAGGTGCCCAGCCCTACACGCAGATCGACTTCCGGGGGCGCTGCGGCATCGTGGTGGGCAACGAGGGCGCCGGCCTAGGCAATCTCATCGGCAAGACGTGCGACTTCATCGGCCTGATCCCGATGGAGGGCCAGGTGGCCTCGCTCAACGCCGCGGTGGCAGGGGCGATCGTCCTCTTCGAGGCACGCCGACAGAAGCGCGCCGCCGGGAAACGCTGAGGAGCAACCATGAGTCTGCGCCAATTGCATCTGTTGGTGGTCAACGGCATCACGTTCATCCGCGTGCCGTTCATTCTGGCCTTCCTGGCGCTCGCCCTCTTCCACGGGTGGGGTGTGCAGCGCTTCCACCTGCGGGAAGAGGCCGTCCTGCCCTCCGACGCCTGGGCCTGGGCGGCGCTTGTCTGCCTGGTGCTCTCGGCCCTGACCGACCTCTTCGACGGCGCGCTCGCGCGGAAGTGGAAGGTGGTAACCAAGTTCGGCGCGATGTGCGACCCGTTGATGGACAAGGTCTTCTACCTCGTCGTCTTCCCCACCCTGCTCTGGCTCCTGCCCATCGGCAAGGCCCCGGAACGGTGGCACGCCCTCTTCATGGTGGTGCTCACGGTGCTCTATCTCCTGCGCGACCAATGGGTCACCTTCCTCCGCTCGGTGGGGACGCTCTATGGGGCGAACTGCGCCGCGACGATGTTGGGCAAGATCCGCACCGCCATGACCTTCCCCCTCTGCGCCTTCATCTACTTCTATATCATGCTCTATGATTACCCGGCGGACACGATGACCTGGTTCCGCTGGGCCATCTACATCGGCGAGGCCTTCGCCATCTTCCTCAACTTCTGGTCGCTTTACGTCTACACCCGCAACTATCTGCCCTACATCAAGCAGAGCATCTCCGAGAAATGACCCGCGCCCTCGCCGACAGCGCCGTCCTGCTCGCCGCCTATCTGGCGGCGTTCCTGTTGCGCTTCGACTTCGGCGCCCCCACCTGGGGATGGGGCCCGGTGCTCTGCGGCTTCGGCTCCGCCTTCGTGCTCGGCTGGGCGGGGCTCCTCCTCTTCCGCTGCCACCGGCTGAGCCCGCGCGCGATCTCCCTGCGCAACCTCCCGCGCTTCGCCTGCGCGGCCGCCTTCACCGTCGCCTGCCAGCTCCTCCTGCGCTACGCCATCCTGCCGGACGATGCCTTCATCGTGGCCCGACCCCCCGCCAGCGTGGCCGTCATGGCCGGCGTCCTTGAGCTGGCCGGACTCCTGGCCCTGCGCTACGTCCGCCGCCTCCAGCTCCGCCCCATCGAGGTGGCCGACCTCCTCGGGCGCGGGGAGACGGAGGTCAACACCCCCGCCGTCCGCGAAGGCTTCCGCGGCAAGACCGTCCTCCTCACCGGCGCGGGCGGCTCCATCGGCGGCGAACTGGCCCGCCAGGTGCGCGCCGCGGGCCCCAAACGTCTTATCCTGCTGGACATCAGCGAGGCCGCCCTCTACCAGATCCACGCCGAACTCACCGAGCGCGGCGACCCCGACACCCTCCTCCCCGTGGTGGCCGACTGCGGCGACCGCGCGCTCATGCGCGACCTGCTGATGCGCGGGCGGCCCGACTTCCTCCTCCACGCCGCCGCCTACAAGCACGTCCCCATGATGGAGCGCAACCCCGTCGAGGCGCTTCGCAACAACGCCCTGGCCACACGCACCCTGGCAGAGGAGGCCCGCGCGGCGGGCGTCGGCACCTTCGTCCTCGTCTCCACCGACAAGGCCATCCGCCCCATCTCGGCGATGGGCGTCTCCAAGCGGCTGGCGGAGATCTTCGTGCGCGACCTGGCCGGCGGCCCCACGCGCTTCTGCGCCGTGCGCTTCGGCAACGTGCTCGGCTCCTCGGGCTCGGTGGTGCCGCGCTTCCGCGCGCAGATCGCCAAAGGTGGGCCCGTTACGGTCACCGACCCACGGATGGAACGCTACTTCATGACCATCGCGGAGGCAAGCGGGCTGGTGTTGCAGGCGGCCACCTTCGCCCAGGGCGGGGAGATCTTCGTGCTGGACATGGGCAAACCCATGACCATCGTCTCCTTGGCCGAGACGATGATCCGCCTCTCCGGCCTGCGCCCCGGGCGGGACATCCCCATCGTCTTCTCCGGCATCCGCCCCGGCGAGAAACTCGCCGAGGAGCTGGGCGTCTCCGCCGCCCACGCCGAGCGCACGGGCCACGCGCGCATCTTCGTCGGGCGCATCCCGCAGCTGCCGCCGGAGGCGGTGGCCAAACTGCTCACCCGCGCCAACAATCTCTCGCAACGCGGTCTCCGCCTGACGGTGGAAGACCTCCGCACATTGCTCAACGAGGAAGGAACCACCCCATGAAGTCCTACAAAATCGCCGTCGTCCCGGGCGACGGCACCGGCCCCGAAGTCATCGCCGAAGGCCTGAAAATCCTCAACGCCGCCGAGCGCAGGTTCGGCTTCACCCTCGACACGCACACCTACGACGTCGGCGCCGGCCGTTACCTCGCCACCGGCGAGATCCTCCCCGATTCCGTCCTCGACGAGTTCCGCGGGCACGACGCCATGTTCCTCGGCGCCATCGGCGACCCGCGTGTTACCCCCGGTATCCTGGAGAAAGGCATCCTCCTGCGGATGCGCTTCGAGCTTGACCAGTACATCAACCTCCGCCCCATCCGCCTCTACCCCGGCGTCGAGACCCCGCTCAAGGGCAAAGGCCCCGCGGACATCGATTACTGCGTCGTCCGCGAGAACTCCGGCGGGCTCTACACCGGCATGGGCGGCATCTCCCGCCCCGACAGCAAGGACGCCGTCGCCACCCAGGTCATGGCCTACACCTACGAGCAGGTGGAGCGTTGCTGCCGCTATGCCTTCGAGTACGCCCGCAAATATGGCAAGAAGGCCCGCGGCGTCGGCGAGAAGAACACCCTCGCCCTGGTCGGCAAGTCCAACGTCCTCACCTACATGTACCAACTCTGGAACCGCGTCTTCGCCGAGGTCGGCGCCGACTACCCAGACGTCGAGCGGCAATACTTCCACGTCGACGCCACCACCCTCTACATGGTCGCCTCCCCCGAGATGTTCGACGTCATCGTCACCGAGAATATGTTCGGCGACATCATCACCGACCTCGCCGCCATCACCCAGGGCGGCCTCGGCGTCAGCTCCGGCGGCAACATCAACCCCAACGGCGTCTCCATGTTCGAGCCCATCGGCGGCACCGCCCCCATGTGG
>CASEMS010000007.1 GCA_949288955.1 uncultured Lentisphaeraceae bacterium
ACCTATCCCCGCCCCACCAAAACCAGAAAGGCAGCCTAAAATGCGGATATTCTCGGCACTCCCAAAAATCATGCGTCATTTTACTTGCATTTCTCAGCCCAAAACGCCCTGGCAAATACAGGAAGCAGGGGCCCCCGCACGCCCAGCACGCCGAGGGACAATCACAACGGACACAAAGAACACAAAGGGAGCGCGGGCGTGGCCCGCGCAGGACTGGATGGACGGCGAGAGGGAAACCGCGGATTGCGCGGATTGAGGCGGATTAGGGGTCGGCTACCGCCGACAGGACTGCCAGGGGGGAGATCACCAAGGGCACGAAGGGGGACACGGAGGAGCACGAAGGTGGATGGGGGACAATCACAAAGAACACCGTGAGCCTGAAAGGCGAACCTTCCACGGCTACGGGCACAAAGGGGGCGCGGGCGGGCCCACGCAGGACTGGATGGACGGCGAGATGGGAAACCGCAGATTGCGCGGATTGAGGCGGATTAGGGGTCGGCTACCGCCGACGGGACTGCCAGGGGGAGATCGCCACAGCACGGCGGGAGACTCACTTGGGCAGCGCGGGAGGCGAGGGCGGTAGGGAGCGGTCAGCGGGCGAAGCCCGCAGAGCGACCGGCGGAGCCCGCAAGCCTCCCGCGCCACCGCCACCTTGCGTCTTTGCGGTTGAACCAAGGAGGATCAGCCGCCGACTCTCGGTGGATCAGCCGCTGAGCCGAGGTGGATCGGCGGCTGAGCCGAGGTGGATCAGGGGCCGATCGCCCCAGGGCTGGCCCCCACCCTGCGTGACGGCGTGCGCAGGACGAGGAAGGAGGTCTTCGGCGATGGAATGGGCGAGGCGCTTGGGGTAGAATGGACGCCATGAAGACATCCGCCTCCCCCACCGCGCCCGCGGCGCCCCTCCCCTCGAAGCCCCATTATCTGACGCTCGACGCCCTGCGCGGGGTGGCGGCGGTGATGGTGCTCATCTTCCATATCATGGAGACGCACATGGCGTTGGCGGGGGGAACCTCGCGGGACACCTTGCTGAACCACACCTATCTGGCGGTGGACTTCTTCTTCCTGCTCTCGGGTTTCGTCCTGGCCTATGCCTACGACGACCGTCGGGAGGCGTTGCCCTTCCGGGCCTTCGCGCGGCGGCGGCTGATCCGCCTCCAGCCGATGGTGGTCCTCGGCGGGCTGTTGGGGGCGGCGGTCTTCTACGCCCACGGGGCGGAGGCCGTGGGCTGGGGCGCCATCCCGGAGACGCCGGTCTGGCGGTGGGCGGCGGTGGCGGCGTTGGGCCTCCTGCTCCTGCCGGTGCCGAAGGCGTTGGACATCCGGGGCTGGGGGGAGATGTTCCCGCTCAACGCGGTCTCGTGGTCGCTCTTCTATGAGTACGTGGGCAACGTGGCCTACGCGCTCGTCCTGCGCTGGCTGCCGACGCGCTGGCTGGCGGCCTTCGTGGGGGCGGTGGGCGCGGGCGCGGCGGCGTGGGCGCTGTTCGGGCCGACGGGCGACCTGCTACGCGGTTGGATGCTGACGCCGGAGCACGTGGGGGTGGCGCTCCTGCGCCTCTTCCTCTCCTTCGGGCTGGGACTGCTCCTGGCGCGGGTGGCGCGGCCCTGCCGCGTGCGGGTGCCCTTCTGGGCGCTCTCGGCGGCGTTGGTGGCCTTCTTCGCCGTGCCGCGCCTGGGGGGCGACGCGGCGCCGTGGCTGAACGGCCTCTACGAGCTGGCCGGCGTCCTCCTCCTCTTCCCCGCCATCGTCTGGCTCGGCGCGGGCGCCACGCGCCCCGGCGAGGCCCCCCTCTGCCGTTGGCTGGGCGACCTCTCCTACCCGCTCTACATCACCCACTTCCCCTTCGTGCTGACCTACACCGCCATCGTGGCCAACGCCAGTTGGCGGAGCCTCGCCCAAGCCTGGCCCCTGACCCTCCTGACCATCACCCTCGCCATCGCCTTCGCCTGGGCCTCCGCCCGCCTCTACGACGCCCCCCTCCGCCGTTGGCTCTCCCGCCGCTGAGCACGCTCACGGTTGGGCGGCGAGTTGGGCGCGGAGGGTGGCGAGGAAGGCTTGGGCGGCGCGGGAGGGGTGGCGGTCGCGCTCCCAGACAAGGACAGCCCCCGCGCGAAGGGCGGGGGTGAGGGGACGGAAGGCAAGCGGACTGGCAGGGGAGACGTCGGCCAGGTGGGCAAGGGCGAAGGCGCAGCCAAGGCCTTCCTCCACCAGCAAGGCGGCGTTGTGGATGAGGTTGTAGGTGCCGACGAGATTGAGTGCGCCCAGGGGGTGGCCCAACCAGCCGGTGAACTCCGCCTCCACGCGCGCCTGCCGGGAGGTGAGGAGGGGCAGGCCGCGGAGGTCGGCGGGGGCGATGGCGGCCTTGGCGGCGAGGGGGTGGTCTTTGCGGAGGAGGAGGCCCCATTCGTCGTGCCACGGGAGGCGAAGGAACGCGTAGCGGGCGAGATCGCAGGGTTCGAGCAGAAGGCCGAAGTCGGCGAGGCCGCGCGCCAGACGGTCGGCCACGTCCTCGGCGTTGCCGCTGTGGAGGGTCAGGCAGAGGGCGGGGTGCTCGGCGCGAAGCATCCGGGCGGCGCGGGCCAGGATCCGCATGGCGGGGGTCTCGCCCGCGGCGATGGCGAGCTCGCCGCCCAAGGCCTCGCGCTCGGCGATCTCGGCGCGGGCGCGTTCGGCCAAGCCCAGGATCTCCTCGGCGCGGACGCGGAGGAGGCGGCCTTCCTCGGTGAGGGCGATGGCGCGCGCGCCGCGCTCGAAGAGGCGGCAACCCAGTTCCTCCTCCAGTTCCCGAAGCTGTTTGGAGAGGGTTGGCTGGGTGACGAAGAGGCGCTCGGCGGCGCGGGTGATGTTTCCCTCGCGGGCGACGGAGAGGAAGTAGCGGAGGACGCGCAGTTCCATCGGGGCATTCCTTTTGGTTATGGAAGGCATGATAACAAAGTATTGGCCTTTGGGTAAGGCGCTGCGCTACACTGGGCGCCATGAAAACCGTCAGCAACGAGGAATTGGCCGCCTTCCTGGCCGAGATGGATGCCAGGCGGCGCGTGGTCGCCGGGTCGGAGACGCACCGCGTAATGAGCCTGCTCAGTCTGGAGGCCCAACGCATCACCGCCGCGCTCAACGGCGGCTTTCACCCGCCCGAGGCGGTGCGCGCCCTCATGGCCACGCTCACGGGCCGCCCCATCGACCCCACCTTCCGCCTCTTCCCGCCCTTCCACACGGACTGCGGCAAGAACCTCCGCATCGGCAAGGGGGTCTTCATCAACGCCGGGTGCCACTTCCAGGACCAGGGCGGGGTGACGCTCGGGGATGGCTGCCTCATCGGCCACTGCGTCATCGTCTGCACCCTCAACCACGCCTTCGCGGAAGAACGCCGGGGCGACCTCCTTCCCGCGCCCGTCACCCTCGGCCGCAACGTCTGGGTCGGCGCGGGGACGCGCATCCTCCCCGGCCTGACCATCGGGGATGGGGCCATCGTCGGGGCCGGCGCCGTCGTCACGCGCGACGTCCCCCCGCGCACCGTCGTCGCCGGCGTCCCCGCCCGCGTCATCAAATCCATCGACCACGCCACCGAGAAAGGAACCGAACCATGAGATACGCCGCCCTCACCCTCCTCGCCGCCGCCGCGTTCGGCACGGCCCTCGCCGCCCCCGAGACGCCCGCCATCCCCGACGGCGCGGACAACTTCTACCGCAGCGACCGCGTGGAGACGCGCAAGGTCTCCTTCCCCAGCCAGTTCGGCTTGCGCGTGGCCGGCACGCTCTGTCTGCCAAAGGGCGCCGCCGAAGGGGCGCGTCTGCCTGCGCTCGTCGTGGGGCACCCGATGGGCGCGGTGAAGGAGCAGGCCGCCACGCTCTACGCCACCAAGTTGGCCGAGCGCGGCTTCGCGGCCGTCGCCATCGATCTGCTCTGCTGGGGCGAAAGCGAAGGCCCGCGCAACCTCGTCTCGCCCGACCTCTACGCCGAGAGTTTCAGCGCGGCGGTGGATTGGCTGACGACCCAGACCTTCGCCAACCCCGACCGCATCGGCGCCATCGGCGTCTGCGGGAGCGGCAGCTTCGCGCTCTCGGCGGCGAAGATCGACCCGCGCATCAAGGCCGTGGCCACCGCCAGCATGTACGACATGGGCGCCGCCGCCCGACACGGCCTCAAGGTCGCCCCGCTGGGAATCGAGGCCCGCAAGGCGCTCTGTGCGCAGGCCGCCGCCCAGCGCACCGCTGAGGCGAACGGCGCGAAGCCTGCCTACACGGGCGGCACCGTCCTCGCGTTGGAGGAGGCCCGCGACCCCATCTCCCTGGAGTTCTACGGTTGGTACCGCACGCCGCGCGGCGAATTCACCCCCACCGGACGCCCGCGCGAGACGACCACCAAGCCCACGCTTGCCAGCAACACGCGCTTCATGACCTTCTATCCCTTCGAGGATCTGGAGATGATCGCCCCGCGCCCCGTCCTCTTCATCACCGGTGACCGCGCGCACTCGCGTGAGTTCAGCGAGGAGGCCTACCGCCGTGCCTCCGAGCCCAAACGCCTCATCATCGTCCCCGACGCCAACCACGTGGACCTCTACGACCGCACCGACCGTATCCCCTTCGGCGAGATTGCGGACTTCTTCGCCCACGCCTTCGCACAATGACGCTCCCCAATGGGCAAAAAAAACGGCGCCCCGGAATCCGGGGCGCCGTTTGGAGACATACACATGAAAAGCGTTTCGGGCTTTGGCAGACGAACCTCCGCCCAAAACGCCGCACATGATAGCGCATCACCCCCCGCGAACTCAAGTCAGAATCCTGTTAGCGACAGGGTTTCGGGGATGTTTGAGGCAGATGGAGAGGGGCGAGAGCAGAGAGAGGGGGAAGAGACCGCAAAGACGCAAGGTGGCGCGGGAGGCTTGCGGGCAGAGGGGGAGGCTTGGAAGTTTGGAGGCTTGGAGGCTTGGGGGATTTGACCGCAAAGACGCAAGGGTGCGCGGGAGGCTTGCGGGCAGAGGAGGAGGCTTGGAAGTTTGGAGGCTTGGAGGCTTGGGGGATTTGACCGCAAAGACGCAAGGGTGCGCGGGAAGCTTGCGGGCTCCGCCGGTCGCTCTGCGGGCTTCGCCCGCTGACCGCTCCCTACCGCCCTCGCCTCCCGCGCTGCCCAAGTGAGTCCCTTCCGCCGTGCTTCGCTCCCTTTGTGTTCGTTGTGATTGTCCCTTCCCTCCTCGTCGTGCTTCGTGTCCCCTTGTGCTCCCCTTCGTGCCCTTGGTGATCTCCCCCCTGGCAGTCCTGTCGGCGGCAGCCGACCCCTAATCTGCCCAAATCCGCGCAATCTGCGGTTTCCCCTCGCCGTCCATCCAGTCCTGCACGGGCCAGCACCACTGACGGCAGAGGGAAGAGGGCACAAAAAAAGCCCCGACCGTGGGGTCGGGGCTTTTCGGGCAGAGGCGAGGCTCACTTGCCGGCGTGGACGATAGCGGCAAAGGAGTCGGCCTTGAGGGCGGCGCCGCCGATGAGGCCGCCGTCGATGTCAGGCTTGGACATGAGGTCGGCGGCGTTCTCGGGCTTCATGGAGCCGCCGTATTGGATGCGGACCTCGTCGGCCTGCTCGGGGTTCATCTTGGCGAGGGTGGCGCGGATGAGGGCATGGACCTCCTGGGCCTGGGTGGAGGTGGCGGTCTTGCCGGTGCCGATGGCCCAGACGGGCTCGTAGGCGATGACGATGCGGGCGAAGTCCTCCTGGCAGCCGGCGAGATCCTCGGAGACTTGGCGAACGATGACCTCCTGCATCTTGCCTTCCTCGCGCTCCTCGAGGGTCTCACCGACGCAGACGATGGGGGTGAGGCCGGCGGCGAGGGCGGCCTTGAGCTTGAGGTTGACGGTCTCGTCGGTCTCGGCGAAGTATTGGCGGCGCTCGGAGTGGCCGAGGATGACGTACTGGACGCCAAGGTCTTTGAGCATGGCGGCGGAGATCTCGCCGGTGTAGGCGCCGGCGTCCTTCCAGTGCATGTTCTGGGCGCCGAGGCCGATCTTGGAGCCTTTGAGGGCCTGGGCGGCGGCGGGGATGTCGGTGAAGGGGACGCAGACGACGACGTCGACGCCGCAGTCGCCGTCGTTGGTGGCTTTGCGGATGCCCTCGATGAGGGCGGGGGCCTCGGAGGGGAGCTTGTTCATCTTCCAGTTGCCTGCGACGATCTTGGTGCGCATGGGTGGGATCCTTTCGGTTGGTTCAAGGGGTCACGGGGAGCTTGCCGACGCAGTCCTGCGGGCAAGTCTCGCAGTCGCCGTCGCAGGGCTCGTCTTCGTCCCCCGACGGCAGAGCATTAAAGCACTTTTCGTCGATTTCCTCAAGCCGGAGGGCTTGGGCGACGGAGAAGTCGGCGAAGTCGGTGCCCTCGGGGAAGGTAAGCATATAGTAGGCGTCGTCGCGGATTTCGTCGAAGACGAGCCACTCCAGGCCGTCGAGGTCCTCGGCGTGGGGGGTGAGGCGGAGGCGGGCGTAGAGTTCGGGGCCGACGCCGTCGTCGCAGTTGAGCATATCGAGGAGGTCGGCGCCGGGGCAGGCGATCTGCCACTCGCTGACGTAGCGGAGGTCGAGGGTGTCCGCGGCGTCGTCCTCGGGGATGGGGTCGGGCTCGGTCATGGGAGGTACTGCCAGTAGATAAGGCGGTCGGGGAGCTCGCCGTAGGCGTCGCGCCAGACGAGGGCGACGGCGCGCGCGGTGGAGAGGGGGCTGTGCTCGGAGAGCTTGCGCCCGGAGCTGTAGGCGAGGGCGTCGGCGCGGAGGATGTAGAGGAAGAGCTGCTGGCGGTCGCCGAAGGACTCGTTGCCGATGGCGACGAGGGTGGTCATGTCGTTCTGCCCGAGCTTGTCGGCGGAGGAGGTGTGGTCCTCGTTGTACTTCTTGAGGCGCTCGGCGAAGGAGATGTTGGTGCCCTCGGTGGATTCCTGGATGATGGCGTCGCGGAGGCGCGTGGGGCGGCGGGGGACGCCCTCGACGCCGGGGAAGAGCGTGTAGCTCTGGTTCCAGGAATCGGTATCGGAGGAGGCGGAGTCCGAGGGGATGGGGAAGAGATAGTCGCGGACGAAGGTGTCGTACTTCGGCTCGGTGTCGAGGGTGGTGCCGGCGATGCTGTCGTTCTTGAGGGAGTCCAGGTCGGAATCCACGAGGGCCTTGGGGACGCGGCTGACGTCGGCGGCCTTCTCAAGGCGGTCGTAGGTGACCTTGGCGGCCTGGCGGATGGAGGAGGGGATGCCCATCATGGCAAACTGGCGGAGGCGCTGGCTGGTGTAGTAGTCGTCCATGCCGGCGAAGACATTGACGATGCCGCGGTGCTCCTCGGGGAAGTTCTCGCCGCCGAAGCTCTCGAACATGGAAGTGAGCTCAACGGCACGGTCGTAACCGCCGTAGGGGGAGGTGCCGGAGAAGGCACCGTCGTTGAAGTCGGTGATGGGGATGGTGCGGAAGAAAGAGGAACGGGCGACGGTGGTGTAGTAGTTGTCGAGGGAAGTGGCGAGATAGTTGAGCTCGTTGGGAGTCCAGACCGTCTCGGAGAAGGGGACGGGGAGGAAGCCGACCTCGCCGGGGAGGAGGAGCTGGCCGGCGTCGTTGTAACCGTAGCGGACCTCGTTGGCCTTGAGGCCCCAGACGAAGGGGACGGTCTGCGCCTGCGTCTCATGATAGTTCGCATAGGCGTTCTGGAGGTCGGAGGCCTCGGTGTTGCCGTTGGTCACCTCGCCGTTGGTCTCCATGAAGAGCCAGTGGGGGGAGGAGAGGTTGGCCAGGAAGGCGACGCCGCCATAACCCGCGGAGGAGCCGGAGACGCCCATCATCGGGGAGAGCCAGTTGTAGCGCGGGTCGACGGTGCGCCACGTGCCCGACGAGGGGGAGAAGGCGAGGCAGGAGGCCGTCCCCGCGGAGCACCCGGCGATGGTCTGCCCGGCGAAGGCGGTGTCCGTGGCAGGGTCGTAGGTGGCCTCGGGCTCGTGCCCCTCCACGAACTCGGACTGGACGGTGTAGACAGTCTTGGTGCCGCCACCCTCACCCTGGGAGACTTCCTCGGTCTCGACCTTCCACTGGAGGGCGAACTTGACGGTAACGGGAAGGGTGACGCGGAAGCGCTGGGAGTCGCTTTGGGCCATCTGGCTCTGATCCAAGCGGTTGGCGACGGTCGTGGGATAGTTGTCTTTGTTGGAGACCGTGCGGCGGCCGCCGCCGGTGGGGCAGAGATCGACGATGTCGGAGCCCTGGCTGACGCCGACACGGAAGACGAAGTCGACCAAGAAGGTGAGGGTGATCTCGGTGGTGGTGGGTTGCTCGCCGCCCTGCTGCTGGACGGGGACGCCGATGGTGAGGTTCTCGCCGTTCACCTTGAGGTTCAGGTTCTTGCCGGTGAAGCGGACGTTCGTGGCGCTGTCGAAGATGGCCTCCTCGTTGCCGCCGCCGGTGACGGAGAGGCTGCCCCCGCCCAGCGAGGCCGCCCCCACGACACCCGTCTCGCAGCACTCAAGGCGGGCGGTGGAACCATCGAGGACGTCGGCGTAGACGGCGACGAAGCCCTCCGGCTCGACGGTGAAGGTCTCGCCGCTCTCGGCGCGGCCGGGGAAGTAGGTGCGCAGGGAGAGGGAGATCTCGGGGTCGGGGATGTTGAGGTCGATGTCCTTGACCTTGAGCGTCTTGGGGATTGCGCTGGTCGTGTCGAACTGGTTCTCGCCCTCGGGCTCCAACCCCTCGAAGGCGGCCTTGACGTTGTCGGCCAACTCGTCGCAGAAGGACTGCCACGAGGAGGAGGCGTAACCGACCTCGCTGACCATGGGGACGTTCTCGACGGTGGGGGCGGCGTTCTGGTAAAGTTCCTTCTGATCTCCGGAGGTGGGGCCGTCGTAGACATCCGGGATGGAGTCGGTGTCGATATAGTCGGCAAGGAGGCGGGCGAAGGTGGTGCCTTCGGAGCCGGAGGTGCCAAGCACCTCCTTGACGAGATCCTCGACCTCGCAGCCGGGGGTGAGGGACTCCTCGTCGATCTCGTTGCAGGCGATGACGCGGCGGTTGGAGTCCGAGGAGCCGGAGGAGGTGGTGCGGCGGGCGCCATCCTCGGTGCGGCGGCGGGCGTTGGGCCAGAAGCTGTAGACGGTGAAGGGCGAGAAGGCGGCGGCGCCACCCTCTTGGAGAGCGTTCTCCCAAGAATAGGGGAAGATGCCGTTGACCTCACGCTGGAGGAGGCTCTGGCCACCCTCGACGCGGGCGGCGTAGGTGGCGAGGTCGGCGCCCGAGGCGAAGATGGGCAGCTCGGTGGACTGGGCGTCGGCGGTGGAGGGGAGGAGGTCGTAGCGATCCTCGGGCTTGGAAGAGGAGGTGGAGGACGTGGAGGAGGATGCTCCGGGGAGCTCGCCAAAGGCGAACTCGCTGCCGGTCAGGCCGATGCCGCGGCGCTGGGAGACGGAGCCGACGGCGTTGATGTCGAGGGCGTCGGAGAGGTTGATGACGGACCAGGCCATACGGCCGACGACGGCGGAATCGACGGTGAAGTTGGTCTGCCCGTCGTCGGATTCGACCTTGGGGACCTGGACGGAGATGGACTTCCAGTTGGCGGCACGGTCAAGGTTGTAGCCGCCGTTGCCGGTGACGGCGTCGCCGGTGCCGTTGGGGCACTCGTCCATCTCAAGCGTCTCGTAGACGGTGTAGGCGATGTAGGGGGGGATGTGGCGCATGACCGCGTCGTCCAACAGATAGGCGATCTCATCGTCGGAGGAGTACGAGGAGATGAGGCGGCCGTAACTGTCGGTGGTGCCCTCGCCACCACCGTCGGGATACTTGAAGGGGGCGAGGGCCGAGACGGTGTGGGTGTTATCGTCGTTGACCTTGAAGCCCGCCTCGTAGGCCTGCTCGTTGAGGGCGTAGTCGACGGTGGCGCGGGCGTCGGAGAAGACGGCGGTGAGCAGTTCGCGGGCCTGGAGGCTGCGGCGGTAGGCGGAGGCCGCGGCGCGCTCGGTGCGCATGGAGATGGCGAAGGCGACGGCGCTGATCATCAGGAAGCTGAGGAGCCCCAGCACGATGAGCAGGGCGGAGCCGCGTTTGGGGGAGGTGTGGCGCATGGGAGATCCTCCGGGGTCGGTTAGTTGGAGACGCCCTTGAGGGGTTCGAGGGCACGGTGGATGCCTTGGACGGGGAGGATGACGACGTAATCCTCCTCCTCCTCGGCGCGGATGTCCACGCGGCGCATACGGATTCGGTAAGGGTTGCCCCAGGGGTCGATGATGCGCCCCTGCGGCATGGCGTCCTGCGAGGCGGCGAAGTAGGCGTGCCCGGCGTCGTTGTTGTCGGTGGCGAGGCGGCGGGAGAGCGCCGTGGAGATCTCGTTGACGCCCTCGCCGAGGCCCAACTCGGAGAGCGGATCGTCGCCGTCGACCGAGTCGCTGGAGGAGGAGTCGACCTCGGTCAGCAGGAAGAGGCGGATGGCGTTGCCGAGCTCACGGCTCTCGGCGGTGGCCTTGGTGATACGCGCGGTCTCGTGGGCGGAGACGGTGGAGGCGGCGAAGGTGGCGATGAGGATGCCGATGATGACGACGACCACCAAGAGCTCGACGAGCGTGAAGCCGGCGCGGCGGAGTGCGTGTGCGTGTCGCATGGCGGGGTGCCTTTCCTGGAAACTGCTCAATTCTCACCCTCCACCCAGGGGCGGATGTCGTCCTCGGTGCCCCAGCGGCCATCCGGCCCGCAGGAACCCACGTAAATCTCGTAATCGAAGACGGAGGGCGGGCGGGTCGGGGTGACGACGACGCGCACGCCGAGGGCCTCATAGAGGGAAGCGAACTTGGTGTCGTCGTCGGGGGTGATGGCCTCGAAGCGGACGCTGCCGCCGGTGCCGAGGTCGTACTCAGACTCGCCGCCGCCGGCCTCCTCGCTGGTGTCGGAAGGCGTGTCGTAGCCCTGGGCGCCGAAGGCCTTGACCTCGCGCTTGACGGGGTTGCCGCCGGAGTAGGTAACGTGATAGAGCTCGCGCGTGGCGGTGCCGTCCTCATCGAACAGGTCGGGGGCGCGGAGGATCCAGAAGTCGAGGGTGTTGCCGTCGAGCGTCCCATCGGCGGCATCCAGGTCGCCCGCCTCCATCGCCGTGTCGCGCTCGGAGGTGTTGCCATGGGTAGGGCCGATGACGAAGTTGGCGGGGTCGACGATCATGGAGAGGTCGCGGCTGAGCGCGCCGACCACGGCGCGGACGGCGGACTGCTCGTCGGCGCGGCGCAGGCCCAGACTCCAGGCCAGGCTGGTCTGCTGGAAGATGCCGGCCACGATGAGAACGATGATGGTGAGGATGGCCATGGCCACCAGCACCTCGATGAGGGAGAAGCCGCGGCGGCGGGCAGGGTTGCGGAGGGTAACTCTCATGGCGGCGCTCCTTAGTCGGCTTCCTTGTCCAGAATCACCCGCATACCATAGGCGGAGGCCGTGAGAAGCGCGCGCTTGTTCTGCTTGGCGTTCTCGCCCGTTACAAGGATGCCGACGATGACGACGATCTTGTCGTCGAACTGCTCGAAGCCATCCTCGCCGCCCCACGTATCATCCGCCATGGCCCAGGCGCGATAGAAGACGCCGGACTTGTCCTCGGTGGAGTCAAGGTCGCCGCCGTTGCCATTCTCGTCGGGCTGCTCACCGGCATCGTCCTCCCACTGGAAGCCGGGCTGTGTGTCCATGATATCGGTGACGAAGGATTTGAGCTCGTCGACGTCGCGGGCCTCCTGGGCGGCGATCTTGACGGCGCCCAGGAAGCGGTCGGCGAAGGCGGCCACGCGCATCTCGTTGTGCGCGGCGAGGCTGTCGCGCAAACCGAGCGGGAAGAGGCCCAGGAGGGCGAGCGCGCCGCCGGCCAGCACGAAGATGGCCATGTTGACCTCGATCAGCGAGAACCCGGCGCGGGCAAGACGGAAGAGACGGCTCATCATGGTGCGGCTCCTCATTGGTCGTTGGCCTCCACGTCGCCGTCCCCGGTGACGGTGATGGAGAAGGAGGGCGCGTTGGCGGAGAGCGCCAAAGTGGCACGCAAGGTGCCCCCCTGCTCCACACGCCCGTCGGGGGTGAAGACGAAGGCCACGCGGTCTTTGTCGAAGGAATAGAGGCGCGGGAGGGAGTAGGTGCCGGTGACGCGCACGCCCAGCGGGAAGGGCTTCGTCTCGCCGCAGCTCTCCTTCAGCTCGGCCACGAAGAAGCCGAGGTTCTGGTTGCCGTAGACATCCTTCCGGTCGGAGGCCACCAACTGGAGCCGCTCGCCGTCGTAATACTCGTAGTTCAGTTGGTCGACGCGGTTGCCCTTGTTGTCCTCGGCGTTGTCCTCGACGGTCTTGGAGGGGTCGTGGGGCACGGTCTCCACGCGCATGAACTTGTCGTCGTCGGGGTCGTCGATGTTGATGAGGCGCTCGTTGGGGCGGAGGGAGGTGAGCAGGTCGCGCTGAAGGCCGAAGGGCGCCGCCAACTTATTGCCGCCGCTGGGCCAGACGCGCCCGACGTGCTGGAAGAGCGCGAAACGCCCCTGCTTGCCACGCTGCGTCGCGCTGCCCACCTCGATGGTTACGTCGGCGTTCCAACAGACCACCACGTGGGTCTTGCCCTGGATGCTGGCCTGCTGGCGGGCCATGAGCAGCACGTCGCGCAGTTGGTTGCGGCTCTTGGAGAGGGACTCCGCGCGGGAGGCCCCGAAGAAAGAGGTCGTGGAGAGCGTCAGGAGCAGCGCGGCGATGCCGATGACCACCAACAGCTCAATCAGCGTGAAGCCCGCCCGGCCCATCATGCGTCGTCCCATCGTCGCCATCGCGTTACACTCCTTTCGCCGCTCAATGCAGGCGGACCACGTTGTCGAAGTCGTTGTCCGTGGGGACGGAGACCGAGTAATGGTCGAGGTCGAAGTCGAAGCTGATCCTGATCGGCGTGAAGGCGCGCGCCTGGCTCAGGCTGCGGTAACGCGAATTGTTGCTCTTGCGCATCGTTATCAGGAAGCCGACCATGTCGCTGCCCGAGACGCCGCCCGAGGCAAGCGCGTCATCCAACAGCTGCACACTGGTGCCGCGGCAGACGTAGAGCGCGGAGGAGTCGGTGATGTAGGCGCGCATGGCGTCGTCTCGGCGGCCATTGCTGTTCCGCCCCAACAGAAGCATGATCACCTCCGCGTTGCCGTTCGCGATGCGGTTCGACTCATTCACCGTCCCATACGTGACCGAGGAGTCATAGCCGGAGGATTCGGGGATGGGCCACTCGCCGTTCTCGTTCTTGTAGGCCATGATGGCGCTATGGACGGTCTTGGCGAAGGCGTCGCGCTTGGTCTTCTCCGACCCGCGCAGCACCTGCACCACCGCCAAGCTCCCCAGCCCCACCAACGTGGCCAGGATCACCACCACCACCATCAGCTCCACCAACGTGAAGCCGCCGCGCCGACGCGCACCCTTCCCAAAAACGCCGATCATCGCCGTCCCTCCTTACCAACTCTGCGCATAGGTCTCGCCCGCCGAGCGGGCCTCGTCGCTCTCCGGCCAGCACCACACCGCCGCGTCCGCGCGGACGGTGCCGCCGCCGACCGACGCGGGCAGCTCGATGACGCCGTCCTCGTCGTCGTCCAAGACGAACTGATAAAGGTGCTCCTCCACCTCCGAGCCGCGGCGCCCCGCGTCGAAGAGCCGTTGGCCGATCGGATCCAACAGGCCATACTTCAGCTCCGCCACGTTCTCGCGGTTGCGGCGCAGGCCATCGGCCGCGTCGTTGCTGTTGGAGCTGTCGATGTAGATCACGTCGAGCACGCCGGCCTTGCCCAGGATGGTGCACATCTCGGAGTCCATCTCCTGCACGCCCGAACGCGCCACCTCGTCCGGCCAGAAGCCGAGGTCGCGGTGATAGGTCGTCCATGCCGCGGCGATCTGGTCGCAGACATCCGCGGCGTTCTTGCGCCGGGCCTGCTCGATGAAGTGGGCGTAAGCCCCCGCGCACGCCGCGACGAGCACGCCCAAGATGACGATCACCGCCAGGAGCTCAATCAGCGTGAAGCCCCGCCGGGCCTTTTGGAATGTGCCGCGCATGGTTCCCTCCCTCCGATCAGTCCTCATCCTCGTTGACGGCCGCGCCGCCGCTGGAGATGTCGTCGCCCGTGCCAAAGGCGCCGTCCGGGCCGGCGGAGACGATCTCCCCGGCGCCGCCTGTAACGCGATACTTCAGCGCATTCCCCCACGCATCCCCGTTCACGCCGCCGATGTACTTCTGGGTGCCGCAATAGGGGCAAAGCAGGAAGACCTCGTCCGTAACCATGCCATCCGCGTGCAGGCGCCGATAGGAGCGGTAGAGCGCCTGCAGGTTCTGGTCGGCCTTCTCGTTGCGCACGGTCTCGAACATATCGGCGTTCCGATTCGCGCCGAACTTCTTCTCCCAAATATCCTCGTCCTCTTGGGAGCCCGCCTCTTGCTTGAAGGAAGCCGCAAGGCGATCCCTCATGTTCGTGCCACGGGTGGTCTCCTCCATCCTGCTTGCGACGGGGATGAAGTTCGAGCAGAGGCCGAAAAGCACCCCGCCATTGCTCGTCTGGTTGCCGCACTGCGAGCAGGAGCCGCCGTCCTCGACCTTGAAGGTGAAGTTCACCTCGCAGTAGCCTGCGTCATCCGCATCGACCGCCACCGGGTAGTGGCCGTAGAGGTTCTTGTACTCCTCGACGAGCGAGGCGATGGCGTGCACCTGCGCGGTGGTCTTGGCGATGGCCGCGCGCGAGCTGGCCGTGCGCACGAGCATGAAGATGCCCGCCGCCAGGATGCCGATGATGACGATGACCGCCAGCAACTCCACCAACGTGAAGCCCGCGCGTCCGTTGAGCGTCCTTTGCATGGCTCTGCCTCCTTCCCCCGGATTAGGCCCCGGTCTGCTGGCCGATGGTGCCGATGATCGAGATGAGCGGCATGAACATCGCGATGACGATGCCGCCGACCACCACCGCCAGGAAGATGATCATGATCGGCTCGATGATGGAGGTCATGGCCGCCACGGCGTTGTCCACCTCGTCGTCATAGGTGTTGGCCACGCGGATGAGCATCTCCGGCAGGGCACCGGTCTCCTCGCCCACCTCCACCATCGAGACGACCATCGGGGGGAACTCCCCGCAGGCGCCCAACGGCGCGGTCATGCCCTCGCCCTCCTTCACGCTGTCATGGACGGACTGGAGCGCCTTGGCGATCACCTGGTTGCCCGTGGTGTCCTTGACGATCGAGAGCGCCTGCAACACCGGCACGCCCGAGCTCAGCAGCGTGCCAAGCGTGCGCGTCAGGCGCGCCACGATGGTCTTCTGCGTCAGCTCGCCGAAGACCGGCGCGCGGAGCGCCAGGCGGTCGTTGATCTGCGAGCCCATCGGCGTCTTGCCGAAGATCTTGAAGAGCACCACCGCGCCCACGATGCCAGCCAAGAGGAAGAGCCAGTACTGCTGCACCCACTCCGAAAGGCCGATGACGAAGGAGGTCAGCGCGGGCATCCCCTCGCCGCCCATCAGGTCGTCGAAGATCTGCTGGAACTTCGGGATCACCGCCAACATCAGGAAGACCACGATGCCCACCGCCGCGATCAACACCACGATCGGGTAGGTCATCGCGCCCTTCACCTTGTTCTTGATCTTCTCGGCCTTCTCCATGAACTCCGCCAAGCGGTTCAGCACCGTCTCCAAGACGCCGCCGGCCTCGCCGGCCTTCACCATGTTCACGTACAGATGGTTGAAGATCTTGGGATAGTTCGCGAGCGACTCCGAGAAGGTGTTGCCCGTCTCCACCGTCTCGATCATGCCGGTGAGGGCCTCCTTCAGCGCCTCGTTCTGGCACTGACGGTGGAGCACGCGCAGGCCACGCAGCAAGGGCAGGCCCGCATCCACCAACGTCGCCAACTGGCGCGTGAAGACCATCAGGTCCTTCGTCTTCACGCCGCCGCGCAGGAACTTGGGCATCTTGATGGAGATGTTGCCGCCGCCCTTGCGCTTGGGCTTGGTCTGGGCCGCCGCGGCCGCCTGCGCCGCCGCCTCGGAGGCGTCATCCGGCACCTGGCCGATGGCCTTGGGCGTCAGACGCATCGCGCGGATCTTCTCGATCGCCGCGCTTTGGGAATCGGCCTCAACCGTGCTGAGCACTTCCTTGCCCTGCGAATCCACCGCCTTGAATCTGAACTTGGCCATCGCTGCAATCCTCGTGTTTCAATCCTTGGGTGGGCACGCGCCCACTCCACGTTGCTAATGTCATATCATACAAGGAAGCGGCCCCGCCCCGCAAGCCTTTTTTGGTTTCCCCCGGCAAAAAGTTCCGCCCCGGGGGCAGGCGGCCCCCGGGGCGGACACGTCGGTTCCCTTGCGGGAGGGCCTTAGCAATGGCCCTGCGCGATCATCGCGTCGGCCACCTTCACGAAGCCCGCCACGTTCGCGCCGAAGAGGTAATCCCCCTTCTTGCCGTAGCGCTCGGCGGTGGCGTAGGCGTTGTCGTGGATCGCGGCCATGATGCCCTTCAGGCGGGCATCCACCTCATCGGCCGTCCAAGCCAGACGCGCGGAGTTCTGGCACATCTCCAGACCGCTCGTGGCCACGCCGCCGGCGTTGGAGGCCTTGCCCGGCGCGTACAGCACGCCCGCCTTCTGGAAGACCTCCACCGCCTCGATCGTGCAGGGCATGTTCGCGCCCTCGGCCACCAGGCGGCAGCCGTTGGCCACCAACGTCTTGGCCGCCTCGGCGTCCAGCTCGTTCTGCGTGGCGCAAGGGAAGGCGCAGTCGCACGCCACGCCCCACGGCTTCGCGTCAGGCACGTAGGTGGCGGTGGGATACTTCGTGGCATACTCGCTGATGCGGCCGCGGCGGACGTTCTTCAGCTCCATCACGTAGGCCAGCTTCTCCGCGTCGATGCCATCCGGGTCGTGGATGTAGCCGTTGGAGTCCGAGAGCGTGACCACCTTGGCGCCCAGCTGCTGCAGCTTCTGCACCGCGAACTGCGCCACGTTGCCCGAGCCGGAGACCACGCACGTCTTCCCCGCGAAGCCATCCCCCGCCGTCCGCAGCATCGCGTCGGCGAAGTAGATCAGGCCATAGCCCGTCGCCTCCGGGCGGATCAGCGAGCCGCCCCACGTCAGCCCCTTGCCCGTCAGCACGCCCGTGAACTCGTTGGCCAGGCGCTTGTACTGGCCGAAGAGGAAACCGATCTCACGCGCACCCGTGCCGATGTCGCCCGCCGGCACGTCCGTGTCCGGGCCGATATGGCGGAACAGCTCCGTCATGAAGCTCTGGCAGAAACGCATCACCTCATTGTCGCTCTTCCCCTTGGGGTCGAAGTCGCTGCCGCCCTTGCCGCCACCCATCGGGAGCGTCGTCAGCGCGTTCTTGAAGACCTGCTCGAAGCCCAGGAACTTCAGAATGCCCAGGTTCACGGAAGGGTGCAGGCGCAGACCGCCCTTGTAAGGGCCGATGGCGGAGTTGAACTGCACGCGGAAGCCGCGGTTCACGCGGAAACGCCCCGCGTCATCCACCCACGGCACACGGAACTGAATCACACGCTCCGGCTCCACGATCCGCTCCAACAAGGCGTACTTCTCATACTTCGGTTCCGCCGCGATCACCGTCTCCAGCGAGCCGAACACCTCGGTCACCGCCTGGAGGAACTCCTTCTCATGCGCATTCTTGGCCACGGTCTCGTTCAAGACCCGTGCGACATAGTCGTTCATGTTATCCCTTTCGGTTGTCTGTTGTACGCAAACCGGGACGAAAGTTTACCACAATCCCCCGCAAAAAGAAAAGCCCCGCCGACGCCGCGTGATACGGAGATGTTGCACAATAGAACGGGTCAAGGAAAGGAAGAAGAAAGAAGGCCCTCGTTGCGCCCCACGGGGGCGCAACGAGGGGATGAAAATGTCGGCGTTGCCGCTAAGATTAGGGATAGACAAAACATCAAATCAGAAAAGAACGCCGACATGAGAGCGTGTAGCGCATTTCCGCGCGTTGGGGAACATTGGATGAATGAGGGGCGCGTCGCCCTGTAAAAACTTTGGGGCGAGAACGTGAGGCGTGGGCGCAAGGCGTTGAGCATACGTGCCTTCGCGCGGCTTTACCGTCTTTCGTACAGTCGGCTGCAGCGCGAGCTGAAGGCAGGGTTCACCGGCGTCCTGCTGCGCGACAAAGTACATGGCGGCTGGATCTGCCCCGAGTATTCCGCCATCTTGGCCCAACAGCGCGCCGAGCAGGCCAACGCCGCCAAGGGCCGCCGCCCCGTGGTGACCAATCTCTTCGCCGCGCGTCTCGTCGCCTTCCTCGCGCGAGGCTTCTCAGTCGCCACCTGCCTGCACACGCTCCGCCTCAAGGGTTGGGAACGCCTCTCCTCGCAGCGCACCGTCTACTACCACCTCAAAGACGGCGTCATCGTCCTGCCCAAGGACCGTCTGCGCTACCGTCCGCGCAAGACGCGCCGTCGCGCAATCCGCACCATGACTACCGATCGCAACGCTCCTGAGCCGAAGGCGAAAGGCCACGGCTGCGAGTTCCTCGACCAACCCGCCCTCGAACGCATCCTCCGCGCCCCCGTCTACCACACCCACGCCTACGCCTCCTGGGAGAACGGCTCCGTCGAGCACGCCAACAGCCTCCTCCGCTTTTGGTTCCCCAAGGGCACCGACTTCTCCAAGGTCTCCCTGGCGAAAATCATCCTTGTCCAAAACCGCCTCAACGCCCTCCTCCCACAAACGCCCCCTCCCCACATCAACGCCATCCGACTCCGCCGAACCTGCGAACGCACGCTCAACCACCTCTACCTGACGCAGAAACCCTGACCCTCGTCGGGGGCGGGATCCCGCCCCGCCCCCGACGACGCCCCCTCCCTTCGGTGCACATCCTAATGACACATCACCCCTCCGCTTACCCTCCCTTCGGTGCACTTTTCATTTGACATATTACGGCCGCGTGATACGAACGATCGATGCAAAATGTAATGACGCATCTTGCATCGATCGCGGTTCTCCTTTGACAAATCATTTGGATGGCTTGCGGAACGTTGCGATGGGGTTGACGGCGCCTGGCTCGAAAAAGCCCTTCAGCGTCTTCCCACGGTAACGCGAGCGGATAGCGTCATCGGCGATGTCGCCAATGAACTCAATGCGCGGATTTTCGGGCGGCTCCACGCGGTTCTCGTTGAAGGTCGTATAGGCGTCGTACCAATCCAGGACGGTGTACACTTCCTTCACTTCGCCTTTGTGCACCGAGAGCGCGACCTTGAAAGGCTTCACCTTCTCTTTGGTGATATGCCAGCAACTGCGCGTGATGTCGTACAGTTCCTGTGCCGTCGGAGCGCCAGAGGCATTGGCTCTCACCTTCTCCTCGTAGCGATTGGTGAGGCGGATGACAATGACGTCATCCTTCAAATCCTGCGGGGTCAACTCATTCGTGCCCATTTTCGTATTCCTCGTTGCTTGGATGGAGACACGAAAAAAGGCGTGCCTCCGTCCGACATGTTTCCAACGGGGGCCTACCACAGCCTTGAGAGAAAACCTGCACGGGAAGAACGCACGCCAGGGAATTACCCCGACGCGCCTCCGCAGTACTTCGTCCTCTCACGGAAAGTGGTAGTTTTCGTTTTTAGGAGATTGCGGGAGCGTGCGGAATGTGTTGCTGGAGTGTTGAAATTGCGAATGTTGTTTTGTTATCAGTGTGTTGTTTGTTAAATGTGGCGATTGTTTGTGTTTGGTGGCGTTGGGTGGTGTATGGCGGAAGGCTTGATAAAACGCTTGCACAGGATGGGTGGGGTGTGTTATTCTTTTGGGGTCGCTTGGGATGGGCCTGGGCAAATGAAAGGAGTCGGGACGATGGCGAAGGAGTGCGTGCGGTTGGGGGCGGAGGCGTTGCGGAGGACGGAGGGGAGGTTCGTGCGGATCGGGGAGTGTCTCTATGTGCGCAATGGGAGGCTTTATGGGGTGAAGACGGTGAAGGGGAAGATGGTCCGGGCGGTGGCGCCGCTGCGGGGGGCGGAGGCTTATGATGGAAGGGGGCGGCCGACGGCGGCGGCGAGGCGTTGGGTGCGGGTGTGGGGGGATCAGGTGGTGGCGGAGGGGGAGAGGGCGCCGGAGGAGCGGCGTAGGGTGCCTTCGGTCGCGGAGCTCATGGAGATCTATGAGCGGGTGGCGGGGGTGGAGTTTCAGCTGAATGGGGTGCCGAGGCCGAGCTCGGTGGTGGTGACGTTGCGTTCGTCGAGGTTGATCTGCAGGGCGGTGGGTGTGCGGGAGGCGGACCCGGTGGCGGCGTTGACGCGGGGGAAGTTGGACGCGTATGTGGAGGGGGCATTGGCGAGGGGGGTGCAGCCGGTGTCGGTGTTCGCGCATCTTTCGCATTTGCGCAGTTTGTTTTCGAGGTGGGCGTTGGAGCGTTATCGGGCGATGGATCTGGAGGTGGCGGTGCCGGACTTTCCGCGGCGGCGGGGGCGGGCGGAGGAGAGGGTGTATGTGCGGCCGCCGGAGGCGTTGCGGGAGGCGACGTTGGAATGGTATCGGGGGTTGGAGGGCTCGGAGCCGGGGGTGTGGGTGGCGGCGGGGCTGATGTTGCAGTTTGGGATGCGGAATGGGGACGCGGCGCGGCTGACGTGGGGGCGGTTCCAGCGGGAGGGGGAGCGGGTGGTGTTGGCGTATCGCCCGCAGAAGACGGCGCGTTCGAGCGGGCGGTTGGTGCGGTGTGTGATGGGCGTGGGGTTTTGCGAGCGGCTGCGGGCGGCGGCCGCGGCGGCTGGTGGGGGGCTTGGCGAGGATGCGCGGGTGGTGCCGGACGCGGTGGGGGCGTTCCGCCGGATCAACGCGGAGATGCGGCGCTTGGGGTGGGTGCCGCCGGATTGGCACAAGGGGGCGTATGAGCTGCGGAAGATGTGTATCGACCGGATTTACCGGGAGTTCGGGGCGGAGGCGGCGGTGCAGGTGAGCGGGGATGATATCCAGACGGTGTGTCGCTTTTACGCGGACCCTTCCCGGGCGTGCGACCGGCCGATGGAGTTGGCGTGAGGGGCAATCCCGGCAAAGGACGCTGTGGCGAGGGGCGCTGCCCCTCGACCCCGGCAGGGAGCGCGACTCCCTGCACCCCGGAACGTGTTTGCACGACGGGGATGATGGAGATGGGACTGCACCCGCGGGCCCGCCGGACGGCGGGCCTTATTGTTGGACGGGTGTAGGCGCGGGGCGTTGGGCGATGGGGTTGGGGATGGTTTTGTCGGGGGCGTAGGCCTGGGGCGGGAGTTCGACGGGCAGGTGATCGCTCAGGACGGCGAGTCGCGTGATTTTGGCGACGGCGTAGGTGCGGAAGGCTTCGGTCGGCTGGCCACCCTTGGCGGTTTCCCAGGCGCGAAGGAGGAGTTTTCCAGTACGGGGGTTATTGCCGAGGCGGTAGGGATGAATGAGGCGGTCGGTGCCGTCGTATTCGATTAGGAGGGGCGTGCCGAGCGTTGTGGCGGCGGCGAGAATATCAACGGGGTTCGCCATTGAAATGATTGAGACCGGCTGGCGTTGGTCGCTTGCAAAGTCGGTTTCCTGATGTGGCGTGGACTCGGCAGCGCTGTGCTCGTTGCGTTGCGAGACGACGTCCACGCCAATCATAAACATGGCGACGACGGCGAGGACTTCGGCAACGAAATCCCTGGTAGCAAGTGCCCGGATGGCAAGAAACGCGTACACTTTCTCTGGCAAGCGCCCCTTGTCAAACATTGACTTGGCGATGAGCACTGCAATATCGTCGTAAACATGGAACCATTGCGCAGAAAGAAGTACGAACCAAAACAGGGGTGGAAAGTCATCGATGAATAGATTGAGGAGGAAGGTAACGACAAACGAGAACGCCACCGTCGAAATGGCGTAAAGAATCAGTGGCGCTAGGAATCCGACGATGAGGTAGACAGGGAGTGTGATCATTTGCTTAGCCACTTCAGGAGGATGACAAGCCATGCGAGCATGGAAAGCAGAATCGCAATCCACTTGTGGATGGTGTGTATCGGGGAGGTGGCATAATAGATGTCGGGCGCGAAAGGCCAGCGAATGGCGGAGAAGACAATCGAGGTTAGCGATGCCATGGATTTATGGGCATATTGCGTCAAGAAGAAGGTGAAACAAAAGATGGTTGCGCGATCCACGCGAACCTCAACGTCCATTAGGCGAATAAACGCGGCATAAAGCGCACCGGCGACCGCGACGCTGATGAAAAGATACCCAACAAGCGCCACTATGATGGCTCCGCCAGGAGGGGTGGAATGCACCTCGGGGTCAATCAAAAGATCGTCAATGTCCACATCTATCATGTTTGACAGTATATACAATTTCGCGCGCTTTTGCATGTTTTCGCTTGCGCGGTGTAAACAACCTGTGTTATTCTATTGTCAGATTGATGGAGAACAAGGATGCCTAACCAGCCAGACGTGAACAAAGTGGTCGCCTTTGTGCGTGTCCCAGTCGAGCTTATGGCGCGCCTGCGCTCGCTTGCTCGGGAGCGAAAGATGACACTGACCCAGCTAATCAATTTCATTTTGCACGAAGAGCTCGACAATCGGCCTTTGTCTCTCGAAGATTTGGAATGGATCAAAAACGAGGTTCAGAAAAATGAAGACAAACGAAAGTGAGTCGGAGACCGTTCGGATTGAACTTGATTTGGTGGCGGCCGTCAAGTGCGGCCCTGCCAAAATGCGCGAGGCGCGCATTCTTTCTTTTTTGATTGAAGGTGTAAACAACCTTTCCGCTTCGACGCAGGGTGTAAACAACCAAAAGGAGGCGCAGCATGAATGAGGCGATGGGCGTGGGCGAGCCGTTGCGCTTGCTGACGGTGGATGAAGTGGCACGGCTGTTCGGGTCGCGCCGGGAGTGGGTGCGGCGGAAGCTGATCGGCGAGGGGATCGTGCGGGCTTCGAAGGTGGGCGGGCGTTTCTTTGTCCGGGCCGAGGATGTGGAGCGGGCTCTGTCCACGAACCAGGTAAGGGGGGGCGCGCGATGAACGAGGAGATAAATCTGGACGCGTCGCCGCGGTTGCTGACGGTGAGAGGCGCCGCGCGGCGGTTTGGTGCGCGCGCGGAGTGGGTGCGGCGGAAACTGATTGGCGAGGGGATGGTGCTGGCCTCGAGGGCGGACGGGAGGCTTTTCATCCGCGCCGAGGATGTGGAGCGGGCGTTGGCGGAGAGGCGGCACGCGCTGAACCGTGATGGACAGCGGCGATTGCTGGAGGGCATGGCGGATTCGCTTTCGGATGTGTGCGTCGCCCTTGAGACGATCGCCGAGGAGGCGCGCAGGCTGCGGGACGAGGCCGACGATGATTGCCCGATCGCCGAGGAGTCGCTTGACGAGCATCTTTGCAAGGTTGTCGAGGGCGCGTGCGCCCTCGCGCGGAAGGCGCGTCGGAGCGCCGAATTGAAACTTGTTTTCTATCCGGAGGAGGACGAGGCATGAGGCGGGCGGAGCGGTTTTACCGGGAGATGATGGCGGCGGGCCGGAGCATGGGGCGCCGGCGGCGGCTGCCGATCTGGGTGGAGCACGCGCTGTGGGGTGTGGCGGTGGGTGCGTTGCTGGCGGTGGCGCTCTGGGCGTTCGTGCGGGCGTTGGATGGGGAGGCTGCGCTTTGGGAGGTGGGGGATTATCGTGCGCCGGAGCCGGAGCCGGATGAGGTTTGGGAGGAGGTGGCGTATGGCCGGGAGTGAGGCGTTGCCGGGGTGGTTCCGGCTGGGGGCGTGGGTGACGGACGGGACGGGCCCGGCGATGGCGGTGGGCCAGATCCGGCGGATCGACCTGGACGAGGAGGTGGTGGACGTGGCGTGGGCGCGTTATTACGGGACGCCGAAGGTGCCGACGCGTGAGACGTTGCCGCTTGGGGCAACGTTGCGGCCGGTGCGTTTCCGGGAACCGTCCTTCGAGGAGGGGATGGCGTTCCTGGGGAAGGTGATGGTGTCGCCGGGCACGGTGCGCAAGCGTGCGACGCTTTTGGTGGATGTGGGCCAGGCGATGGACGATTGCGGCAACCTGCTGACGACCTTCAATAGGATCCCGTGGGAGTGCCTGCAGACGTCCACGGTGGAGGGGCTGCCGTTCGGCGTGGCGGACCTGGCGGAGGATGGAAAATGAACAAGGAGGCGACGCGGGCGCGGATCGCGCCGGAGGTGCTCGCCGCGCGGCCGCTCTCGGCGCGCGAGGTGGCGGCGGCTTATGGGATCGATGTGGCGACGGTGCTGGACGCGTGCAACCTGTTCGTCCAGTCGCGCGGGCGCAAGGGGCTGCGTTGCTACCGCGAGGGGCGTTATTGGCGGATCCGCCCGGTGAACGTGGAGGCGTGGTTCTGTCAGTTGGAGGAGGACACGGCGAAATGTCTGCGTTGAACGGCGGCGGGCTTTTGCCCGAGGATGGGTTCCTGCCGGGCTTTGAACGGCTGGACGCGACGCGCGAGGCCATCGCGCGCCTCTCGGACGACGCCATCGACCGGCGCTTCCCCGCACATACCGGCGCAAACCTGAAGTCCACCAACCCGCGGCTCTACGCCATTGCGGCGCGGTTGTTTTTCGAGTTTGGGTTTTCGCAACGAGAAATCGCCGTGATGTGCCAGATCTCCCGCGGGAGCGTCGCCGCCATCGTCGAGGCCGAGCAAGGCACCGGGCGCTCCGTCGCCCAACGCCGCGCCCGCCTCACGCGCGTCCGGCGCCTCGGCGAACGCGCCCTGGCCAACCTGGAAGGTCTCCTCGCCGACGAAGAGGCCGTCCGCAAAGCCGGCCCCGTCGCCATGGCCTCCATCTGGAAGATGTTGGACGAGGCCGGCCATGCGCTGGAGCAGGATCTGGACAAAATCCTGCTCGCCGAACCTGTCCGTGAAAAAAACGACGGCCTCGACGAGGCCGCAAAGTTCCTGGAGGCATGAAAATGGAGGCGCCGTTCGTAATGGATTTATGGGGGGAAATGTGGGGCCGGATGGGGCGGAAGGGCGTGCGCAGGACGCTGGGAGATTTCGTGATGGTATGGAAAATCAATGACTTGTGCGGAGTGTGCAAGAGCCTTGCATGGTTGAGGGGGCGGGGGGGCCTCCCCCCCGGCGCGAAATGCCCCCCCCTTATGATGAATGGATGCGGAGGTGCGCGATGAGTGAACGGAAGCGGAAGTGGGAGGCGGTGAGTGAGGGCCGGGTTCGTTTGGAGGATCCGTTGCCGGAGGTGTTTGGGGATTGGGGGGTGTGCCGGGCGTTGGGGTGGCGGCGGAGGAGGCTGGTGGCGTTGCGGAAGACGTTGCGCCGGGGGGTGGATTGGGATGTGGTGGATGGTGAGGTGGGGATGACGGGGGATTGGTGCCGGGCCAGGGGGTTGGCGACGGAAAAATTGGGGCGCGCGGGTGGGTGCGTGAGCGTGGAGGTGGTGGGGTTTGTGGCGAACCGGCAGCTGGTGTTGGGGCGCGCGGTGGGGACGGGTGTGACGGGGCCGGTGAGGGTTCGGGATGCGGGTGCGTTCCGGCGTGGGGATGTGTTTGAGGTGCGTGGTGGGGCGATTGTGGGGCCTTGGCCGCGGGGGGATTGGTGATGGGCTGCTCGCGTGAGGAGGGGCTGCTGCGTTCGTTCTGGGAGCTGCGTTGCGAGCGGCTTTCGGTGCGGGGGCGTGGTGCGTTGTGGACGGTGTTGGCGGTTGAGGGGCAGGTGTTGGATGGGGATGCGTGGGTGGCGTTGATGGGGCCGTGGTGGCGGGATGCGTTGGGGGAGCTGGCGCAGGAGGGGTTGGGGCGGTTGGTGGCGGTGGGGGGCGCGGGGTGGCGGTTCGTGCGGGCGCGCGGGCCGGAGGAGCGGGTGCGGGAGCATGAGCTTGTGAGGCGCCGGGAGGTCCGGGCCCGTAACGGAAAGGATGCGTGAAGGTATCATGAGCTGGATCAAGATTGAGACGACGTTGCCGCAGAAGCCGGAGACGATAAAAATCTCGGCGATTTTGCGAAAAAAGCCGGCGGAGGTGGTTGGGGCGTTGGTGGTGCTGTGGTGCCTGACGGATGGGCTGACGGAGGATGGGTTCTTGCAGTATTACGGGCGGCGGGAGATTGACGGGGCGGTGGGGATGCGTGGGTTCTGCGCGGCGTTGGAGGCGGTGGGGTGGATTGAATTGGGCGATGATGGTGCGAGGCTTGTGAATTATGGGAAGCATAACGGGCGGAGCGCGAAGTGTCGTGCGGAGACGGCGCGGCGGGTGGGGCGGAAGCGTGCGCGGGGCGTTACGGAGGTAACGGAAGGGGAGGGGGAATGTAACGTCGATTGCGTTACAGGTGTAACGGCGGCGGCGTTAGCTAGAGAAGAGAAGAGGAGAGAGTACTCTCTGGGAGAGAGTACTCAACGCGCGGGGCGCGTTACATCGACCCCCTCTCCCGGTGGTTTTGTCCCTCCGTCGGAGGGGGAGGTGCGCCGGGTGGCGGGGGAGGCGGGGATGGATGTGGGGGAGGCGGGGAAGTTTTGGCTTTGGCAGCAGGCGCGTGGGTGGCGTGGGGTGGTGGATTGGCGCGCGGCGTTGGGGCTTTGGATGGAGCGTTCGGGGGGGCCTGGCGGGGATGGGGAGGCGCCGGTGCGGGTGACGCGGGCGGATGTGGAGGTGGGGTGATGGTGGCCGGAATGGAAATCACAAAGGGCACAAGGGGTGTGGGGCGCTGCCCCACGCCCCGGCAGGGAGCGCGGCTCCCTGCACCCCGTGGGCGCGCCTGCGGCTTGCCCTTGAGGACGCGTGAATGGTGAATGGTGCGCCCCTGGCGGGGCGACGGGCGAAACGGAAGGGATTGGTTGGCATGGGTGAGCGTGATTTTGGGAAAACGGTGGGCGCCGGGGTTGGGGATGGGTCGGCGGAGGTGGAGCGTTGCCTGATCGGGGCGGTGTTGGTGGAGCCTGCGTTGGCGATGGGGGTGTGCGAGAAGCGTGGGGTGGATGAGGGGTGGTTCACGGTGCCGGAGTGCCGGGAGGTGTGGCCGGTGTTGGCGCGGATGTGGCGTGGGAGCGGGGTGATCGACGCGGCGGTGCTGGGGCGGGAGCTGGGGCGCGCGGGTGCGCTGCGGTGGCTGTCGGGGTGCATGGAGCTGTGTGTGAGCGCGAAGCATGTGGGGGCGTATGTGGAGCGTTTGGCGGCGGATCGGCTGACGCGTGCGGTGGTGGCGTTGGGGCGGGATCTGATGAAGGACGCGGGGGAGCTGGGTGGGCAGGCGGCGTTGGAGCGTGCGGAGGGTGCGTTGGCGGCGCTGCGGGAGGCGGAGAAGGCGAGTTACGGTGGGTTTGCGACGGTGGGGGATTTTGAGCAGTCGATTGTGTCGGATTATGAGTTGGTGCGTCAGAGGCGGATTGTGGAGGGGGATTTGAAGTTTTTCACGGGGTTGCGTTTGCCGTGGGATGTGTTGAATGTGAAGTATACGGGGGTGAAGCCTGGGATTCATATCGTGGCGGCGCGGCCGAGTCAGGGGAAGACGGCGATCGCGGTGTGCATGAGCGGGGGGTTGGCGTTTGATGGGGTGCGGCAGTTGTTCTTCAGCGTGGACATGCATCCGCGGTTGTTGGCGGAGCGTTATGGGGCGTTGTTTGGGCAGGTGAGTTTGCCGAAGCTGAACTTTGGGGGGAGCCGGGCGGACATCGAGAAGTTGAAGGCGGGTTTGTGGCGGGTGCGTCATGCGGGGGCGCCGGGGCGTGAGGGGGCGCATCCGGACAATATTTTGATTTCGGACGCGTGGCGGGTGGACCGGATGGTGGGGGAGATCCACCGGGCGGTGAAGTATGATGGGGTGCGGTGTGTGTGGGTGGATTATCTGCAGATTTTGAGCGGGGATCGGGAGTATCGGACGCATAAGGAGGAGATTGACGCGGTGTTGGCGCGGTTGAAGCAGACGGCGTTGGGGTTGGGGATCCCGATTTTTTGTCTGGCGCAGTTGAATCGTGAGAATGGGAAGGATCCGAGTCGGGAGCCGCAGTTGACGGATTTGGGGGATAGTGGGAGCATTGAGCGTGAGGCGAGCACGGTGTTGATGTTGTGGAAGGATCCGGCGGTGCGGAAGGCGTGGGACGAGGCGCCGCCGTTGGATTTGGCGTTGGGGCAGGAGAGTCTGGCGGAGAAGTTGGAGCCGATGTGGCTGCTGTTGCTGAAGAATCAGCAGGGGGCGACGGGGCGGGCGCCGTTTGTGTTTTACAAGAATTATTTTATGTTCCGGCCGGGGGATCATTCGGCGCGGCCGGTGTTGAGTCGGGATAAGAGTGGGCGGGTGATCAAGGAGGATCGGGGGCCGTTTTTCGGGAAGATCCGGGATGATTTCTTGGTGCTGACGAAGGGGGATGGGACGGGGTTGGATGATTATCTGGAGAAGGTGGGGGCGTTGGGGTTTCGTGGGCTTGAGAACTTGAACCGGCGGGAGGTGCGGGAGTGAGTGGGGTTGGGGACCACGGATGGCGCGGATTGGCGAGGGATTTTGGGTCGGCTGCCGCCGACGGGACGACGAAATGGAAACGCAGATTGCGCAGATTGGCGCAGATTTGGGGCGTGCTGGCGCACGCGGGACTGCCAGGATGGAGGGGGGACCACGGAGGGCACGAAGGGGTGCACGGAGGGACACGAAGGATGACGGGACGCACAAAGTGCACAAGGGGCGCAAAGGCGCGGGGCGCTGCCCCGCACCCTGCCAGGGAACGTGGTTCCCTGGACCCTGGCGCGCCTGCGGCTTGCCTTTTCGGGACGACGGAATGATGGATTGGAGGGCTGAGGGATGCCGGATTGGATGAAGTACAACCATGTGAGGCGGTCGGTGGCGGCGACGGGGATGGTGGTGGAGGCGCGGCCGGGGCGTGCGTGCGCGGATTGCGCGCTTTGGCGGGCGTGGACGCCTGGGGATGAGCGGTGCGGGGTGTGCGTGCGGTGGGGGGGATTGACGACGCGGGATGGTTGGGCGGGGGTGTGTGGTGGTTTTTTGGAAATCACGAAGGGCACGAAGGGTGTGGGGCGCTGCCCCACGCCCCGGGAGGGTGCACGGCTCCCTCCACCCCGTGGGCGCGCCTGCGGCTTGCCCTTGGCGGACGGGACGAACGAGGGGGATACACAGGGGCGTGGTGGGGTGCGGTTGTTTGATTTTGGCTGATCGGCGGGTGCCGGTTGGTTTTGTTTGGACTGAACGAGACGGAAGGAGTGAGCGATGAATTGGTTGCAGAGGCGGTTTTTCGAGCGGCGTGCGCGTGAGGCGGAGGCGTGGGCGTTGCGGCGTTTGGCGGAGGGGGATGGCGCGCTTGGGGAGCTGATGGGGTTGTCGGCGGGGCAGCGGCGGGCGGTGTTGGGGGTGTTGCAGCGGGTGATCGATGGGCGGGTGGCGATTTTGGCGCGGAGCGTGGATCTGCCGGAGGGGGCGTTGCGTGAGGCGCGTGGGGCGATCATGGGGCTGGAGGATCTGGCGGAGGGGCTGCGTGGGTTGTGGCGCGAGTGACGCGCCACAACCCACGCGGAAGTTTGGAGGCTTGGCGGTTTGGAGGCTTGGCTTCTTCCCGGTGGGGCTCCGCCCCACGCCCTGCAAGGGGCGCTGCCCCTTGACCCTGGCAGGGAGCACGGCTCCCTGCACCCCGGGGCGCGCCTGCGGCTTGCCTTGTCGGCTGTCGAGCCAGGGCGGGTTACCGTCTGCGGGGCGACGGGCTGGGCTTGACGTCCGCGGCTCCTCCAAACTTCCAAGCCGCCAAGCGTCCAAACTTCCGAAAATAATCGGGATGTCCGGTTTTTTTGCGTTTGCGGGGGTGGTTTTGGGCGGGGTGGTTTGGGATGATGGGGGCGAGGGGCGCGTTGCGCCCGGTGAATCGTGAATCGTGGATTGTGCGCGCGGCGGGCCGCGCGACGGAGCGTCGAAAGGATCGTGCGTGATGGGTCAGGCGGAGCGGTTTTATCCGGAGGGGCGTTTGGGGCGTGATTGCGCGGCGGTGCGTGAGGCTGCGGCGCGTGCGGAGGCTGCGGCGGAGGCTGCGGCCTCGGCGGCGAGCAAGGCGTATGTGGACGAGGCGGTGAAGGGCGCCGCCTCGGAGGCGGCGCTGGAGGCGCACGCCGGGCGCACGGACAACCCGCACGCCGTCACCGCCGGGCAGGTGGGGGCGCTGACGGAAGCCGAGGCCGACCTGCGCTACCCGCACTTCCGCGACGAGGCGGACGCCGCGGGCGTCGGCCAGGGCAACCACGGCAGGAACGTGCTGGCCAGCCAGAACGGCGAGGACGGCGGCTTCTACGTGGCGCATGGGGCGAACAACGGGCCGAACAGGAAGGCTTGGATGGCGCAGTACCAGGGAACCCGCATCCGCGTCTACGGCGCCGAGGCGGGTACGCCCATCGACTACGTGCTCGACCCCGACCCCGACCAAGGCGGCGACCCTAGCGACGTGGTGGCGCGCAAGCGGGACATCGCGGCGCACGACACGGACGAGGGGGCGCACGCGGACATCCGTGAGGCCATCGCCGAGATCGAGCGGATTCCCGGGCCGCAAGGCCCGCAGGGGCCGCAGGGTGAGCCCGGCCCGCAGGGCCCCCAAGGCGAGAAGGGCGACACCGGGCCCCAAGGGCCAAAGGGCGACCCCGGCGCGGATGGCGCGGACGGTGCCCAAGGCCCGCAGGGTGAGCCCGGCCCGCAGGGTCCCGCGGGCCAGGACGGCGCGGATGGCGCGCAAGGCCCACAGGGCCCCAAGGGCGACCCCGGCCAAGACGGTGCGAATGGCGCGCCCGGCGCGGCCGCAACCGTCGCCGTCGGCTCCGTCACCACCCTCGACCCCGACGAGGAGGCCACCGTCACCAACTCGGGCACGCCCAACGCCGCCATTCTCGACTTTGCCATCCCCCGCGGCGCGAAGGGCGACAAGGGCGACACGGGCGCAACCGGCCCCCAAGGCGAACAGGGCCCGCAGGGCGAGACCGGCCCGCAGGGTCCCGCGGGCCAGGACGGCGCGCAAGGCCCCAAGGGCGACCCAGGCGCGGACGGCGCGGACGGGGCGACGGGGCCGCAGGGCCCGCAGGGGCCTCAAGGCCCGCAAGGGGAGAAGGGGGAGAAGGGGGACACGGGCCCGCAGGGGCCTGCGGGTGCGGATGGGGCGGATGGGGCGGACGCGGCCATCACGGGCGCGACGGCGACGGTGGACGGCACGACGGGGACGCCTTCGGTGGCGGTGAGCGTGGGGGGGACGCCGGGTGCGCGGACGTTCGCGTTCGCCTTCAGCGGGTTGAAGGGGGAGCGGGGTGCGACGGGTGCGCAGGGGCCTCAGGGGCCGAAGGGTGACCCTGGGGACGCGGCGAGCCTGACGTTGGATCCGGAGGGTGGCTTGGAGATGGGGCCGAATGGGCTTCGGGTGAGGCTTTACGCGGGGCTGTCGTGCTCGGTGGATGGGCTGCAGGTGGCGGCGTTGCCGCCGTTGGGCACGAAGATGAATCCGAATGGGGTGTTTCTGGATTTGGGGTCTTCGTCGTCGGGGCTGGAGTTGCAGTCCGGGGCGACGTTGGCGGAGGTGGTGGCGGCGTTCAATCTGTTGGTTTCGATTTTGCGTGGTTGATCGAGGAAGGAGTTTGGGATGGCGCGGATGATTGTGATCGAGCGGCGGCGGCAGGTGGTTCGGGAGGCGCAGGGCGGGGGCGGGGCGTCGGAGCCGACGGCGCAGGAGGACACGGTGTTGCGGTGGCATGGGGGGTGCAGTGTGCTGACGGTGACGCCGGTGGGTGCGCTGACGGTGGAGGCGGCGGGGTGGCCGGAGGGGCGGCAGCTGTTTGTGCGGCTGGTGTTGGGGGCGGACGCGTCGCTGCCGGAGGGGGTGCGTTTGGTGGGGTATGGGTCGTTGCAGACGGCGACGACGTATCAGGCGACGGCGTGGTGCGTGGGGGGGACGATCTATCTTTCGCCGATCGTGGCGGAGGAGGGGGAATGATGAGGGGTTTTGTGGGCCTCGGCGTCCGCGCCTTTGTTTTGTTGCTGTGGGCTTTGCCTGCGGTGTTGTCTGGGCAGGGGGAGGCGCTGCGGGCGCCGCGTCCGGATGTGAGTTTGGGCGGGGCGCCGCGGGTGGGGTGCGTGTTTTACCCGCCGCCTGCGGCGGTGCGGGTGTCGGATTTCCCGGGGCAGGGGCTGGATTTCGAGGTGTGGGAGGATCTGCGGGAGGCGACGTTCGTGGCGTGGACGCGGTTTGAGAACGCGCGGGTCGCGTTGGGGCAGTGGCTGACGGTGGAGCCGATCGTTCGGGGGCGCGCGCCGGCGGAGGTGTTTCTGCGGGTGCCGCGTGGTGTGGGGAGCGTGGTGTTCGAGGGGGTGTCGGAGGCGTCGGCGGTGGGGACGAACGGCGTGGGGAGGGTGGCGTACAACCTGACGTGCGACGGGGAGGTGTCGGTCGATTTCGGGGCGGGGGCGACGGCGTTTGGCGCGGGGGAGCATTTGGGGGTATCGGCGGATGGTGTGCCTGGGGCGGATGTGTCGGTGGAGGCGGGGACGAATGTGACGTGGAGCCTGTATGCGGGGCGGCCTCGGGTGCGGCGGCGTTTCGTGGGGGATGCGGCGAAGGCGGGCTTGGGCGTCGAGGGGGAGACGGCGGGGTGGCATTGCCGGGTGGCGCGGCTGGGGGTGGGGACGAACGGCGTGGCGCGGGTGGAGTATGATTTCGTTTACCCGGATGGGCGGCGGGGCTCTTGCGTGAGCGGGTTCGACCTTGGGGGTGCGGGGGCGGTGCTGGGGCCTGCGCGGTGGCATCCGTTCATGGTGTGCACGCTGTTCGGCAACACAGCGGACTTCGTGGTGGATGTGGAGCACCCGGAGGTGCGGCTGTGGGTGTGGGGGAAGAAGCTGTGGCGGCGGCGGTTGTCGGCGGCGGAGATCGAGGCAGTGGTGGCGGCGGACGCGCGGGCGTTGGTCGGGCTTGGGGAGCTGACTGAGGGGGATTTGGGTGCGGCGACGACGAACGGGGCGCCTGCGCGGCTGCGGGCGCGTGGGGCGGGCGTGGGCGGGTTGCCTGCGCCGGTGCCGTTGGATGTGCGTGCGGCGGGTTTGCCGGGGGAGGTTGGACGATGAAGGCTGAGGATGTGATCGCGTTCCGGGCGCGGTATGGGGAGGCGACGACGCCGGATGGGAAGCTGGACGCGTTGGCGGATCAGCTGGAGGCGACGGGGCTTTGCAACATTTCCACGCGTATGCACCTGAAGTCGTTGGAGAAGGATCTTGCCGACGGCCTGAAGGCGTTGGCGGAGAAGATGGAGCGGCTCCACGGCGTGCCGCGCTTCCGGGAGGACCCGTTGGGGTGGCTGCGGGGCAACTGGCAGTGGATGGTGATCTTTCTGCTGGTGGTGAAGCAGGCGGGGCTGGATGAGCTGGTGGGGCGGCTCTTCGCGTTGGGGGGCGGGCAATGATTTTTGCAATGCACGGCGAGGGGGAACCGCGGATGGCGCGGATGGGGGCGGATTTTGGGTCGGCTGCCGCCGACGGGACTGCCAAGGGTTTGGAAATCACAAAGGGCACAAAGGGCACAAAGGGTGGCGCGGCGTGGCCGCGCCGGGACGACGGAGGATTGGATGGTTGAGTTGTTGAAGAAGGTTTTGGCGCTGGCGCTGAGGGTGGCGGAGTGGCTGCCCGGGGTGCGGCGGGCGCGGCGGCGGCGCGAGCTGCGCGAGGCCATCGCGGAGCATGACGAGGCCAAGATGAACAGGATTTTTCAACAGAGGAGGGACAGGAAGTGAGTACGTGGCAAGATCGTGTGGCCGTGGAGGCTCATGAGTTGCGGGAGCGATTAGACAAGTTGGACGCGTTCCTCGACAAAGTAGTTGTCGACAAGGACGTCTCGCTTGACCAGTGGAACTTGTTGCGTCGGCAACGCGCGGCTATGTTTGACTATCTGCAGACGCTCGACCGGCGACTGGAATTGGACGCGCACGACAGATTAGCGAAAGGGGGGAAGGCGAAATGACCGAGCCCGATGTCTTGACCCCGCGTGAGGCGCACGGTTGCCTCTGTGTGCTCGCCGCCCTTGCCATCGCCGGGGCGATCCTCGCCGTGGTCCTCGCCGTCTGCGGGTGCCACACGTACACGGTGGTGCCGGCGGATTATCACGCGGTGCCGGTGCGGCAGACGGGGGAGACGACCTACGAGCGGGCGGTGGAGGACGCGACGGGGTGGTATGTGCCGGATGCGTTGGTGTTGGAGATTTTGGACGCCAAGTGAGCGTCCCTTGTGAAAGAAAGTGCCCGATTTCTTTCATAAGCGCGCGGAACGGGCGTTGCAACGAAAGGAAGTTTGCGTTATGGACTGGCTGAGGAAGCTGTGGGATTGGATCAAGGGCGGCGTGAGGACGTTGCTGACGGTGGTGTGCGAGGCGGTGGTGGCGCGCGCGCAGGCGGTGGCGGAGGATGGGGAGCTGGTGGATCTGTGCCTGGAGGCGGTGCAGGCGGCGGTGATGGAGGGGCTGACGGGGGAGAAGGCGTGGGTGTTCGCGCGGGAGCGGCTGGTGGCCGGGCTGAAGGCGGCGGGGCGGGAGCTGGGGGATTGCGCGATCGACACGGCGCTGCAGTGCGTCTATGACGCGTGGAAGCACCGGGGCTGAGCGAAAGGAGCGGAGCGATGAACAGTGAGGGGAAGCCTTATGGGCTGCGGGTGCGTGAGGCGCTGGCGCGGGGGGCGCGGGCGGGTTTGGCGTTGCGGGCGCGTCGTTTGGCGGCGGGGCGGCGGGCGAGCGATGGGGGGCAGTATGGGGCGATGCCGCGGGTGTTGCATGATCAGCTGGTGGGGCGTTATGGGCCGGAGTGGAGCCGTGACGAGGGGTTGATGCGGGATTTGCGGCGGCGTTACCCGGAGATGATGGCGGCGGATGGGGATGTGCCGGGTGGGAGCGTGGATGGGTCGCGGAATGTGTATGGGCGGGTGTCCATGCGCTTCCGGCGGGGGCGTTGGGAGCGGCCGGATGGGCGTGGGGGGTGGGTGGCGTTCGAGCCGCCGAGCAAGATGGATTGGTCGGGCGGGGAGGCGCCGGGCGTGATGTAAGACGGGGGTTGGAAATCACAAAGGGCACAAAGGGCACAAAGGGACTTGCACGACGGATGGAAACGCAGATTGCGCAGATTGGGGCAGATTTGGGGCGTGCTGGCGCACGCGGGACGACGGGTTTTGGAAATCGGAACGGGCACAACAGGGCACAAAGGTGTGGGGCGCTGCCCCACGCCCCGGCAGGGAGCGCGGCTCCCTGCACCCCGTGGGCGCGCCTGCGGCTTGCCCTTTTTGATTGACTGGATTTTGGAAGCGCAAACGACGGAAAAGGACTGGACGAGAAAGGATGGCTGAGATGGAGAACGGGAACGTGAATGAGGCGTGGGCGCGGGAGTGGTGCGTGGGGGTGGCGCGTTGGCGGACGGTGCGGCACAGGTGGGGTGTGCGTGGGCGGCGGACGTTGGTGCGTGTGGCGGGGGAGGCGCCGTTGGGGTGTCTGCGGGAGGTGCTGGGGTTTTTGTCCTCGGAGGCGGGGGCGCGGGGTGTGTTCGTGGATGGGAAGGAGGTGGGGGATTGGGCGCCGATGGGGGCGTGGTATGAGGAGGTGCGTGCGGAGGATGGGACGCAGGCGGTGACGGTGCGTGTGTTCCAGGCGTTGCGCGGGGCGGAGGATGGGGAGGCGGATGGGCCGTTTTTGGTGGAGGATGGGTGTGTGTGGCGGGTGTCGCACACGTTTTATTGGGCGGTGGGGGAGGTGCCGGAGGTGCCGGCGGGGTCGAGCGGGGTGAGTTACGCGCTGCAGGGGCTGCGGCGGGACGATGAGACGGGGCTTTACGATTGCGTGCTGGTGCGGCGGGAGCGGGTGCCGGTGGAGGTGGGGCCGTGGGCGAGCCATCTGGATGTGTACCGGGAGCGGGAGACGGCGTTGCTGCTGGGTGTGCGGGACGACGGGGAGGGGTCGGTGGATGAGAAGGTGGCGGGGTTCCTAGGGGAGCATGATCTGCCGTTGGCGGCGGGGGATGGGAAGGTGCTGGATGTGGGGAAGCGGAAGAATGAGGATTGCACGACGGACGTGACGGTGGAGGTGACGGCGGAGGTGGGGGTGCCGGAGGCTTCGGTGAGCGTGGCGGAGGATGCGTTCGGGCGGCGGGTGACGGTGACGGACCGTGGCCAGGAGGTGGAGGCGGGTGCGCCGACGTTGGGCGGGGAGGCGCGGTGCGAGCGGACGGCTGGGGGGCGCTTCGACAACACGACAGTGACGGTGACGCCGAAGGAGGTGCCGGAGGCGGCGGTGGAGGGGACGCGGACGCTTTACGAGGCGGAGGAGCGGGTGGAGGACCGGAACGTGGCGCCGCCGCCGGAGGGTGGCGCGGGCGATGTGCCTGCGGATGTGGATGGGGTGGAGTATCCGGGGGATTACGCGGGGAACGACCCTGCGGCGGCGGATGGGGAGCCGGGGCGGATCGTGCGGGTGGGCAAGCGGCTGACGGCGGAGGGGAACCTGGATGTGACGGTGACGTCGCGGACGGAGCGGCCGGTGGCGGAGGCGGAGAAGGTGTCGGTGGCGTCGGCGCTGGGTGGGACGGAGCGGGTGACGCACCGGAACCAGTCGGAGGAGGCCGCACAGAAGTTGGCGGGCGGCGCGCGGGCGCAGGGTGAGGTGCGGCGGGTGACGGTGGGGAAGACGCCGGGGAACCTGCGGGACGTGACAGTGGAGGTGGAGCGGAGCGTGCCGGTGGCGGCGGGCGCGGCGGGGGGCTCGTGCGCGCGGACGGTGTTTGAGCATGGGGACACGTCGGTGGCGCGGAACCAGGAGAAGGCGCTTGGGGAGGCACCGGAGGCGGGGGGCGGGAAGACCTATCGGAACGTGAGCCGGCTGAACGCGGATGGGACCTTCGACACGGAGGCGACGGTGACGGAGGAGCTGGAGGCGCCGGACGCGGGGTCGGCGTCGCGGCCGGGGGCGTTGGAGGCGGCGTCGGAGAAGGTGGGGCGGAACCTGGGCTCGGAGGCGTTGGCGGGGTTGGCGCCGGGGGCGGATTTCGTGAGCGGGGCGGCGTCGCCTGCCGAGGGGGAGGTGACGGGGCGCCTGGGGGAGGTGGCGGACCGGAAGACGCCGGGTGGGCGGACGGATCGGACGGTGACGGCGCTGGAGGCGAAGTTCTCGCACAAGCGGTTGCAGTTGTGGGACGGTCCGCAGCAGGAGCGTTACACGGTGGGGAGTTTCGCGAACGCGCCGTGGGCGTTCGTGGAGGGGCTGGGGGCGAAGGTGGATCAGCTGAGCTTCCGGAAGAACCGTTTTGGGCTTTTCGACGGGGGCTACCGGGAGGTAGCGTTCCGGGCGGGGGCGTCGCGGGAGGTGCGGGTGGAGCCGGGCTTCGACGTGGAGCACACGACGCGGACGTGGTGCGACGCGGCGAAGATCGTCTGGCGGGGGGACAAGGCTTACAAGGTGACGCGGGAGTACACGGCGAACGTGGGGCGGTGCAAGGGGCTGACGGACGCGTGGAACCATGCGCCCGCGACGTTGGCGGCGACGCCGCGGATCCAGGTGCTGGCGGGGGATTGGGTGGATTACGTCTTCGTGAGCAAGGTGACGGAGACGCATGAGGAGATCGCGATGGCGGCAGAGGCGGGGATCGCGACGGCGACGTGGGGGGCGTGATGGGATTGGAAATCACAAAGGGCACAAAGGGCGCAAAGGTGTGGGGCTCCGCCCCACACCCCGGCAGGGAGCACGGCTCCCTGCACCCCGGAATGTTCTTGCACGACGAAGGAACCGCAGATGGCGCGGATTGGTGAAGGATTTTGGGTCGGCTGCCGCCGACGGGACTGCCAGAGGACTGGCAACCGCAAAGGGGCGCAAAGGCGTGGGGCGCTGCCCCACACCCCGGCAGGGAGCACGGCTCCCTGCACCCGCAACTGACAGGACACGACGAGGATAGGGACGGAGCGAGCGATGGACGGGATTGATTTCGGGACGCGGCTTGACTTTTTGGAGCAAGGCGAGGACGCGCGGCGGCGGCTGGCGGAGGATGCGTTTGGGTTGGCGGCGTTGGGGGCGCGGCGGGAGGTGCCGTTCCCGAAGGGGCCTGAGCCGCAGGATGTCTTTGGCGGCGTGGGCGGCGGGATCTTCGAGGACACGACGCGCGCGGCGTGGCTGGTGCGGAGGGTGGACGAGGTGGGCGCGGATGGGAGCGTCACGACGAAATGGCAGGTGTGGAGCCCCGTGTGGGTGGCCAAGCATACCCTCGGCGAGACTTCCACCTACCTCCCCGATGGGATGGCGAGCGACGCGTGGAACGATCTGCCGAACGACGTGACGGCGGCGGACGGGATGGCGGTGTGGGCCGCGCTGAAGGTCGTCGTGGATTGCAACGATTACAGTGCCAAGCGCGAGGAGAGCGCGTTGATCATCGTGGACGGCGAGGAGGCGGGCGGGCTGGCAGACACGGCGGTGGTGCCTCCGAGCGGCGGGAGCGCGGCTGGGGCGGATGGGGTCTACCACATCAAGGTGAAGATTGGGGAGTGGGTGGACGAGGCGACGGAGGCCGAGCAGGCGCAGGGGACGACGCGGCTGGCGTTCCGTCAGCGCCATCTGGGCGTCATCGTGGAGAGTTGGGCGCCGAGGCGGGAGACGCAGGAGACGACGCTCCTGACGGGGGCGAGCGTGACGGAGACGGGGGAGGGGGCGAAGCTGACGGTAACGCGGGCGAAGTATCCCATCCCGCCGCCGACGGAGGTGCTGGAGGATTTGGAGCTGACGTTGCCGGAGGGGGGGGCGATCCCGGAGGGGACGGTCTTCTGGGGGAAGGTGACGCTGGAGGAGGTGACGGACGGGTCGTCCTCCGCGGGCGGCACGGTGACGGGCTACAAGCTGAAGCAGGAGAAGTTCGTCTGGCAGGACGGCGGGCTCGTGGAGGCGGAGGGGAGCCCGGTGGAGATTGGGACGATACCCGCATCGCAGGGCGGCGGGGGCGGGGGCGGCGCGTGCGTGGGTCCGGTGGTCATCGAGGGGGATGTGTTGCGGCAGTATTACGGGGCGATGGTGAACGGCGTCTTCGTGAGCAACGGTTCGGTGGCGGCGGAAATCCCGCTCTATGGCCACGCGGAGGATCACACGGAGGGCGTGCTGTGAGGATTGGAAATCACAAAGGCCACAAAGGGCACAAAGGGTGTGGGGCGCTGCCCCACGCCCCGGCAGGGAACACGGTTCCCTGCACCCCGCGGGCGCGCCTTCGGCCCGCCCCTTGGGTTGGCCTGGCGAATGGGAAACGCTGACGGAGCGAACGATGGCGAACAGGGTCTTTGATTGGCCGGCGGCATGGCCGGGGAGCGGGGAGGCGCGGTTGCTGACGATGGCGCGGAGCGGCGGGCGCGGGCTGGCGTTGGCGCACCGCGCGGAGGCGCCGGCGCTGCTGCACAAGGCGACGCTGGGTGCGGACGCGGCGCACCCGGTGCGCCTGTGGGACATTGGGGACACGGAGGCTATCGTTCCGGACAGTGTTTACATTTTGTACAATTGGCAGGACGCGCCCGGACCGCAGAACACGGTGGCGGCACGTGTGGCGTTGGTGCGGGCGTGGCTGGAGGCGCAGGGCGTGGAGGCGGTTGGCGTGACGGAGGAGGGGGTTGCCGAGGACGCGCCCGCTTTCACCGGGTGGCTGACGGATGAGGGCGGCCTGATTGGCGTGAAGATTCACCGAAACGAGATTGGCAACCAAGAGGGGCCGAGTGCCAATTTTGGGTTTGGCGGTGTGCCTATCGACGGTTCTTATGGACGCTGGGCTCCCGGCGTGGTTCAGCGTCCGGTCGCGTGGCGGACGGTTGGCTTCCCGACCGTGGCGGCCGGGTGTTCAATGCGCCTGCGTTTCCATGGTCGTTTTCGCGCCGACTTCCGTTATCCTTCCGGCGGTCTGTGGTCGAGTGGTTATCCGGATGTCGCGATGCGCGCGGAGGTGTGCGCGGTGGGCGTGCCACCGATGGGGGTATGGCCGGGGCGCGTGGCGCTGACGCCGCTCGTTTCGGAGGATTTTGCCGTGGCGTTGCACAGTTATGCGGATTATGGCGGGGCGTGGGACACGGCAACGACCGATCTGGACACGGCGTTTTCGTGCGAGCTGACGTTTGCCGTCCCGGAAAGCCGCGTCATCCTTTTCCGCGTGCGTCTTGCGAACCCAATCCAAACGGCGACGGACTTCTTTTCGGCAATGCCGTTTGACGAGCTGGAAGGGCTTTACGATGTGAAGGCGGTCCGGCCGGACGACGGTGAGACGAATGGTTTCACGCTTGCGCCGGTGGCGCCGTGATTTTAAGAAAGGAGCGAATGCGATGAGTGCGACGTTGAACAAGTGTTTTCTGGTGGGGCGTTTGGCGCGGGACCCGGAGCTGGCGCAGACGCCGGGGGGGCAGACGGTGTGCCGCCTGCGCCTGGCGGTGAGCGAGCAGTTCGTGGGGCGGCAGAGCGGGGAGAGGCGCGAGATCGTAACCTTCCTGGACGTGACGGCGTGGGGGACGCTGGGGGAGCGCTGCGGGCAGTATCTGGCCAAGGGGCGCGCCTGCCTGGTGGAGGGGCGGCTTTATGCCGACGCGTGGACGGACAAGGAGACGGGGAAGCAGCGCCAGATGGTGAAGGTGCGGGCGGACCGGGTGGGCTTCCTGGATGCGCCGCCTGCGGCGGGCGCATCCGGTGAATCGCGAATCGTGAATCGTGAATCGGCGGCTGCGCCCCACGCCCCCGCGCCGACCGCGATGGAAGAGTTGCCGTTCTGAGGAGGCTGCGATGGCGGACGAGGACTGCGTGGGCGCCCCTTCGGGGCGCGGCGGGGCGCAGGGCGCCCCGGGCGATGGCCGTGGAAGGTTTGCGGCTTCGCCGCTGCACGCACGATTCGCGATTCACGATTCACGGCTGTGCGTCCCGCAGGAGCGGGACGCACAGCTCGGCGGCGTGACGGTGGCGAAGGCGGAGGCGTGGGCGCGGGCGAATGGACGGGGCGTGCGCGAGGGGCTGAAGGTGCTGGGGGCGGCGTTGGAGCGGGAGTCGACGCGGCGGCGGGAGGATCCCTTCGCCTTCGGCTACGAGCCGCCGATCTGGTATGTGGCGAGCGCGTTGCTGGCGGGGAGCCCGGTGTCGGAGGGGATGGCGGCGCGGGTGCGGGCGCGGACGGGGCTGGATTGGGACACGTTCGCGGAGCGGATGCGCCTGGCGTGCGGCTTCGAGGCGCCGGTGCGCGAGCTGCTGATCATGGGGGCGAACCGGAGCGGGAAGACGGACTGGGCGAGCAAGCGCCTGGTGCGGCGTCTGGCGGCGGGGCGGAACGAGCAGCTGGTGGTGGGCGCGCAGACGCGCGAGACAAGCCGCTCCACCCAGCAGGACCGCGTGTGGCACTATCTGCCGCGCGACCTGCGCGCCCGCAACGGCGAGCGCGGCAACGTCTTCTACCTGAACCACAAGGACCAGACGGGCTTCACCTTCAACAAGATCACGATGGACGACCACAGCAACCTGCGCTTCGTCACCTACGAGCAGGACGTGAACGCGATCATGGAGGGCCCGGCCTTCGACGAGGGCTGGCTGGACGAGGAGTTCGGCAAGCGGTGGCTGGACGCGCTGCGTTTCCGTCTCTCCAGCAAGCGCGGGACGCTGATCGCCACCTTCACGCCCGTGAGCGGCTACACGCCCGTGGTGGCGGACTTTCTGGAGGGGATGACCGTGACGCGGCGGACGACGGCCTACCTGTTGCCGCGCGACGGCGGCCCGCCCTTGCCGCACGCGCAACTGGGGCTGACCGAGGCGGAGTGGGACGCCGTGAAGGCGGGCGAGCCCGGCGGCGCCCCCGAGAGCCGCCCGGAGGATTGCTTCGCCTGGCTGGAGGACGGCGGCCCCTTCGCCGAGCCCGAGAACGTCGCCCCCGGGCGGGTCTTCGAGCAGGTGCCGCGCGTGGCGCGCAAGCGCGACGGCTCGGCGGCCATCCTCTGGTTCCTGGGGCGCGACAACCCCTACGGCGCGCCGGGGCGCGTCATCGAGGTGGCGGCGGGGAACGTCCGCGCGGAGGAAGCCATCCGCCGCCGCGTCTACGGCCTGGCCACGCAGACGCGCGGGGGGCGCTTCCGCTTCGACAAGGCCCGCCACGTGCGCCCCGACGCCGAGGTGCCGGAGCTGTTGGCGCGGACGATGGTGACGGATCCCGCGCCGGAGCGCAATTGGTTCGCCCTCTGGATGGGGGTGGACGCCGCGGGCGACGTGTGGGTTTACCGCGAGTGGCCGGGCGACTACGAGATCCCCGGACAGGGCGTCCCCGGCGACTGGGCGGTGGTCTCCGACCGGCGCGGCGGCGTGAACGACGGCGACCGCGGCCCCGCGCAGGAGAAGTTCGGCTTCGGCCTGGAGAAGTACAAGGCCGAGTGGGCAAGGCTGGAGGGCTGGCCGGACGCGGCCCAGTGGGCCGCGTCCGGAAGTTTGGAAGGTTGGATGCTTGGAGGTTTGGCGCGCCCCTGCGGGGTGACGGATGGAGTGGTCGGCACAACCGTCGCCGAAGGCGACAGGTCGGGACCAACCCCCCGAGGCTCCTCCAAACCTCAAAGCCTCCAAGCATCCAAGCCTCCCGTGGTTTTCCCGCCCAGCGAGGAGATCCTCCGCTGGGCGGAAAGCCATGGCACGCGCGAGCCGCTGCGGCGGCGGGTGATCGACAGCCGCGCGGGCAGCCAGAGCAAGATCGGCTTCGGCGGGGACCGCACGCTGCTGGAGTTGTGCCAGGAATTGTGCGCGGACTTCGTGCCGGCGAGCGGGCGGCGCATCGGCGCGGGCGAGGAGCTCATCAACGCCCTGCTCGACCCCGCGCCCGGCGGGAGGCGCCTCTTCGTGGCCGCCTCCTGCAAGAACACGATCTTCGCCCTGGGGCACCTCACCGGCGCCGACGGCCAGAAGGGTGCCTGCAAGGAGCCCATCGACTGCCTGCGCTACGGCCTGGAGAGCGGCCTCCTGGATGACCGGCCCGACCCGGCCCTCGACGCGCCCACCTGCGGCCCCGGCGCCCACGCCCCCGCCCCCCGCCACGAAACCCTCGACATGGACTGGGGGGACGATTAGGGGTGGCGGTATGCCAAATCGGCACACCGCCACGGTGAATGAAGTCCTCGCGTATGCTTATGGGAAGCAGCACGCCTGCGCGATTTCGGCAAGTCGGGTCGCCAACATGAGATGCCCGGCTTTGTCGCCCCATCCGAGGATGTTGGCGTGCCTGGGGTTGTCTCTGGACGGAGAAGCCTCCACGCGAAGCCGATTGCCTGTTGCCCCCGGAACGTCCGCGACAGGGAAATCGGCCCAGCCCGCGAGGGGGCGTTTGCGTTTTTTGCCGATGGCAATACCTGTCTGCGCGACGGAACGTTCACCAAGCATATCGTGCAGGCAAACGGAACTTTCCCACACGCCATTCACGGCGCACGGAAGAAACGCTCGTGCATTGACGGTGCCGTCCTTACGCAGAAGCGCGGGGTCATAAACAAACCTAGCCGCGAAGCCATTGGGGATTTCAGCGGGCCAAAGCGTGGGCTTGGTGTTTTCAGGCATGCCGAGACACCTCGCGAATGTAACGGGCCAATCCGTCCGGGAACGCCTCGTCCCTCCGGAACGTGAAGGAGCCGGAAGCGGCGTCTTCTCCCATGAGCGCGGCGTAAGTGCAAGAGCCGTCTTCCGCGCAACTGACGGAGCAAATCATACCTGGGGAAACATACCAATCCAGTCCGATGCCACCGCCCGGCTCTGGGCAGGGTTCCGGAAACGGGAGCCCGTCGGGCAGGGCCGCGACGAGCTGTTTGGCTGTTTCGGCGGCGCGCGGAGAGAGCGGTGGCGAACCGTAGCCATCCCAGTCCGCCTCGGCGTGGGTGCGTACAAGGTCGTCAATGGCCTGGAAGAGGCGCAACGTTTCCCAGAACGCCTCGGCCGGCAACGCTTCCTGCGTCTTCCGCTCTTGAGGCAAGAGCCAATCGGGGACGATGCGCGGCGCGATGGAAGCGATGGGTGTCATCGCAACACCTCCCGCGCACATGGCGTGAGATTGTCCCAGAACAAGGCGTTTTTGATTGGGCGCAGGTCGCGCAACAACGCCAAGGCGTCGTGGGCTCCCAAGTCAAGCGAGGCGGGTGAGACTACGGACACATCCAAGACAACGAGTGGCTCTTTCCCCTCTTCTTGCTTGAAGATGCTCGCGGCCGCGCAAGTAACGGTCAACCCGCCCTTGATTTGGAGACGATGTTCCTCTTCCGCGATAAAATGCGTGACATCACCCCGGATTTCGCGTCCGGAAAAGCCTTGCAGCAAGTCGCTCCAACGCCAACCTGTTGGAACGGTCAGGCCATTGATGTTTCGGATCCCGATTTGGCGAAAACGCGCGTTGCCGTATCTCGCAACCCAGTCCACGTAAGCGTCGAATGCCGGGGAAAGCTTCTCTATGAAGGCATCGAACCCGGGATATGGGGAGGCAAGATGAAAGAAAAAGCCGGAGTCGAGAAAACGCGCAAATCCGGCCTCCCCGGAGGCAGGCGCGAATTGAACGCCGATTTGCCGTTCCTCGGCGTTGCGAATCGGCACAGGCGCACGGAACGCGGGTCCGAGCGGCGCATCCGGCCATTCCGTCACGTTGGTGAGAGGGGCGGACAGGCGGAAAGAGGCGATAGCCTCCACCACGGGAGGATGATTCAACTTTTCCGGCATAACGTCCATAACCATATCCTTGCGGCCAATTCGCGGCCAAACCGCGCACACTCCTGCGAAAAACAAGAACGGTGTGATTATAAAGCCTGCGGGGGGCGTTGTCAAACCGTGCCCGCAGCCAAGCCGCCAAACTTCCCGCAAAATAATCCGGACATCCCGATTTTGTGCGCCGGAAACGCCCACGGGCGCGCGTGGATTTGCGATAACAGAGGCACGGGTTGGGGAGCACCGCCGCCCCAAAAGCCGGCAAAGGGGCCGTTTGCGCCTGGGGCCAAGCCTCCAAGCCTCCAAACATCCAAGCCTCCCGAAACGGCGGGCCATCCGGACACGGAGCGAAACATGGAAGACGATGACGAGATGCTGGACGAGACCGAGCCCACCCCGGACGGGGCGGACGAGGAGGATCCCGCGGAGGGGACGCCCGAGGGCGACCCCGACCCTGACGCCGCGGAGGAGGGGGAAGACCCCACGGACGACGGCGAGGCCGAGGACGACGACGCCGAGGACGAGGGCGAGGGCGCGCTGCCCCAGGGCGTGCGCAAACGCCTGGCCAAGGTTACGGCCAAGCGGCGCGCAGCCGAGGCGCGGGCCAAGGAACTCGAGGACGAGGTGGCGCGCCTGCGCGACCGCGCCGAGAGCCCGGCCCTCTACCGCGCCCTGGCCGAGCGACACGGCATCCTGCCCGACCTCATCGGCGAGCGCGAGGCCAAGGGCCTGCGCGACCTCGACGAGGCCGAGCGCGGCGCCGAGGCCCTCCGCGACCTCCTCGAGGAGCTGGAGGACAACGGCGAGAGCGAGACGGAGCTGGACGGGCGCACCGTCACCCGCGCCCAGCTGCGCAAAAGCCTGCGCGAGCAGGAGCGCCGCGCCCGCGACCTGCGCGAGCGCCACGGCGAGGTGGGCGAACGCCTGCGCCGCCGCACGCTGGCGCTCGTCAAGCTCGGCCTCGCCGCCGAGAAGGCGCAGGCCGCGCGCGCCGCCAAGGCCCCCAAGGCCAAGGCGGCCGAGAGCAAGCCCCGCGGCGACGCGGGCCGCCCGGCGCGGGTGCGCCGCGGCGACGTGAACGGATTGGCCCGCACGCGCCCCGCGCGCGACGCGGGCGAAGACCCGCTGGACGCCATCCTCACCCGGATGGTGCGGCGCCGCAAGGGCGGCGCCGAGTGAAGTTTGGAGGCTTGGATGTTTGGAGGTTTGGAGGAGCGTCGGAGGTCGGAGCCCGGGCTGTCGCCTGACGGCGACGGTTGGGCCGAGCCTCCTCCCATCGTCGCCCCGCAGGGGCGCGGCCAAGCCTCTAAGCCTCCAAACTCCCAAACTTCCCGAACGACTGAAGCAAAGCGAAAGGAGTGAGCCCCATGGCCACTGACATCTTCTACTTCTCCGAGCGGCTCGGCCGCGAGGACGACTACACCGAGGCGCTCATCCGCCACAAGCCCGAGGAGCTGGTGCTGATCAACAACCTCAAGCGCAGCTACCCCGGCATGAAGGCCGTGAACGCCTGGGAGCGCAAGAACGAGCTCGAGGGCAAGCAGGTCAAGAACTACAACGCCGTGGCCGAGGGCGTCGACAAGACCGCCGACTACGACCACCAGGCCAACCAGATCATCAGCTCCATGCTGGAGAACGCCCGCTCCAACGGCTACCAGATCAGCCGCGAGGCGGTGATCCTCAAGGGCGGGCGCATCCAGGAGGACGAGCTCAAGAACCTCATCCGCCGCGACGCGCAGGACTTCATGCGCTCCATCGAGCACGTGATCGGCTCCCGCCAGGAGGCCGTGGCCCAGAGCACCACCGCCACGGTGACCAAGACCCGCGGCCTGATGTGCTGGCTGCAGAGCTCCGCCCACACCGTCCACGACGTGCCCGAGGCCTTCCGCCCCGTGGCCGAGCTCTCCATCGCCAAGGCCGGCGAGCTGACGGAGGAGGACTTCAAGGCCAAGCTCCTCGAGGCCCGCCAGAACGCCGGGCGTGCGCTGCACCTCACCGGCTTCGTGGGGCTGAACCTGAAGCTGGCCTTCGCCGACTTCCTCGGCCGCATCACCACGGTCACCGACGCGAAGAACCCCGTGCGCGAGATCACGCAGATGGTCGACTTCCTGAAGTACGACGTCGGCGACGTCAAGCTCATCGCGCTCGACGGCCTGGACTGCGACACCTCCACCCTGGAGCCCGGCACGCTCAGCGGCTGGTCCGGCGCCTTCATCGAGCCCGAGCACTTCCAGCTCGAGTTCGCCCAGCCGGTGACGCACTTCGACCAGACCTCGCGCCTGGACAACGGCGGCGGCCCGCGCGGCTACCACCACGCCATGTTCCGCCTCAACTGCACCGGCCTGCTGGGCAGCTTCCGCGTGACGAAGGCTTCCGCGTGAGCGGAAGCCTTCGGGAAGTTTGGAGGTTTGGATGATTGGAAGTTTGGAGGAGCCTCGGAGGTTGAGGCCCGGCCTGTCGCCTGACGGCGACGGTCAAACGACTTCGCCCTTCGCCCCGCAGGGGCGCAGCCAAGCGAAGGGGCGTGGGGCGGAGCCCCACCCGCACGGAACCAAGCCTCCAAGCATCCAAACCTCCAAACTTCCATCAAGCGCCCCGTAGGGGCGAACCAAGCCTCCAAGCCTCCAAACATCCAAACTTCCGCGAGCGACCGGAGGGAGCAAAGCATGAAAAGGCTAGGCACGCGACACGCCATCACCGAGGAAGAGGAAGCCGCCCTGCGTGCGCGGCTGACGGAGCTCTGCGGCGACGCCACGGAGCTCACCGCCCGCCGCGCGGCGCTGCGGCGGCGCTTCGCCGCGCTGGGGCCCTATGGGTGCGACGGCGTCAAGCGCGCCCGGCGCGACGGCCTGCGCGTGCGCCCCTTCAAGGGCGCGGCCAACAACGCCATCCGCTGGGGCGACCAGATCGCCGACGCGGAGCGCAGCCTCATCCTCGAATTGGCGCGCCGCGCGCAGCGGCGCGTCCGCCCCATCGGCGGGGGCGAGGAGGCCGAGCGGCGCGCCGCCGCCCTCACGCGCCTGCTCGATTGGGCCATCGGCCACCTGGGCGCCGAGTGGGGGCGCCAGCTGTGGATCGCCGCCACCTACCTGCTGGTGGACACCCCGGCCGTCGCCCTCATGGGCGTGGGCTGGGAGCGCCGCCCCATCCTCGGGCCCCGCCGCCTGACGTTGGAGGCGGCCGCCCAGGCCATCCTGCGGGCCGACGCCTCGCTCACCGCCGAGACGCTCCTGGAGGGCCTCGCCCAAGGCCTGCCCGACCCGCGCGCCGAGGTGGCGCTGGCCGGCGCGCTGGGGCTGCCCCCCGCCCGCGCCCGGCGCATCCTCCTGGCCTTCCGCGACGAGGCGGAGGTGGAGTGGCCCGACGTGGTGGGCTTCGACGAGGGGCCCACCCTCAAGGCCTGGCAGTATGGCACCGACTTCGTCATCCCCCGCCTCTGCGACGACCTCGACTTCGCCAGCCCCTGGTTCCGCGCCGAGTGGGTCTCCGTCCCCCGCCTGCTCGACCTGGCCCGCGCGGGCGATTGGTCCGACGCCTTCGTCGAGGCCGCCATCGCCCACAAGGGCCAGGCCGTCGCCACCTTCGAGGACGAGCCCGTGGCCGCCAACGACCGGCGCGACCTCGTCCACCTCGTCTGGTGCCACACCGTCGAGGAGGGGGAGGACGGCGCGTTGGCGCGTTGGCAGACGGTGATCTGCGCCGCCCCCGGCCTCACCGCCTGCGGACGCGAGCTGGTGCGCGGCCGCCGCGGCCGCTTCCCCGCCGTGCTCCTGGCGCGCGAGCGCAACGGCGAGAGCCTGCTGGCCAGCCGCGGCATCGCCGAGCTCGCCGGCGCGGCCTGCGACCTGGCCAAGAAGCTGGCCGACGTGGGCAGCGACAACGCCATCATCGGCGGCCTGCCCCCCGCCATCGTCAAGGGCGCCGACACCAATGTGACGCTCAACCCGCTGGCCGTCATCAACCTGCGCCCCTCCTCCGAGATCAAGTTCCTCCAGCCGCCGGCCTACCCCGCGCAGGGCAACAACGAAGTCAAGCGCCTGCGCGACGACCTCTTCGACTACTTCGGGATGCAGACGCAGCAGGGCGACCCCGAGAGCGTGGCCATCCGCCGCCGCAGCCGCATGGCCGGCGTGCTCGACGGCCTGCGCGAGCTCCTGGCCGCCCTCCTCTCCGTCACCCAGGCCAACGCCTCCGACGGCCTCCTCTCCCAGATCCTCGGGCGCGACGCCGCCCTCCCGGGCCTGCGCGAGGACATCGAGGGCCACTACGCCCTCCAGCTCGAGGTGAACGTCGACGACCTCATCGCCAAGTCCGTCATCGACAAGGTGCAGGCCTTCGGCCAGATCCTCGGCCCCATGGACCGCCAGCGCCAGGTGGACACCGCCCCCATCCTCCGCGCCGCCGTCCACGCCCTCTTCCCCGACGTGGGCGACGAGGCCCTCCGCACCCTCCAGGCCAGCAAGACCCGGGACCTGCAGGACGAGCAGGCCAACTTCGTGGCCATCAAGGCCGGGCTCCGCCCGCAGATGGACGTGGAGGGCAACTGGGACTACGCCGCCCGCCTGGCCTTCTGGGAGCGCCTCACCCAGGAGAACCCCGCCGCGCTCGACGACATGGCCCCCGAGGCCCGCGCCTTCGCCGAGGAGTGGGTCGCCGCCCTCCGCCAACAGGCCGACCAGTTCGGCCCCAACGCCGAGCTCGGCAAGACGGGCAGCCCCGCGGTGGCGCCCCTCGGAAGTTTGGAGGCTTAGATGCTTGGAAGTTTGGAGGAGCGCCAAAGGTTGGGGCCCGTCCCGCCGCCGCAGGCGGCGATGAGGCCGACGGGGCGTGGGGCGGAGCCCCACCGGAAAAGGCGCCAAGCCTCCAAGCGTCCAAACATCCAAACTTCCGCGAACGAACGACTGAAAGGAGTGAGCGAGCCATGATCGAACGAATCCCCGCCGAGAAACTGCTGCGCCGCTGCGCCGCCGCCATCGGCTACACCGGCGCCCTGCCGCAGGGCAACGCCTTCGCCGAGCGCCTCGCCGACGCCGTGAACGACGCGCTGCGCGCCGTCTGGGCCAAGGCCCGCTGGCCGCAGCTCATGGTCCACGAGCGCCGGTGGTACCGCCCGCCCTGGTCCGCCGGCGCCCCCTGGGTCGAGGGTCAGGAGTGCTGGTGCGAGGGCGCCTACTGGCGCGCCACGCGCGACGCCCCCGAGGACGCCCCCGGCGCGGGCGACGGCTGGCGCAAACTCGACCTGGCCGACGTGGCCAAGTTCGTCGCCCTCGACCAGCCCTGGCACCCCCACCGCATCGGCATCCGCGGCGTGGACCTGGCCACCTTCGCCTTCGCGCGCGACCCGCGCCTCGTCCCCGGCGCCGAGCCCCTCGAAGGTTGCGCCTGGATGGGCGACGTGCCCGGCGGCGGCGCCACCCGCGTCCGCCTCCCGCCCTCCGCCCCCGAGAGCGTCGTCGTCCGCTACCTCCCCGAGCCCCCGCAGGTCACCCACGAAGCCTGGGCCTCCGGCCAGACCTACCTCTACGGCGACCTCGCCCTCCACGACGGCGACGCCTGGCGCTGCGTCGCCGAAAGCACCCGGGACGAGCCCGGCGGCGCCTGCGAGCGCCTCGCCTGGGAGCGCCAGGTCATCCCCGCCTTCATGCTCGAGTGCCTCCGCCTCCACGTCCGCGCCGCCTTCCTCGAGGACGACCAGGGCCGCGAACGCGCCTGGGGCCGCTGCCAGCAGGCCCTCGACGCCCTCCGCGAGCAATACTGCGGCGGCACCGGCGCCTTCGACCGCTGCGCGGTCGCCGGGTTCGACGGCGATTGACGCCGCCGAACCCGGCGGGAAGTTTGGAGGCTTGGATGTTTGGATGCTTGGTTGCGTTTTGGTGGGGCTCCGCCCCACGCCCCGTCGGGCAATCCGTCGCCGCCGGCGACGGGACGGGCGCCAACCTCATGCGCCCCTCCACGCCTCCAAACCTCCGAACATCCAAACTTCCGTGAGCGACTGAAGCGAGCGAAGCGAACGAAAGGAGCGAACACCATGCCCACCCTCGACGAAATCATCGCGCGGAGCGACCGCCGCCGCCGCGCCCAAAGCGCGCTTGCCTACGCCCGCGCCACCGGCCAGGACAACGACCACGCCGTGCGCACCCTCCCCAACGGCCGCGACTACCTCCTCGGCCCCGACGGCGCCATCACCGCGCCCGTCGCCCACGACCGCCCCCTCGACCCCGGCGAATACGCCGCGCTCGACCGCGCCCGCGCCTCCGGCGACGACATGGCCCTCGCCGCGCTCTACGCGCCCGAACGCCGCGCCCGCGCCGTGCCCTACTGGGAGAGCGCCTACCTCGACCCCGCCTCCGCGGCCGTCTCCGGCACGGTTTTCTGGGACTCAGACGGCAATGGCAAGCGGGACGCGGGCGAGGCCCCGTGCGCGGGCGCGGCGGTCTCCGAC
>CASEMS010000008.1 GCA_949288955.1 uncultured Lentisphaeraceae bacterium
CGCCGCCGTTGGCCTTGGCCGTCTGTGCGCCGCCGAGGGCGCGAACGACCGCGCCCGCGCGGCCTTCCGCATGGCCATCGAGCGGGCGGACGACACGCCGGAGGGTCGCTTGGCGCGCGCCCAGGCCTATGCGGGCCTCGCCGCCGCCTGCGATGCCTTGGGGCTGCGCGACGAGGCGCTCCGCGCGAACATGAGCCTCATCATCTTCTACGACGACAAGACGCTCGTCCCCGCCGCCTTCCGCGCCGCCATCGCCAATCTGCGCGGGCAGGGGCGTTCCGACGAGGCCGACACCCTGCAAAACGAGTTCGCCCAGCGGTATCCGTCGGAGGCCGCCGCGGAGACAACCCCGGATGGGAGGGACTGAGATGGAAGATGCGCCCAAACAGAACGCGGCCCCCAAGACCTTCGAGGAGGCCTCCGCGCGCCTCGATGAGTTGGTTCGGCGCATGGAGGCCGGGCAGATGCCGCTCGACGACATGATCGCCGCCTTCGAGGAGGGCCGCCGGCTGGTGGCCTTCTGCAACGCCAAGCTCTCCGAGGTGCAGCGGCGCGTGGAGGTCATCAAGGCCCAGGAGGCCGACGGCACCCTGGTGCGGGAGCCATTCCAATGACGCGCCGACAATTCCTGCGGGCCTTGGCCGCCGCAGGCGCCGCCGCCGCCCTGCCGCTCCGTGCCGCGGAGGCGCCGAGGCCGAACATCGTGCTGGTGCTGGCCGACGACCTGGGCTTCTCGGACATCGGCTGCTACGGCGGGGAGATCCCCACGCCGAACCTTGACGCGCTCGCCGCCGGGGGCCTGCGCCTCTCGCATTTCCGCAATGCCGCGCGCTGCTGCCCCGCCCGCGCCAGTCTGCTCACCGGCCAATGGCCCCACCAGACAGGCATCGGCCACATGGCCAGCAACGCCCGTTGGAGCGCGCAGTACTTCATCAACGGTTGGTATGCGGGCGACCTCCGCCCCGAGACGCGCACCTTGGCCGAGGCACTCCGTGCCGCGGGCTACGCCACCTGCGCCATCGGCAAATGGCACGTTACGCGGCACACCGACCCCTCCGCCCCGGATTTCACCAAGGCCAACTGGCCTTGCCATCGCGGCTTCGACCGGTTTTATGGCAAACTCCAGGGCGCCGACAGCTACTTCCGCACCGAGAGCCTTGTCCGCGACGACGCCTTCATCCCCGGCGGCAAGGCCGCCGACCCGACCTACTACTTCACGCGCGCCTGCGCCGACGAGGCCGTCGCCTACCTCCGCGCCCGCCCCAAGGACCGCCCCTGCTTCCTCTACTTCGCCCCCACCGCGCCGCACCTGCCCCTCCAAGCTCCCGAGGCGGCCATCGCCCGCCAGAAGGGCCGCTACGACGCCGGCTACGAGGCCATCGCCGCCGCCCGTCTGGAGAAGCAGAAACGCCTCGGCCTCATCCCGCAGGAGACGCCCCTGCCGCCGCTCCCCGCTTGGGCGAAGGTGCGCCGCAAGCCCTTCGAGGCCCGGTGCATGGAGGTCTACGCCGCGCAGGTGGCCGAGCTCGACGCCGCCGTTGGCCGGATCGTCGACGCCCTCCGCGCGGAAGGCATCCTCGACGACACGCTGATCCTCTTCCTCTCGGACAACGGCGCCTGCGCCGAGGCCACCGCCCGCAATCCGCCCCCGCCCATGCCCGGCGGCCCCGAGACCCGCTGCGGCTATGGCAAGGCCTGGGCCGCCGTCTCCAACACCCCCTTCCGCGAGTACAAGCACTGGGTCCACGAGGGCGGCATCGCCACGCCCTTCATCGCCCACTGGCCCGCCGTCATCAAACCCACCGCCGAGTGGTGCCGCGCGCCCGCCCATCTGGTGGACGTGATGGCGACCTTGCCCGACCTCACGGGCCGCCCCTTCCCCGAGGACTTCCCGCCGCCCGGGGGTGTCTCCCTCCTGCCGCTCTTCCAAGGCCGCCCCCTGTCCGAACGCGCCCACCCGCTGCTCTTCGAGCACGAGGGCAACCGCGCACTCATCGAGGGCGACTGGAAGCTCGTGGCCAAGGGCCCGAAGGGGAAGTGGGAGCTCTACAATCTCGCCACCGACCGCAACGAGTTGCGCGACCTTGCCGCCGAACAGCCCGACCGCGTCCGCCGCATGGCCGCCCGCTGGCGCGCCGAGGCCGAGCGCACCCACATCCTGCCCTCGCCCTTCCTGCGGTGAGCCTGTGCATGAAAAAGCCCCCGACCGTCCGGTCGGGGGCTTTTTTGTTTGCCATCGTCGGCTTACCAGTTGATCTGGGCGGCGGTGCCATCGTAGGCGGCGAGGAGGATCTTGCGGATGTCCTCGGCCTCGGTCTTGCGGGGGTTGGCGCCGGTGCAGGGGTCGAACACGGCGTTCTTGGCGATGAAGTCCAGGTGCTCGTCAAAGACCTCGCGGGAGACGCCGGCGGCCTCGAGGGTCGGCGGGATGTCGAGCTCGTCGTTGAGGGCCTCGATCTTGCCGATGAGGACGTTCACGAGCTGGGCCTCGGTGGCGCCGGGCAGGCCCAGGGCGCGGGCGATGTCGGCGTAGCGGCTCTCGCAGGCCTTGCGGTTGAACTGGATGACGAAGGGCTGGAGGATGGCGTTGCAGAGGCCGTGGGGGAGGTGGAACTGCGCGCCGATCTTGTGGGCGATGGAGTGGGTGATGCCCAGCAGGGCGTTGGAGAAGGCCATGCCGGCGAGGCACTGGGCGATGTGCATCCGCCCGCGGGCGGCCAGGTCGCCGTTGTAGGAGGCCACGAGGTCGTCGTCGATCATCTGGATGGCCTTGAGGGCCAACGGGTCGGAGAAGGGGCTGCGGAGCGCGGCCACGTAGGCCTCGATGGCGTGGGTGAGGGCGTCCAACCCCGTGTGCGCCGTCAGCTTCGGGGGCATGGTCTCGGCCAGGTCGCTGTCCACCACGGCCACGTCGGGGGTGATCTCGAAGTCCGCCAGGGGATACTTGACCTTGGTGGAATAATCGGTGATGACGGAGAAGGCGGTGACCTCGGTGGCGGTGCCGGAGGTGGAGGGGATGGCCACGAAGATCGCCTTGTTGCGCAGCGTGGGCATCGTGAAGGGGTCCTTGATGTCCTCGAAGGTCTTTTCGGGATGCTCGTAGAAGACCCACATGGCCTTGGCCGCGTCGATGGGCGAGCCGCCGCCGATGGCGACGATGACGTCGGGCTGGGCCTCGCGCATGGCCGCGGCGCCCTTCATGACGGTCTCGACCGAGGGGTCGGGCTCCACGCCCTCGAAGTGGGTGACGGCCAGGCCGGCCTCCTTGAGGATGGCGTCGAGGCGGCCGAGCGCGCCGCACCGCTGCATGGACTGGCCGCCGGTTACCACGAAGGCGTGCTTGCGGGTCTTGCCGAGAACCGCCAACTCCTTCATCGCGCCGGGGCCGAAGTAAATATCACGGGGCAAAGTGAAACGTGCCATAATCGCAAACTCCTTTTCTCGCGCCGGGCCGACCCCGGCGTTCCGCATTACTATAACACAGCGGCGGTGCGCGCGACAATCCGTTTGCGCCGGGGGCGGCGGGGGGCCCCAGGGGCGGTCTCCGAGGATCGGCGGCTGATCCAAGGTGGATCGGCGGCTCACCCGACCCGGATCAGCCGCCGATCCAAAATTGTCGACAGGGCCTGTCAATAACCGGCGGGTGGCCGGATTGTTTCCGAAACGTTAGAAAAATGCTTGACAAGTCGGGGGGGGGGTGGTACTTTATGCGTCAGAAAGGAAGACAGGCAGATGAAGAAGCAACTGTTTGCGGCCGCTGTCGCGGCTTGTTTGATGGGCGCGGCGCAGGCCGCGACCGTGAGTTGGAACGCGATTGGCGGAGGAAGCTCCGCCGGCGCTCTCGACCTCTCGGGCACGAGCCATACGTGCGCGGTGGGCGAGACGAAGACTTACGCCCTGATCGTCTCGGGCGTCAGCAACTTGTCCACCGACTCCGCCAAGACGCTCTTCGCCATCAGCTCCGGCAAGGGCAACAACCACAACGAGGATCCCAAGGTCTTCATCAAGCAGCAGGGCGACGGCGACGGCACCTCGACCTTCAAGTATCAGGTCAATGGTGGAGACATCACCGATTTCGCCGACCTGACAGAGGGTGGGAAGCCGGGGATGACCAATAGCGGCAGCGCGGCCTTGGCGCTCACGATCGCCCGTGGCGCGGATGGCGCCGCCACGATCACCTTTTATCTGGATGGCACGCAGATCGGCACGGCCTCCTTCGGGGCGGACACGGACCCGCTGACCTACATCGTCTACGGCGAGAACTTCGACGGTGGCAGTGCCTACAATGGCACGTGGGAGCTCTACGAGACGGACGATGCGGTGCTGGCCGCTGACATCACGGTGGACGGGATCCGCGCGAATGTCATCCCGGAGCCGACGGCGTTGGCGTTGCTGGCGCTGGGCGTGGCGGGCATGGCGCTCCGCCGCCGCGTGGCGTGAGGGTGGCCTCGCGTCGGTTTCAGTGAATGTTATGGGGGGCGTCCCGTCGGGGCGCCCCTTTTTGGAAGGCAGGGGAGGGTGCGCGATGGTTTCGAGGCGGTCGTTTTTGGGGTTGTTGGGGGCGGGGGTCGGCGCGTTGGCGGCGGGGCGGGCCTTGGGGCAAGGAAGCCGGAGGCCGAACATCGTGCTCTTCATGGTCGATGACATGGGCTGGCAGGACACGTCGGTGCCCTTCCTGCGGCGAAACGGTCAGTGGGTGCGGACGCGGCTGAACGCGCGTTACGCGGGGCGGACGCCGAGCATGGAGCGGCTGGCGGCGCAGGGGATGCGCTTCACCGAGGCCTACGCCTGCGCCGTCTGCTCGCCTTCGCGGTGCTCGCTGATGAGCGGGATGAACGCGGCGCGCCATCGCGTGACGGATTGGACGCTGGGCGTGGATCAGGCCAACCGCCTCTCCACCTCGGGCGAGGGGTTGCGGTCGCCGCGTTGGGGGGCGAACGGCCTCCAGCCGCAGGGCACGGAAAAGACGGGTTCCTGCCAGCCGCCGTGGCGGGTGGACGCGCAGGGCAAGTATTACCAGCCGACCTTCGGCGCGGCGGAGGGGGCCTATGCCTATAACCTTTCGGTGCCCTTCACCAACGCTTTGGCCTTCCCCGAGCTGCTGCGCCGCGCGGGCTACCGCACCATCCACGTGGGGAAGGCCCATTGGGGCAGCGGCACGCCCAAGAGCTACAAGGTGCAGGCCACCCCCACCTCGCCCGGCGCCGACCCACGCGCCTTCGGCTTCGAGGTGAACATCGCGGGCGCCGAGCGTGGCGGCCCGGCCAATTACCGCGGCGACGCGCAGTATGGCAACGCCACGAACGCCGACTTCGCCACCCCGGGGCTGGACGAGAACAATTACTACGAGGACGACGTCTTCCTGACCGACGCGCTGACGGACATGGCGTTGCGCGAGGTGCGCCGCACCCATGCGGCCGAGCCCGACCGCCCCTTCTACCTCTACATGGCCCACTACGCCGTCCACTCCCCCCTCGACAATGCCCGCGCCTGGGACCGGTCGCGCTCCGACAGCGAGGAGGTGGCCCGGGACGCCCGCAACCCCAACCCCAACGACGGCCTGGCCTGGAACGCCACCGAGCGCAATTACGCCACCCTCATCGAGGGGATGGACGCCTCGTTGGGCAAGTTGCTCGACCTGTTGGAGGAGTTGGGCGTGGCCGACGACACCCTCGTCGTCTTCATGGCCGACAATGGCGGGCTCTCGGTCTCCGGCCGCCTCGCCAACGCCAACGCCCCCCTCCGCGCCGGCAAGGGCTCCTGCTACGAGGGCGGCACGCGCGAGCCGCTCATCGTCGCCTGGCCCGGGCACGTCGCCCCCGGCAGCGTCAGCGAGGAGCCGGTGATCATCGAGGACTTCTACCCCACCTTGCTGGAGGCCGCCGGTGTCCCCCTCCCCGCCCAGGCGGAGCTGGCCGAGACGCCCGAGGGCGTCTATGCGGATGGCCCGTTGCGTCAGGTGCTGGACGGCGCCAGCTTCCTGCCCGTGGCGCTCGGCCGGCGCAGCACCGTTCGTTCCGACGGCGCGGCGCGTCCCCTTCTCTGGCATTACCCCAACAAGTGGGGCGAGGGGCCCGCGGGCAAGGCCTACAACTACTACTCCGCCCTCCGCCTGGGCCGCTGGAAACTGATCTATCAGCACAGCGACCAGTCCTTCGAGCTCTACGATCTGCCCACCGACCTCTCCGAGAGCCGCAACCTCGCCGCCGAGCGTCCCGAGGAGGTCGACCGTCTCCGTCGGGAGATGGGCCGCCTCCTCCGCGAGCGCGGCGCGCAGATGCCGATCGTCCAAGCCACCGGCGCGGCCGTCCCCTGGCCCGACGAGGTGTCGCTTCCCGCCGCCTCCGCCGCCCCCGGCCTCACCCTCCGCAACTGAGTCCCCGTCATGCGTATTCTTGCCGCCTTGCTGATCGCCCTGCCCAGCGTCCTTTGCGCGGAGACGTTGCCGCCATTGCTCTGTACCTTCGCCGCCGAGTCGGGCGCCGTCGGGGGCCGTTGGTGGAAGGGTGGGGGCGAACATACGTGGAACCGCGTTGCCGCCGCCGGATCCTCCGCCCTCGTCTTGGCCGATGGCACCCCCTCCGCGATTGCCCTCACCTGCCAGGGCACCCTCTGCGGCGCGCCCGGCGTCCTCACCGCCGCGCAGTTCCCAAACCGCGCCAAGGACTTCCCGCAAGGGATGACCACCGGCTCCGAGCATGGCTACGTCCTCAACCAGGACGGCGGGGGCTGCGCCTTCACGCTCTCCGGCCTCGACCCCCGGGCCACCTACACGCTCTCCGTCCTCGCCGGCCGCGGCAACGCTTGGCGGAACGTCGCCTCCGTCTACGCCGTCGAGGGCGCGACCCTGGCCTACGCCGAGAATGCCGCGGGCGCCGTCGCCACCCTCACCCAGAACACCGACGCCGGCGCTTGGCTCGTCTTCGCCGTTACCTTCAGCGGCCGCGACGCCATCACCGTCTCCTCCAGCGGCGGCACCGGCAACTTCAACGCCTTCGCCCTCGAAGGCGAGGCCCCTGACCGTTGGCAATGGGCCAACCCCGACGGCGGCGAGTGGGCCGACCCCGCCAACTGGGCCAACGCCGAGGTCGGCGGCGATCCGTGGTTCCGCGATCTGCCCGACGCCGCAGGCGAGGTGGTCGTGGCCTACGCCCCCGCCTCCGAGCCAGCCGCCCTCCGTTGCGACGCCACCGCCACCGCCTACGTCCTCCGCGCCGGGGCCTTCGCCTGCGCCTTCAAGGATGGCACCGTCCGCAAGGATGGTCCCGGCGCCGTCCGCCTCACCTCGATGGATTCCGAGGCCGATTTTCGTGTCCTCGCCGGTACCCTCTGTTTGGATGGCGCCACCTCCGGCACGGTCGCCGTCGCCCCTGGCGCCGCCTTCGGCGGCCAAGGCCAAGCCGCCGCCGTGCGCTTCGCCGAGGGCGCCGTCCTCGATCCCACCCTCGGTGCGCCTCAGGCCGACGCTGCGACCGTGGATGTCGCCGACCTTCTGCCCGACAGCCTTCCCGTCGGAGCCTCCGCGCCCTCGCCCACCACCACCGTCACCGTGCGCGTGGAGGGCGTCGCCCCCGGCCGCATCCTCGCCTGCCCCGCCATCGACCCGGCCCTCCGCTTCCTCCCCGCCGACCGCCTGGAGGTGCGCCCCGACGGCCTCTGGCTCCTCCCTCCCCCGACCCCCGGTTACCGCCTCGGCCTTCGTTGACCTCCCGATAGGGTACAAAAAAAGAGGGGGGCGGGCCTTGCGGCCCGCCCCCCTCTTGCGTGGAGGTGTTCGGCGGGGAATGTCAGATGGAGAAGGAGAAGCCGTCGAGGTCGTCGAGGGTGGGTGGCGGCTCATCGGCGAAGCGGAGGTCCGCGGTGCGCTGGACGGTCCCGCCGGAGACGCGGCGGCGAATGTCGGTGGGGCCGTCGAGCCAGGCGCAGTCGCCACGCTGACGGTCGAGCAGGGCGTGTCGGCGCGGGGTGGGAAGCGCGGCGGCGGGGAGTTCGACGCGCAGGAGCGCGCCATCGCCCATGCACGCACGGCAGGTGAGGATGCCTTTGGCCTTGTCCATCGGGCCAACCATGCGGAGGAACTCGGGGTCGCCGAAGCCGTCGGCTTGGGGGCCTCCGGGACGGCCGAAGGCCAGGAGCGCGTACTTCACGTCGCTGACGGTGCGGCGGAGGCGGCGCAGGAGGAGGGTCATGGGGCGGCCTGGGCGGAAACGGCGGACGTCGTGGCAGATGCCGTCGCGGTCGGGGAGCATGGGGCAGGGGCCGCCGTGGGGGCAGGGTGCGTAGAGCGGGAGGTCGGGGAGTCGGCGGCGGAGGGCGTGGAGGCGTGGGGCGGCGGCACGGTCGGCGGGTTCGAGCAGGAGCAGGAAGGCGGGCGCGTCCTCGGCGAGGGCGGCGACCCAACGGCGGATGGCGGCGAGGGCGGCCTCGGGCTCGGGGAAGGCCTCGTTGAAGGCGAAGGAGACGAGGATGAGGTCGAAGCGGCCTTTGGGGACGTAATCGCGCAGGTCGCCGCGGTGGGTCTCCGCGCCGGGGATCAGCTCGGCGGCGGCGCGGAGGGCGGCCTGCGACCAGTCGACGCAGACGCATTCGGCGCGGGGCAGGAGGTCGCGGGCGGCGAGGGCGGCGGAGCCGAGGCCGCAGCCGAGGTCGAGCACGCGCAGGGGCCGCTCCGGGAAGGGGGGGAGTCGGGCAAGGATGCCCTCGATGGCGGCCCGGGCGCGGGCGTAGGTCTGGGGGGCGAAGGCGAGGGCGTAGGCGGTGAGCGCGTCGGGGTCGTCGAGGTAGGCGGCGAAGGCGCCGGGGCGGGCGTCGGTGAAGGCGGCGGAGAGGCGCGCGGCGGCGGGTTCAAGGCGTGCGAGGTCGCGGAGGGGGCAGCGCGCGAGGCCCCAGGCTTCGAGCGCGGCGGCGCCGGGGTGGGGGTCAGAGGGTGTCATAGAGGTCTTCCTCGGGTTCGGGCGTCGGCTCCCAGAGGGGGAGTGGCGCGTCGTCGGGGGCGGGGGCTTCGGGCGGGGGCGTGGGGGCGATGGAGGGGCGGGACGCTGTCCCGGCGGGGGCCTGGAGGGTGGGGTGGAAGGCATCCATGAAGGGTTCTGCGGCCTCCCAGGGGAGGGATTGGAGGCGCTTGCGCGACTGGGTGAGCGTGAAGGCCTCCACGGAGTCGGGGTCGACCTCGCGGGCGCGCCGCTCATACTCGCGCAACCAGTAGGCGCGCACGAGGTCGCGGGCGTAGGCAAGGGGGGTGATGTCCTCGCCGCCGGCGACAATACGGTCGGGCGTGGCGAAGAGGCGGGCAAGGAAGGCGTTGAAGGCGTCGTCGCCCTCGGGCGGGGCGAGGATGGGCGCACGGGCGAGGTCGGCGGCGACGGCGAGGTCGTAGAGCTTGGCGGCGAATGGGTTGTGGACGAAGGCGGGGGGCAGGTGGCGCACCAGGCAATCCATGACCTCTCGCTCGTGGAAGTGGTGGGCGAGGAGCTCGCAGAGGGCGCCGGCGAGGTTGTTGGAGGCTTCGAGCGCGGCAAGTGGCGGGGCGGCGGGCGGCTCGGCGAAGTCCTCGGGGTAGGGGGGGCCGGGGGCGTCGGCCTCCCAGTCGTCCTCGGGCGGCGGGGGCGCGGGGTCGTCGGCGGGGAGTGGGGCAGGGGCGGCCGTCTCTTGGCGTGCGCGGAACTCGGCGCGCCGCCGTTCGGCCTCGGCGGCGTCGGCGCGGAGGGTCTCGATGTCGGCGGTGAGGGTGGCGACGGGGAGGCGGAGGGCGTCGGCGGCGTCTTGGAGGAAGCGGGCGGTGAGGACGGGCTCGGGGCAGTCGAGGACGGTGGCGACGGCGGCCTTGGCGATGCGCATGGTGGCGTCCATCGCGTCGGGGGCGGCCTCTTGCTCGCGGAGGCGGCGGACAAGGTAGGGGGCGGGGTCCTCGGCGGCGTCGAGGCAGGCGCGGAAGGCGTCGGTGCCCTGGCCGCGGAGGAGGGAGTCGGGATCCTCGCCGGGTGGGAGGGAGACGATGCGCACGGGCATCCCCGCGGCGAGGAAGAGGCCCATCGTGCGGAGCGCGGCCTTGACACCGGCCTTGTCGCCGTCGAAGACGAGGTCGGCGGCGTCGGCGCAGCGGCGCAGGAGGGCGACGTGCTCGGCGGTGAAGGCGGTGCCTTGAGAGGCGACGGCGGTGGGGAAGCCGCAGAGGTGGCAGCGGATGACGTCCACCTGCCCCTCGCAGACGATGGCGCGGCGGGGCGTGGCCTTGGCGATGTTGGGGCGCGCGAGGTGGTAGGCGTAGAGCGTCTGGGCCTTCTTGAAGATGTCGGTCTCGGGGGAGTTGACGTACTTGCCGGTGTGCTTGGCCTCGCGCAGAAGGCGGCAGGAGAAGGCGATGACGCGGCCTTGCTGGTCGCAGATAGGGAAGGTGAGGCGGCCGTGGAAGCGGTCGTAGTAGCCATCGCCGGGGCGGCGGGGTGGGGCGAGGGCGCCGGCGGCGACGAGTTCGTCCGGTGCGAAGCCATGGCGCTTGGCCCATTCCAGGAGGGCACCGCGCAGGTCGGGGGCGTAACCCAGGCCGAAACGTTCGGTGGCCTCGCCCCAGAGGTCGCGGCCCATCAGGTAATCGCGCGCCTCCTGGGCGGCGGGGGTCTGCGCGAGGCAACGTTGGTAGAAGGCGGCGAGCTCTTGGTTGATCTGGTAGAGGCGGGCGCGGAGCTTGGCCTGGGGGTCGTAGCGGTCGACGATCGGCACGCCGGCACGCTCGGCCAGTTTGCGCGCCGCCTCAAGGAAGGGCAGGCCCTCCATCTTTTGGACGAAGGTGATGGCGTCGCCTCCCTCGCCGCACCCGAAGCACTTGTAGAAGCCTTTGTCGATGTTGACGGCGAAGGAGGGCGTCTTTTCCTTGTGGAAGGGACAGCAGGCCTTGGCGGTCGAACCTTGGCGGCGCAGGCTCACGCCGTACTCCTCGATGAGGTCGGCCAGATTGGTGCGCGCCTTGATCTCCGCCAGCGTGTTGGCGTCAATCCCCGCCATCGGCCTCCCCCGCCTCCGGGATGCCCGCGTCGGTGAGGCGCGCGGCCCAGAAACGCCCCGCCGCGGCAGTGATGGGGTTCCGCTCCTGCGCGTCGAGGAGGCCGGCCATGCGTTCGCGGGTGACCTCGGCGATACCCGCGGCGACGCTGACGATGAGGATGGCCTTGGCCGCGCCGATGGCCGCGCCGAGGATGCCGTCGAAGGGTTGTGGCAGGATGAGCCGCACCACGCCTTTGACCAAGCGTGCGACGATGAAGAAGACCACGCACCCCGCCACCACGATGCCCAGCGCGGAATAGAAGACCGCCGCGCCGGATTCCACGCCCAGCCGCGCCACGGCCAAGTGGATGGGCGCATAGCCGAACCAGATGACGCCGCCGCAGGCCACCAACCCGGCGAGCGGCGCCAACTCGCCGGAGAAGCCGCGCCAAGCGCCCCGCAGGACGAAGAGAAGGGTGAAGACGGCGATGCCGGCGGTCAGCGTGTCCATGTGCGTTGCCTCACAGCGTGCCCGCGATTTCGTCGTCGGTCAGGTAACAGGCGGGGTCCTCGCCCCAGACGTCGCCGGTGGCGGCCTCGCCGCGGGCGCGGAAGTTGCCGCCGCAGAGGGAGAGGAAGCGGCAGCCCTTGCAACGGCCCTGGACGTGGAGGGGCTTCTCGCGCAGCTGCGCGAGAAGGGAACCGGCGGGCGGGTCGCCCCAGATGGCGCCGAAGGGCTTGTCACGCACGTTGCCGAGGGGTTTGTCGCGCCAGAATTGGTCGGGGTAGACGGTGCCGTCCCAGGAGACGCAGGAGAGTCCGTTGCCGCTGGAGTTGCCACCGTTCATGCGCAGGAGGCGGAGGACGTCGTCGGCGCGGGGGTTGCCCTCGCGCGCCATGCGCATCCAGAGGTAAGGCGCGTCGGCGTGGTTGTCCACGGTGAGGACTTCGAGGGGGTACCCGGCCTCGAAGGAGGCGCGGGTCTCGTCGATGATGGCGTCGACCGCGGCGCGGGTCTCGGCGTGGGAGAGGTCGTTGGCGCGGAGGTTGGCGCCGCGGCCGGTGTAGACGAGGTGATAGAGGCAGATGCGCGGGATGCGCTCCTCGCGCATGAGACGGAAGATGGCGGGGATCTCGCGGGCGTTGGCGCGGGTGAGGGTCACGCGCAGACCCACCTTGACGCCCGCGTCGCGGCAGGCGCGGATGGCCGCGAGGGAACGGTCGTAGGCGCCGGGGACGCCACGGAAGGCGTCGTGGGTCTCGCGCACGCCGTCGATGCTGATGCCAACGTAGCTGGCGCCGATTGCGTGGATGCGGGCGGCGATCTCCGGGGTGATGAGCGTGCCGTTGGTGGAGAAGACCACGCGGCGGCCTTTCTCGCGGGCGTAGGCCGCCAGATCCAGCAGGTCGGGGCGCATGAAGGGCTCGCCGCCGGAGAAGAGCACCACGGGGCATCCGAACGCCGCGAAACCGTCGATGGCGCGCAAACACGCCTCGGTCGTCAGCTCATGCGACAGGTCGGGCGTGCCGGCGGCGTAGCAATGTTTGCAGCGGAGGTTGCAGCGCTGGGTGACGTTCCAGACGACGATGGGTTTCTTGTCCTTTGAGAACTGCAACAGATGGCTCGGCAGCCGCTCGCTCAGACGACCGTAACGCAACGGATCCGAGGCCTCGGCTTGGCCCATGTAGAGTTTGGAGATCCCGATCATGGCTCACTCCCTCGGCAGGCTTTGCACCCATTTGCGGTAGGAGTCCGGGGCCTTGGGGTCCAACGCCAGGTAGTATTCCCCCCAAATCCGCGCGTCGGGCAGTTTCTTCTGCGCCGTGAGGATGCGCATCATCAGGTCGGCGATGAAGCGGTTGCGCGGCTGGATGACCAGGAGCGGGCGCAGATAGTTGGCCGCGTCGCCGTAGCGCTTGGCGTCGTAGGCCAGCTGGGCGGCCTCCGCACGGGCGTCCGCCGAGGCCGGGCGCAGGGCGAGCGCCGCGTCGTAGGCCTTCAAGGCCGCCTCGCGGTGGCCGTTGCGCGCGCAAGCCCGGCCCAGCCCTAGGGCCGCGTCGAAACTCGAAGGGTCGGCCTCCGCCGCCTTTCTTGCGGCGGTCTCCGCGCTCCGCCACCGTTTCTTCCCCATCGCCTCGCGGGCCAGACGCAACTGTTCCGCGCAGAGCTTCGCGTCGCCCGCGCTCGGCGGCACCTTCCGCAGGCGCGCCAGGTTCGCCTCCAGGCGCGTCACCCAGTCCTGCGACTTCTTCCACTCGCGCCCGCCCTTCGGCAGCACCCGCTCCGCCTGACGGAAATAATCCAGTGCTGCCTGACGCAGGCGCAGCGGCTCGCGCACGCAGAGGGAGCCGAGGTTGTAAAGCGTCGCCGCGTCCGTCGGCGCCTCGTTCGCCGCCGCCAGGAGCAACGCCAACGCGCCGTCCGCGCGCCCCTGCTCCGCGTAGATCCGGGCCAGACGCGACCGCGCCCGTGTGCGCACCCCCTTCTCCTGGGCGTCGGTCAGACTGCGGTAGATACGCGCGGCGCCCTCCAGATCCCGTTCCTCCTCGGCCACCATGCCCAAGAGCTCGCGTGCCGTCTCCGCGCGCGGCCCGGTGTTCTGCAAGGCCAGGGATTTCTCGGCCGCACGCTTCGCGTAGGCCGTGTCCTGCGCGCCGAGGGCGGCCAAGGCGAGGTTCGCGTAGGTCGTCGCGTCCTCCCCATCGATGGCCAACAGCCGCTCGTAGGCCGCGATGGCCTCGGCGTAGTCGCCCGCGGCGTAGGCCTCCTCGGCCGACACCGAGAGCCGTTCCGGCGTTTCCGGCGCGCACCCCGCCGCCAACGCCGCCATGAAGATCGAAAGCCACAGATACCTGCTCATGAAGACTCCTTGTCTTGGGCGGTCAGTATAACAAACTTCCGGCCATCCTTCGCACACCGCCGAGGATTTGACTGTGCGGCCGGGAAACCGTATAATTGAGCCCCAACTTGCCCATATCGGGGCAGGCACACGAGAGGAACACCTTCCATGGCTTCGTTATTCGAGCGCATCTTTGAGGACCCTTCCAAGTTCACCTTCATCACCGAGAACCTCGGCGAGTGCAAGGTGGCCTCCCCTGTCCGCAACACCAATTTCGTCAATGACGACGATATGCACTCTTTGCTGAGCGTCCGCGCCGGCTACGTCCACGAGTTCGTCAAGAAGTATGGCACCGTCCCCAAACTGGAGAGCGCGGGCCCCCATCGCAAGATTTTCCACGATCCCAGCGCCACCCGCGCCGCCATCGTTACCGCCGGTGGCCTCTGCCCGGGCCTCAACAACGTCATCAAAGGCCTGGTCGAGGTGCTGACCTTCAGTTACGGCATCAAGACCATCTACGGTTTCCGTTACGGTTACGCCGGTTTGATCCCGGAGTTCGGCTATGAGCCGATGCTCCTGACCCCCGACAAGGTCGACACCATCCACGAGTGGGGCGGCACGCTCCTGGGCTCCTCCCGTGGCCAGCAGGACACCTCCCGCATGGTCGACACGCTGGAGCGCATGGGCATCAACGTGTTCTTCGCCATCGGCGGCGACGGCTCCCTCCGTTGCGCCCGCGATGTCTCCAACGAGTGCCGCCGCCGCGGCCTCAAGATCTCCGTCGTCGGCATCCCCAAGACCATCGACAACGACCTCCACTTCGTCGGCCGCACCTTCGGCTTCGAGACCGCCGTCGCCGCGGCCGTCCCCGCCATCCGCTCCGCCCACTCCGAGGCCCTCGGCGCCCACTACGGCATCGGCCTGGTCAAGCTCATGGGGCGCGACTCCGGCTTCATCGCCGCCTACGCCACCCTCGCCAATCCCGTCGTCAACTTCTGCCTCATCCCCGAGCAGCCGTTCACCGTCGATGGCGAGAATGGCCTCCTCGCCGCCCTTGAGCGTCGCTTCGCCTCCGGCAAGAGCCACGCCGTCATCGTCGTGGCCGAAGGCGCGGGCCAGGACCTCATGGAGGGCGAGGTGCGCAAGGACGCCTCCGGCAACATCCTCAAGAAGGACATCGGCGAGTTCCTCAAGAACCGCATCACCGACCACTTCAAGACGCTCAAGCAGGACGTTACGGTCAAGTACATCGACCCCTCCTACACCATCCGCTCCTGCCCCGCCGACGCCTCCGACGCCGTCCTCTGCTACCGCCTCGCCCGCATGGCCGCCCACGCCGCGATGGCCGGGCGCACCAACTGCGTCGTCGGCCGCCTCAACGACGATTACTCCCTTGTCCCCATCCCCTTGGCCACCATCGAGCGCCGCAAGGTCGAGCTCACCTCCAACCTTTGGGCCTCCGTCCTTGACGCCACCGGTCAAGAGTTCTACCTCAACCCTGACACCTCCAAGGCCTCCGGGACCCTCTACGCGCCCTGACCAAGGCGCCGCGCCAAAAGCCCCCGCAACCGCGGGGGCTTTTTTGTTTGGCCGCCGATTCACCTCGGCTCGGCGGCTGATCCACCTCGGCTCGGCGGCTGATCCACCTCGGCTCGGCGGCTGATCCACCTCGGCTCGGCGGCCGATCCATCGAGGGGCTCGGTGCGAGGGTACAAAAAAAGCCCCGCAAGGCGATTTTCTTGCGGGGCTGTAGAGGGAGGGGTGGGGGCCTCAGGGCGCGACGGTGAGGGGCGTGGAGTCCGTGCGTGCGGCGAAGTCCGGGGCGTAGAGGGAGCGGAGGGTGGCGAGGCCGGGGAGGCATTGGCCCGCGTGCGTGGCCTTGAGTTGGTATTCGATGGTTGTAACGCCGCGGGGGAGGTCGCCGATGAAGAGATCCAATCCGGTGTCGCCGGGCTGGGCGTAGGCACCGGCCTGCCAATCCCACCAGGGCAGTTGCCGGACGGGCTCGGTGTTGGCGGGGCGGTCGTCGCGCAGGTGGAGGTGGCTCATCGGCTGGGCGGCCCGGATGGTGAGGCGGACGGTGACGGTGTCGCCGACCTTGGGGTTGGCGGGGCTGTAGGTGCGCGTGAGGGTGAGCGCGGCGTCCTCCTCGACGCGCGGGGGCGGCACCTGGTCGAGCGGCAGGGCGTAGTGGGCGACGAGACTGCCGAAGCTGAGGCCGGGCGTGTCGCGGGCGTAGGTAACGCGGCGGAGGCCGGGGGCCTTCTCGGAGGCGACGGTGAGCGCGGGCGCGGGGCCGGGTTTGGCCTCGGGGGCGCCGGTGAGCAAGAGGGCGTAGGCGGCGGCGGTGGTGGCGCGGGTGGAGCCCCAGTCGTTGAGGCGGCGATGCTGGAGCAACCAACGGCCGGCGGCGCGGGCGTCCTCCCCGCGCCCCATCGCGGCGAGGAGCTCGAGGCCAAGGACGTGGCTTTCGAGCGGGGTGTGCCACCAACGCCACCAGAGGCGTTCCTGCGGCCACCAGAGCCCCCAATCGTCCGCGCGGTTGGCGGCGGCAAGGAGGTCTTTGAGCCCCTGCTCGGCCACGTCTGCCACGCCGAGGCGTTGGGCGGCGAGGGCAAGGAGGCGGCGTTCCTGGACGCTGCCGGCCTCGCGGTAGGCCATCGTCAGCGCATCGGTGAGGTCGGTGTCCGCGGGCCAGACATCGACGAAGGCGGCGCGAGCGTAGGCCCAGGCGGCGAGGGGAAGGTTCTCGCGGTTGGCCAAGGTGGCGCGGACGGCCTCTTCGAGCGGTTTGGGGGCGAGGCCCAGAAGATGGAGGCGCGCGACGCCGACGCAGATCTCCGCGGTGACGCACGCATCCGCGCGCCCACCGGGGAACCACGGCCAGCGGTCGCCCTCGCGGGCGGCCAGGAGGCGGAGCAGCCACAGGTCCTCACGGGCGTCGGCGTTGGGGGCGGCGCGGCCGAGTTTGCGGAGGAGCAGGGAGGCGTTGAGCTTGGCGAAGAGTTGCTCGCAGCCCTCGTAGGGGCAGGCAAGGGTCGCCTCCAACGCATCGGCCACGGTCTCGGCGGGGGCGTGGTCCCAGCGGGCGAAGAGGTCACGGAAGGCGGTGGGCTCCTGCACCTCGACGGTGACGGGCTTGGTGTCCACCAAGGTGATGGGATAGACATCCTCCACCTCCACGCGATTGTCCCGCACCGGCACCTCGAAGCGCACGGCGTCGCCCTCGGTGGCGAACTCGAAGGTCTGCGTGCCGGGGACGTCCAGGGCGGCGACCTCCCACGAGACGGTGGCGGAGCCGTTGGCGGGGAGCGTCACGGCGCGGCGCTCGGCGCGGTTGAGCTCGGCCCAGGTGGCGATGGGCTTGGCGGTGGTGTTGGAGAGGCGGACGTTCAGGGTCAGGCGGTCGCCCACGCGGAGGGTGCGCGGCAGATAGGGCCGCAGCATGACTTCCTGCCGGGCGACGCAGTCGTGCGTGAACGTGCCGCTACGGCCGTCGGGCGCGAAGGCGAAGGCCATCAGCCTCCACGTGGTGAGGGTGTCGGGCAGGGTGAAGGAGAAGACGGCGTGCCCCCCCTCTAGACGCTTCTGCGGCGCCCAGAGCGCGGTGCTGGCGAAGTTGGTGCGGACACGTGGCAACGGCGCGGCGTCCGGCGCCCCCGCCATCCCCGCCTCCTCGGTCACCGCCGCCTCCGGCTCCGGGGCGACGGCGGCGTCGGCCACGGCGTTCGCCTCCATGCGGGCGGCTTTCGGCAAGGCCGCGCCCCGCACGCCGGTCGCCGCATCACTCGTCAGCGAGAAGATGGCGTTGCCCATCCCCCGCCCGCAGAAGTCCCACGGCAAGGGCTCGGCCACGGAAAGCGTCCAATACGGTCGGAACCAGGACTCCGTGAGGCCGAACCACCAACGCGTCCGGAGGAAGCGCGCGGCGAGGGTGGCCCACTCATACGGCGCGAGCGCGTCGAGTGCCTTGTCATAGCAGGTTACGACGAGTTCGGCGTCGGGGTCGTCCACCGTCAGCTCCCACCGCTGGGTGGAGCCGGGGCGGGCGGTCTCGGCGACGCGCACGGCCTCGATCTTCAGTTCGGACGGCGGCTTGAGGCTGACCCGCGTGGAGGTGGCGCGGAAAATCCCCCCTTCGAAGCCATAGACGGAGAGGGTGACGGCGGGCGCGAGGTCGCGCGTGAGCGGCAGGGAGAAGAAGGGGGAGTCGAGGGGAAGGACGCTCCGGAGGCCGTCGTCGTCGGTCACGGAGAGGAAGACGGGGCCGCCGCCGCGGATGGCGACGAAGCCCTCCAACGTGTCGCCCACGGACAGTTCCTCGCCCGCCTGGCGGGTGCGCAGGAGGATGCCCGTGCGCGACCAATCCTTGGGGAAGACGGCGAAGTCGCCGTCGCGCGGCAGGACGATGGCGCCGGTGGCGTTGGTGACGGGGCCGGCCTCGGCCAAGAGCGTGTAGCTGCCGCCGGGGAGGGTGAGGGGCACGGTGGCCTTGGCCTTGCCGGGCTCGGTCTCGCGCAGGGCGAAGGCCACGCGGGCGAGGATGTTCGTGGCGTCGTCGCGGCGGACGGCCAGCGTGCCGGAGACGGCGCGCTCGGCGGTGAGGCGGACGTCGAAGGGGGTCTCGCTGAGCGCCCAGTGGGCGGGCTCGATCCGCACTTCGTAGCCATGTCTCGGCAGATAGCCGGCGAAACGTCCCTCCTGACGCTCGCCAGTGGCGTCGAGGACGGCGGCGGTGACGCGGACGAACTGGTCGCGGTCGGGCTTCGGCAGGGCCACCTCGAAGGCGAAGGCGCCGTCCGCGCCCACCGTCGCCGTGCCTTTGACGGTCTCCCCCGCGTTCTGCGCCTCCCAGACGACGCCCGCGCCGGCGAGCGGCACGCCCGAGAGGTCGAGGGCCGTGCCCGCGAAGCGGAGCGGCTCGGCGAGCGGCGCGCCGACGTTCGCACGGCGCAGGGTCACCGCGACGGTCGGCGCCTTGAAGGCCGCCACCTGCCCGATGTGCTCGGTGGCGCGCCATGTCTTCTCCTCGGCGTAGAGCCACCCCACGAAGTCCTCCGGGAGCGCCACCTCCGCCGCGAAGGAGCCGCTGGGCGAAGGCTTGATCGGGAAGGCCGCCAGCTCCCGCGCCTTGCCGTTGGCGGGGCGGCCCATGACGCGCAGGGTGCCCGTGGCCTTGGGGTCGGGCACGGGACGTCCCTCGTCGTCATAGCGCAGGCAGACGACCTCGAACCGCACGGTCTCGCCGGGACGGTAGAGCGCACGGTCGGCGAAGAGGGCGAAGCAGGGCCGTTCGGCCTCCTTACGGCGCGGGGTGGGCGTGCGCACCTCCGCCTTTAAGGTCTTGCCTTGCCAGGAGACGGTCAGTGGCGTGGCGTCGGAGCGCGGCGGCTGCGGCAGGTCCGGGAAGGCCGCCAACCCCCGTGTGTCCGTCCGTTGGGTCTGCCCGCGCACCGAGACCTCCGCGCCTTCAAGCGGCCGGCCGGTGCGGATGTCCGCCACGAAGACGGTGAAAGGGGCCTCATGCACCTGCGCGGCGGCGATCTCCGAGGCCGTCAGGGTCAGGGACATCGTCTGCTCGCGCAGTTGGGTGAAGCGTTGCGGCACGCGCAACTCCAACGTGTGCTCCCCCGGTTCGAGCGCAGGCAGAGCCACCTCACCCTGCGCCCAGACGTATGCCTCCGGCTGCGGTAGTTCCACCGTTTCCCACTCCCCGCCATCCACTCGCAGGCTCAGCGTCTGCGTGTTGCGGTAACGCACCGCCACCGTCGTCCGCTCCCCCGCCGGCACCAAGGTCGGCACGTCCAGTAGCTGCACCTCCGCCTGGCGTTGGCCATTGATCTCCTGCTGCAACGTCGCCTTCAACGCATGGACCCGCGCCAAGTCTCGCGCGTCCATCAACAGTCCCAGACGCGCCACCAACTGCTTGGAGAGCCCCTCCCGCGCCGCCTTCCCCGCCTCCCCGAGGGGCAGCTTCCACGCCATGTCCTGCGCCGCCCAGATGTCCGGCAGGCACTCCGCGCGGGTCTTCAGGATCAGCGCCCGCACATCCGCCGGCCAGACGCGCGCCGCGTCCAACTCCCGCAACGCCGCGTCCCGCGCCTCCCCGGGCGTCGTTTCCTGCACGATCGCGTCCAACCGCAACGTCCCCTCCAACGCATCGTCCCCCGCCTGCCGCGCCGCCTCCAAGAGCGTCCGCCGCGCCGCCTCGCGCTTGGCCGGCTCCCAATCGGAGAGGACGTTCTGCCAGAGCACCGCCAACGCGGAGGAATCCCAGGCGTCCGGGTCGCGCCGCGTGGCCGAGAAGAAGGGCGCCGCGGGCGTCGCCGCGAAGCGCGCGGCCTCCTTCAACGCCGCCTCCGCCCGCGCCTCCAGCAACATCTGCGCTTCCGCGCGGCTCCACCCCTGGCACGGCTCCGCCGCGGGGTCCGGCATCCGCGCCTCCGCCTCGCTCCAACGGAACCACCCCAGATTCCGCTCCAGCAGGAGCGTCGTGTAAAGCGCGAGGTACGGCCGATCCGCCGCCTCCGCCTCCCGCTCCGCCTTGAAGAGGCGGTCAAGCGTTACGAAGCCCCGATCGTCGCGCTTCTGCCGCTCCGGCTCCTGCGCCAACGTCTCCATCCACGCCCCCCGCGCCCCCGCGGCCATCGCCAACGCAATCAACAACCAAGCAAACCGTCTCATCGCGCACTTCCTTTCAGACGTAACCATACCATATTCCGCCCCGCGCGTCTTCTTGAAGACGCACGGGGGCGGGGCGGTGAGGCGCGGGTTGGCGGGGTGTCGCGGCCTTGGCTCAGCCGAGCACGTGGCTGGCAAGGAGGCGCTGCACGGCGTAGACGTCCACCGAGGTGTTGAAGGTCTTGGAGATCGTCGGCTCGGTGGCGGAGGAGACCCAGATCTTCAGCTCGGCGTCCAGGTCGAAATGGCCTGCCGTCTCCAGGCTGAAGCGCGAGATGGCCTTGTAGGGCAGGGAGAGCATATCCACCTTCTTGCCCGTCAGCCCCTGCTTGTCCACTAGGATGAGGCGTTTGTTCGTGAAGATGTAGACGTCGCGGATCAGCTTGAAGCCCATCTCGATTTGCTCATCCTCCAGCAGCAACTTGCCGTAATCCTTGTGCAAGGTCTCCGCGCTCACCTCATTGGCGTTGCCCATCAATGCGTCGATCAGTCCCATGACTTCTTCTCCTTCTGGTTCGCGGCCAACGTCCTTATTGCACAACCAACGGCAACGGCACGGATGGCCCAAATGATTTCGGCGGCGCGCTCAGGGCTCAAGCGGGGCGGGGGGGAGGTCGGTGGGCAACCCCACGAGGGCGATGCCATAACGATCCGCCAGCGCGACCACGCGGGGGCGGTCAATCATCACCAACCGATGTGCCTGGAAGGCTACCGCCGAGACATCGAATCGGTGACACAGCCGCACCGTGTGCTCACCGAAGACGGGGATGTCGAAGCGCATGTCGTGCCCGGCTTTGGCCACCTTCACCATCACCGCGCCTTTGCCACCTAGCCGAGCCCCGCGTTTGACCGTGGCGTTCGTCCCCTCGAAAGCCTCCACCGCCAACACCATCCCCTCCTTGACGAGCAGGGTCTGGCCGATGTCGAGCCCGCAGACGCCCATCGCCGCACGGTGCCCAAAGGCGATGTCCTGCGCCTCGCGCGCGTCCGGGGCGCGCCGTGTCAGCACGCCTTCGCCGGGGATATGGGCGCCCATGAAACACGAGGATGGGATGACCCGCACGCCGCGCGCCTCCACCTCGCGGATCATCCGCCCAAAGATGGTATGCGCGTTTTTCACGGGAAGCTCCGAGAGGATTTGACGCGTCAAGGCGTCGAAGCGCGTCCGGAAAAGCGCCAAGGGGGTGATTTGGCCCGTCAGGATCATGTGCTTGGCCCCACAGCCCGCCAACCAATCCAATGAGCGCCCCAACTCCCCCACGCCAAAGACCGCATACTCATCCGCCGCGCGCAGGACACGCCGTTCCACCATCCCCCGAACGCCCGCCACCAAGATACGCCGCACACCCGCGGCGCGCGCGCCTTCCAACGCGCACATCGGGTAATCGCCCTTCCCCGCGAATACGACCAACGCCTCCGGCACCATGCCCCGGCCCCCGTCAGTCCTCAAAGATCAGCACGATCTCGTTCTCCGCCACGCGATGGTTCGCCCGCGCCAGATATTCCACATAGTAAGGAGAACGGTTGAAGCGGTCGATGTTGCGCTTGGTGTCCGTGATTTGTTGGCGGATGCCATCCACCTCGCCTTGCAGGCGCTCGCGCTCCGCGCAACAGACCTGATAAGCCCGCCACCGCGGCACGGCCTTCGAGATGGCAACCCCCGCGCCGAGCAACAGCCCGACGACCAGAAACGCGCCCAACAACTGCCTCAGCGTATCCTGCATCTTCCACTCCGTCTGCTTTATAGTATAGCCCATCCGGATCGACGCAGGCAAGCGAAATCTGCGCGACCGAAGGGAAAAGTTGGGCGAAACGGTGGCATCCTGCGCAACCCTGGGGGCGCTGCCCCCAGGACCCCCGGCAGGGTGCAAGGCACCCTGCACCCCCGTGCGCGTCCTACGAACGCGCCGTGCGGGCACGCCGCAGGGAAAGGACATCTAGGATGCCCTAGTCGTCCTAAGGAGCCTAGCCGCCGAGTCTCGGAGACTTAGCGGCTGACGCGGGGGGACTTGGCGGCTGAGGCTTGGGGGATGGGGGCGCTGCCCCCATGGCCCCCGGCAGGGTGCAAGGCGCCCTGCACCCCGTGCGCGTCCTGCGGACGCGCCGTGCGGGTACGCCGCAGAGGGAAGGACATTTAGGATGCCCTAGTCGTCCTAGGGGGCCTAGCCGCCGAGTCTCGGAGACTTAGCGGCTGACGCGGGGAGGATTGGCGGCTGAGTCTCGGGGACTTGGCGGCTGACGCGAGGGGACTTGGCGGCTGAGGCTTGGGGTGGGGGCGGCGGGTGGGCATGAAAAAAGGCCCTCGACCGGGGATGGTCGGGGGCCTTTTTGGAGGGTGGCCGCTTACTTGTTGAGGGCGGCGGTGATCTCGTCGAGCTTGGCGCGGAGCTCGGCGGGGATGCGATCACCGAACTTCTCCCAGGACTCCTTGACGCCGGCGACTTCCTTCTTCCAGCCCTCGATGTCCACGGTGAGAAGCTCGTGGAGGGTCTCGGGGGTGGTCTCGCAGCCGGTCAGGTCGATGGCGTCATCGGTGGGCATGATGCCGATGGGCGTGTCCTTGGTCTTGGCCTTGCCCTCGATGGCCTCGCAGGCCCACTTGAGGACGCGGGAGTTGTCGCCGAAGCCGGGCCACATGAAGTGACCGTCGGCGTCCTTGCGGAACCAGTTGACGAAGAAAATCTTGGGGAGCTTGTCGGCGGCGATCTTCTTGCCCATCTCGAGCCAGTGGCCGAAGTAGTCGGCCATGTTGTACCCGCAGAAGGGGAGCATGGCCATGGGGTCGCGGCGGACCTGGCCGATCTGGTCGGAGATGACGGCGGCGGTGACCTCGGAGCCGGCGGCGGAGCCCATGTAGACGCCGTGGGCCCAGTCCTTGGCCATGTTGACCAGCGGGATTGTGGAGGGGCGGCGGCCGCCGAAGAGGATGGCGGAGACGGGGACGCCTTCGGGATCCTCCCACTCCTTGGCGATCACGGGGCACTGGACGGCGGGGGCCGTGAAGCGGGAGTTGGGGTGGGCGGCCTTGATGGGCTCGCCGGTGCCGTCGGGGCTGGCGACCATCTTCTTGGGGTTGTCCTTGGAGGCGTAGCAGTCGTTGCCCTTCCAGTCGATGCCGTGGGCGGGGGCGGGGACGCCCATGTCCTCCCACCAGACGTCACCGTCGTCGGTGAGCACGACGTTGGTGAAGATGGTGTTCTTCTCGCAGGCGTGGAGGGCGTTGGGGTTGGAGATCTTCGAGGTGCCGGGGGCGACGCCGAAGAAGCCGTTTTCGGGGTTGATGGCGTGGAGGGCGCCGTCCTTGCCCACGTGCATCCAGGCGATGTCGTCGCCGCAGGTCTCGACCTTCCAGCCGGGGAGGGTGGGGAGCATCATGGCGAGGTTGGTCTTGCCGCAGGCGGAGGGGAAGGCGGCGGTGACGTAGTAGCTCTTGCCCTCGGGGTTGGTGAGCTTGAGGATGAGCATGTGCTCGGCCATCCAGCCTTCCTTGCGGGCGAGGACGGAGGCGATGCGCAGGGCGAAGCACTTCTTGCCGAGGAGGGCGTTGCCGCCGTAGCCGGAGCCGAAGGACCAGATGGCCTCTTCGCCGGGGTCGGTGAACTGGGTGATGTACTTCTTCTCCATCGGGGCGCAGGGCCAGGCGACGTCCTTCTGGCCGGGCTCAAGCGGGGCGCCGACGGAGTGGTAGCACTTGATGTACTCGGCGCCCTTGTTGATGAGGTCGAGCGCGGCGTCGCCCATGCGGGTCATGATGCGCATGTTGCAGACGACGTAGGGGGAGTCGGTGAGCTCGACGCCGAGCTTGGAGAGGGGCGAGCCGATGGGGCCCATCGAGAAGGGGATGACGTAAAGCGTGCGGCCCTTCATGCAGCCGGCGTAGAGATCCCACATGATCTTGCGCATCTCGGTGGGGTCCATCCAGTTGTTGGTGGGGCCGGCGTTGTTCTTGTCCTTGCAGCAGATGTAGGTGCGCTTCTCGACGCGGGCGACGTCGCTCTCATGGGAGCGGACGAGGTAGCAGCCGGGGCGCTTGACGGGGTCGAGCTTCACCCAGGAGCCGCGCGCGACCTCACCCTCGGCCAAGCGGTCGAACTCTTCCTGCGAGCCATCGCAGACGACAATGTGTTCGGGGGTCGTGTGCTCGGCGAATTCCTTGACCCATGCCTTGAGCTCAGGGTTGGTGATCTTCTCAAGGGCTTTGCAGCAGCAGCTCATATGCTTCTCCGTTGCGTTGTTGTGGCCGTGGCATTGGCTTGGCCGCGCACCCGCGCTTCCGCCTGCCTGGCCTAAAAACGCTTTCTATTGTACCGCACCCGGCCCCGCCACGCAAGCGGCCTTTTCGTTCGCCCATCCGCCACGCCGGTCGTCCGTGGATCAGGGGCCAATCAACCTTGGATCAGGGGCCGATCCACCTCGGACTAGGGGCCGATCCACCTTGGGGCAGGGGCGATGTGCTATAGTGTGGGTATGCGATTGGAGTTTCAGAGTGCGGATGGCGCGTTGGCCGCGCGGGCGGAGGACATCGTGCGGCGGTTGCGTGGGGCCGGCCATGCGGCGGTCTTCGCGGGCGGGTGTGTGCGCGACGCCTTGCGGGGGGCGCAGGTGAAGGACATCGACATCGCCACGTCCGCGACGCCCGAGCAGGTGGCGGCCCTTTTCCCGGCGTACAGCGTGGGGGTGGGGAAGGCCTTTGGCGTCATGTTGGTGGTGCGTGACGGGGTGCCCTACGATGTGGCGACCTTCCGGACGGATGGCGGCTACCAGGATGGGCGGCACCCTGAATCCATCGTTTATGACACCGCGGAGCACGATGCCCAGCGGCGCGATTTCACCGTCAACGCGCTCTTTTATGACCCCATCGAGGGGCGTGTCATCGATTTCGTGGGCGGTGAGCGGGATTTGCGCGCCGGGATCGTCCGGACGGTCGGCGACCCGATCCGTCGATTCCGGGAGGATCGGTTGCGCCTGTTGCGGGCGGTTCGGTTCGCGGCGGTCTGCGGGTGGCGGATCGAGGCGGAGACGTGGGCGGCGCTGAAGGCCGAGGCGCCTGCGTTGGGGTGCGTCAGCATGGAGCGGATCCGGACGGAGTTTCTGCGCACGCTCTGCGAGGCGCCGGTGCCGTCGGAGGGGCTGCGTCTCTTGGCCGAGGGGGGGCTTTTGGGCGTTTTCCTGCCGGAGATCGTGGCGTTGCGCGGTTGCCTGCAAGACCCCGTGTGGCATCCGGAGGGGGATGTCTGGGCGCACACCGCGCGGATGCTCGATCTGACACCCGCGCCACGCCCGCCGGAATTGGTCTGGGCGGTGTTGCTGCATGATGTCGGCAAGCCCGCGGCTTTGCGCGTGGGCCGCAAGCCGGATGGTTCCCCGTGGTATCGCACGCCCGGCCACGCGGCCATTGGCGCGGAGATGGCGGAGGGCATTCTCCGGCGCATGAAGGAAAGCCGGGCAATCACCGGGCGCGTCGTTGCGGCCGTGCGCAATCATATGCAGTTCATGGAGTTGCCGAAGATGCGGACGGCCACCGTCCGCCGGATGCTCGGGCGCCCAACCATCGCGTTGGAATTGGCGCTTCACCGTCTCGACTGCCTCTCCTCCCATGCGAAACTTGACCTCTACGATCTGGCGCGCGCCCATCTCGCCGCCTTCGCCAAGGAGCCCGTCCTTCCCCCCAAGGCCGTTACGGGCCGCGATTTGCTGGCTTTGGGGATGAGGCCCGGCCCCGCGATGGGGCGGCTGTTGGAGCGGCTTTACGCCAAGCAGTTGGAGGGCGCGTCGCGCGAGGCCCTCCTGCGCGACGCCGTGGAAGCCCTGCGATGATCATCCTGCCCACCGAGCGCAAGACGTTCCGTGCGCGGCTCATCCTGGCCGTGCTCTATCTGTTGCTGACGCTCGGTGGGCTGACGATGGTCGGGCCGTTCCTCATGATGGTGGCCGGCTCCTTTTCCGGACGGTTCGACTATCAGCGCCACTCCCCGGTCTTGGCTTCGTTGTGGACGCCCGAGGGGCGCTTCATGCGCGTGCTCTCCTCCTTCCATGGCACCTTCCCGCACCATGCTTTCCCCGAGGCGCCGACGGGGTGGGGCGCGTGGTCGGCGCTGACGCACGACCCCGAGGGCGTCCGGGCCTTCGCCCGCCCCTGGATCGACGGCATGGAGGACCCCGCGACCGCCGCCGCATGGCGCGCCATGGCCGCCGACTATGCGGATTTCAACCGTGCCTACGACGTCCGCAACTCCGTCTGCTCCTATGACGAACGCGAGGTCGCGCCCTATGTCCGCGCAGTCTTCGAGGCACGGACCGGCCATCGCGGCCCGGAGGTCGCCCTCGCCGCGCTCAACCAGACGTGGGCCATCCGCTACAATTCCTTCCATGCCATCCGCTTCCGGGCGGAGTCGCGCGTGCCGCTCCATTATCCGGACTGGGATTGGCCTGTGGGCGACCCCAAGGCCGATCTGTGGCAGGATTTCAAGGCGCATTGCCGCGCCGTTCCCTGGCCTTATGCCCGCACCCGCCCGTATCTGCTCGCGCCCGTCTGGCAGCGGTGGCGCGCCGCCCGTGGGCTTGGCCCCGCGCCGTTCCCCGGGGATGACGCGGACGCCGCGTGGCGCGAATTCGTCCGAACCGCCTATCCCCGCCGCCTGCTGCGTGTCCGCACCGACGCGCCCGGCGTCCAAGAGGCGTGGGCGCGCCATCTGGAGACTGTCTGCCGGACGCCCGAGGGATACGCCCGCCTGACCGGCCGCCCGGCGCCGGAGTCGCTCGACGACATCCCCCTCCTGCCCTACGAGAATGCCACGCTTTGGCGTGGGTTCGTCGCCACGCTTCCCTATGAGGCCCTCCAGGCCACCTCCGCCGAGGCCTCGTGGCAGACCTTCCTGCGCGCCCGTTATGGCACCCTCGCCGCCCTTGACGCGGTCTATCGCGATGGGCAGGGGCGCCCCCTCGGCGTCACGGATTGGCGCGAGGTGCCCATTCCCTTTGCCCAAGCCTTCGCCGTTACCTATGCCGACGCCGGGGCGCGCCTCCTGTGGCGAGACGTAACCGCCAGCTACCGCACCGTCTGCGACGTGCTTTTCCTGCGCGGCCGTGCCTGGTTCAACACGCTTGTGCTTGTCCTCCTCTCCATCCTTGCCACCCTCACCGTCGACCCGCTCGCCGCTTATGCGCTTTCGCGCTTTCGCTTCCGTCGCACGGAGGCCATCCTCCTCTTCATGCTCGCCACGATGGCCTTCCCCGCCGCCGTCACCGCCATCCCGGGGTTTCTGCTCATCCGCGAGTTAGGGTTGCTCAACACCTTCGCCGCGCTGATCCTCCCCACGGTGGCGAATGGGCTTTCCATCTTCATCCTCAAAGGGTTCTTCGACGCGCTCCCGCGCGAGCTCTACGAGGCCGCCACCATCGACGGCGCGGGGGAGTGGCAGATCTTCCGCCACATCACGCTTCCGATGACCACGCCCATCCTGGCCGTCAATGCGCTCAACGCCTTCGTCGCCGCCTACAATTCCTGGGAATGGGCGTTGCTCGTCTGCCAACGCCAGAGCCACTGGACGCTGTCGGTGTGGTTGTATCAGATGAGCCAGGCCTACGCCGGCAGCCCGTGGGTTACGATGGCCGGCTTCGTCCTTGTCTCCATCCCCACGGCGCTCGTCTTCCTGCTCTGCCAGCGCGTCATCCTGCGCGGCATCGTCCTGCCTTCCATGAAATGAAAAAGCCCGCCCACGCGCGAAGCGGGACGGACTTTCTGGGTGGATGGGGCCTCAGACACGGGCGAGGCCGCCCTCTGAGGTCTCCTTGTAGAGGCTGGGGAGGTCGTGGCCGGTCTGGAGCATGGCGCGGACGACCTTGTCGAAGGAGATGTTGTGCTGGCCGTCGGAGAGGGCGGCGTACATGTTCGCGTCCATGGCGCGCGCGGCGGCGAAGGCGTTGCGCTCGATGCAGGGGATCTGGACAAGCCCGCCGATGGGGTCGCAGGTCAGGCCAAGGTGGTGCTCCAATCCCATCTCGGCGGCATATTCGATTTGGTGGGGGGAGCCTCCGAAGATTTGGTTGACGGCGGCGGCGGCCATCGCGCAGGCGACGCCGATCTCACCCTGGCAGCCCACCTCCGCACCGCTGATGGAGGCGTTGGCCTTGACGATGGCGCCGATGAGGCCAGCGGTGGCGAGGGCGCGGATGATGCGCTTCTCGGTGAGGTCGTGGTGCTTGTAAAGATAGTAGAGGCAGGCGGGCAGGACGCCCGCGCTGCCGCAGGTGGGCGCGGTGACGATGAGGCCGGATCCGGCGGCGTTCTCCTCGGCCACGGCCAAGGCATAGGCATAGAGCAATCCCCGCCCGCGGAGCCCTTCGCGCATACCCATGGCGCGCCGGTGGTAGGCGCTGGCCTTGCGCTGCAGCCCCAACCCGCCGGGCAGGACGCCTTCGGCCTCCAATCCGCGCTCGACGGCCTCGCGCATGATGCGCCAGACCTCGCGCATATGGTCGAAGACGGGCTGGCCCTCGTACTCCAACACATATTCCCAGAGGATTTTGCCTGTCTCGGCGTACCATCCGAGGATGCCGGCCATCGTGGTGTAAGGGTAGGGGACGGCGGTGACTTGGACTTTGCCGGGGCCTTCGCTGAGGAACCCGCCGCCGATGCTGTAGACCTCCCAGTCGCCGAGCGGGGCGCCGTTGGCGGCGAGCGCGTGGAAACGCATCCCGTTGGGATGGAAGGGGAGGAAGACGGTGGGCTGCCAATCAATCTCGGTGCGGTCACGGCCGAGGACGTCGAGGATGGCCTTGTCGGTGAGGTGCCCGCGCCCGGTGGCGGCGAGGGAGCCGTAGAGGGAGACGCGGAAGCGCGGCGCGTCGGGGAAGCGCGCGAGGAACTCCTCGGCGGCGCGCCGGGGCCCCATGGTGTGCGAGCTGGAGGGGCCCACGCCAATCTTGAAAATGTCCTTGATGGAGTCCATGTGTGCCTCCTGGTGATGGGTCAGCGGCGGCGTTGGGCGCGCCGGCGGAAGAGCGTGCGCACGGCGTCCACATAGGGTTTGTCGGTGGAGAGGTCGAGGAGGTCGATGCCGGCGCGGAGGAAGTCGCGTTCCTGCGCGGCGCGGACGCGCCCGGCCTCTTCCGCGAAGTGTGCGCGGACGGCGGCGCTGGAGGTGTCCACCAAGACGGTGCGGTGGGTCTCCGGATCCCAAAGCTCCACCAGCCCAACATCCGGGAGCGCTTGCTCGGCGGGGTCGGCGATGCGGCAGGCGATGACGTCGTGCCGGCGCGCGAAGGCCGTCAGATCCCGTGCGTAGCCGGCGTCCTGGAAGTCGGAGACGAGGAAGACGACGGCCTTGCGGCGCTGGATGGCGGAGACGAAGCGGAGCGCGGCGCGGATGTCGGTGCCCTCGTGGGTCTCCTCGGCGGCGAGGACCTCGCGCACCAACCGCTGGACGGCGGTGCGGCCCTTGCGCGGGGGGATGGATTTGACCACGCGGTCGGAGAAGAGCAGGAGGCCGACCTTGTCTTGGTTGGAGAGCGCGGCCATGGCGAGGAGGGCGGTGAGCTCGGCGGCGCGGGCGGCCTTGGAGCGGCCCGCGGTGCCGAAGCTCTGGCTGCCGGAGACGTCGACCATGAAGAGGACGGTGAGCTCGCGTTCCTCGCTGAAGCGTTTGACGAAGGGCTCGCCCATGCGGGCGGTGACGTTCCAGTCGATGGCGCGGACGTCGTCGCCGGGCTGGTAGGGGCGGGTCTCGTCGAACTCGATGCCTTGGCCTTTGAAGACGGAGTGGTAGTCGCCGCTGAGGCGTTCGTCCAGGAGCCTTCGGGTGAGGATGCGTATCCGCCCGACCTCCTTCATCAGTTCCTCTGTGTCAATCTGCATGGCTGGCCTCGGTTTGGAATTGGGGGATTGGGGACCGCGAAGACGCAAGCTGGGCGCGAAAGCCTGCGGGCTCCGCCGGTCGGCCCCGTGGGCCTCCCTTCCGCCCTCGGCTTTCGCGCCATGTGCCATCAGAAGGGGGGCGCATCGGTCTCCTTGTCCGCGTCTTTCAGAATCACGCGTTGGGTTCGGCGCTTTTCGTTCGGGCCGAAATTGATGACGAGGCCGATGGGGTAATCCAACAGCTTCATGTAGCTGAGCAGTTGCATCTTGTGCTCGTATCGGATGGCGCCTTCGATGGATTTGAGCTCGACGACCACGCATCCGTCGACCAACAGATCCGCGCGATAGGGGGCCTCGACGTGAAGGCCTTTGTACATGATGGCGATACGGGCCTCATGCTCCACTTGGTGGCCACGTAGGCGCAACTCATGTTCGAGGCAACGCTCGTAGACGGATTCCAGCAGGCCCATCCCCACTGCGCGGAGCACGGTCATGGAGGCGTCCACGACGTCTTTCGCGGTGATGTTCGCTTGGGGATAGCGCTTGTGCACGGCGGGCAGCTCCTTGCAGCGCGGAACGCGAGGGCGGAAGGGAGGGGCGCGGCCCCGACCGGCGGAGCCCGGAGCGTTCCGCGCCCCTCTTGCGTCTTTGCGGTTTTAGGGGACGGGGATTTCGGAGAGGAGCTTGTCGATGACGGCGTCGGGGGTGAGATCCTCGGCCTCGGCCTCGTAGGTGAGGAGAAGGCGGTGGCGGAGGACATCGTGGGCCGTCTCCTTCACATCCTGCGGCGTGGCGTAGGCGCGGCCGCGCAGGAGCGCGTTGGCGCGGGCGGCGCGCTTGAGGCAGATGGAGCCGCGGGGGGAGACGCCCAGCTGGATGGCGCCCTTGAGGGAGGCCAGGCCCTTGAAGTTCTCCGGCTCGCGAGTGGCGAAGACGAGGTCGAGGATGTAATCATCCACCTTCGCGTCGCAGTAGACCTTCTCGGCGGCGGTGAGAAGGAGGGCGATGTCGTCCTGGGTGACGCAGCACTTGGGCGGGGTGTCCATGGCCGCGGGCTGGGTGCGGCGGTTCATGATGCGCCGCTCGTCCTCGCGCCCGGGGTGGGTGACGACGCACTTGAGCATGAAGCGGTCGGTCTGCGCCTCGGGGAGGGGGTAGGTGCCCTCCTGCTCGATGGGGTTCTGCGTGGCCATCACCAAGAAGGGTTTGGGCAAGGGGTAGGTCTCGTCGCCCAAGGTTACCTGGCGCTCCTGCATGGCTTCGAGGAGGGCCGACTGCACCTTGGCGGGGGCGCGGTTGATCTCGTCGGCGATGAGGAGGTTGGCGAAGACGGGGCCCTTGTGGGGGGTGAAGGTGCCCTCGCGCTGATTGTAGATGAGGCTGCCGATGACATCGGCGGGGAGCAGGTCGGGCGTGAAGGAGATGCGGCGCGTCTCCAATCCCAGCGCCGCGGCCAAAGCCCGCACCGCCGTCGTCTTCGCCAAGCCCGGCACGCCCTCCAGAAGGATATGCCCGCCGGTCATCAACGCGATCAGGAGCCCGTCGACCATGCGTTCCTGGCCCACCAAGGCCTTGTTCACCTCGCTGCGGATCGCCGCCAGGAGCGGCGTGCACTGCGCAATCGTCTCGTCGGTCTGTGCCATATAAGCGTTTCCTTTCGTCAATGCCACCATTATACTCCATTCCCACGCCCTTGGCGATCCCCACGCGCGGAATCGCACGGTTTGGCTCAGCGGCCGATCCACCTCGGGTCAGCCGCCGATCCACCTCGGGTCAGCGGCCGATCCACCTCGGGTCAGCCGCCGATCCTCGGGAAGGGAGGGGCCGGGGACAAAAAAGCCCCCGCCGACCGTTTTGTGGTCGGCGGGGGCGAAGAGGGTGGGGGTCGCGGGTTGGGGGCGCGCCAAAGGCGATCAGGGGCGCGTGCGGCCAGAGGTCTCGTAACGTCGGAGGAGGGCACGGAGCGTCTTCACCACCTCGGGGTGCTTTGCCTGGAGGTTGGTGGTCTCGGCGGGGTCGGCCTCGATGTCGTAGAGCTGGACGGGCGGGAGCGTCTTAGGGTCTTTGCCGCCGAAGCGGTCGACCCACCCACCCGTGCCTTTGCACAGCTCCAGCTTCCATTTCCCTTTGGTGATGCCGAGGGAGCCGTCTGCGGAGTGGTGGACGATGGCCTCGCGCAACGGTTTGGCGTAGGGCCGCCCCTCCAAGAGGGCCAGGTTGCTGATGCTGTCCTCCCCCGCGTCGTCGGGGAGCGGCGCGCCCAGCAAATCGGCGCACGTGGCGAGGAGGTCGGTGAGGCAGACGCGTTCGTCGGAGACTTGCCCGGGGCGGATGACGCCGGGCCAGCGCATGACGTAGGGCACGCGGTCGCCGCCCTCGTAGATCTCCGCCTTGTACCCGCGGAAACCGCCGCTGACGAGGTGGCCCTTCTTGGCCATCCCGGCCACGTCGATGAGGCGCGAGCACCCGTTGTCGGCGGCAAAGAGGACCCAGGTGTCCTCCTCCAAGCCTGCCTCGCGCAACGCGTCGCAGACCGCGCCCACCGCGGCATCCACTTGGAGGCAGAGATCGCCGTAGGCGCCGAGCGGGCTTTTGCCCTTGAAGGGGGCCGCGGGGACGAGCGGCTCGTGCGGCGCCGTCAGCGCCAGATAGACGAAGCAGGGCCGCTCCGCGCCCTTGCGCCCGCGCAGATAGTCCACGGCCTTGCCCAAGATGGTCGGCAGCGCCTCCTCGGCGCGGAAGTCCGCCTGCATGGGGCCGACGCATTTGTGGGTGGTGCCGGTCTTTGCGCAGGGGGCGGTGAAGCGGCGACCCTCAATCCAGGCGTAGGGCGGCAGGTCAAGCGAGGCCGCCGTGCCGAAGAACCGGTCGAAGCCGTAATCCAACGGCGTGTCGCGAAGCTCGCCGGCCCAGTCGATGTTGGTGGGGTTGTCGAGGTGGGAGGGCTTTTTGCCGTCGGAGGTGGGGATGGTCATGCCCAGGTGCCACTTGCCGAACATGGCGGTGTCGTAGCCATGGGCCTTGAGGAGCGCCGGGACCGTGAGGCGGCCACGCTCGATGAGCGGCGGGGAGAAACCGCGGAGCACGCCGCTGCGTTGGCGCGTCCGCCAACAGTGGCGGCCCGTCATCAGGCCGTAGCGCGTGGGGGTGCAGGCGGCGGAGCCCGCGTAGGCCGCCGGGAAGCGAATGCCCTCCGCTGCCAGGCGGTCGATGTTGGGGGTGGGGATTTTGCCTTTGGGGTTGTTGCAGGAGACGTCCCCCCAGCCCATGTCGTCGGCCAGGATGTAGACGATGTTGGGGAGTCGCCGCCGCGCCGGGGCCTCGCCGAGCGCCAGCCCGGCCACCGTGCAGCCCAAAAGCCCAAGAAACGCGCGTCGCTTCATGGTCGGCCTCGGTTCTCAGCGTTTGGGCTCAAGGGGCAGGAAGGGCGCCAGCGCGGCCTCGCCGCCAAGGAGCGTGGTGGGGGTGCGGCCGTCCCACTTCTCAATGGCTTTGAGCAGGAGGTACTGGTCGCCGCCGGTCTCCTTGATGACCTCGGATTGGAGGCGGATGGACTCGGCCTCGGCCTTGGCGAGGAGGACTTTCGCCTCCGCTTGGGCGTTGGCCTTCTCAAGTTGCTGCTGCGCCTCGGTCTTGACGCGCTCCAGGACGTTCTTGGCCTTGAGGGCCTCCTGCTCGGCGATCATCTTCTCCTCGATGGCGTCGTTGAACCGCTGGGAGAAGTTGAGATCGGCGATTTGGAGGGAGTCGAGCGTGACGTTGTAGGAGGCCAGAAGCGCCTTGAGGGAGTCGAAGATGAGGGCGCGCACCTCCTCGCGCTTGGTGATGAGCTCCTCCGCGTTGAACTTGGAGAAGGCGGATTTGACGGACTCAAAGATGGCGGGGATGACGATCCGGCGCTGGAAGTCGTCGTAGCCGAACTTGGAGTACGTCTCAATCACCTTGTCGGGATCGAAGTGGCACTGCGTGGTGACGGCGGCGGAGACTTCCTGGAGATCCTTCGACGAGGCGTTCATGTTCTTGGTCAGGACGGTCTCGGTGCGGACGTTCACGGTCTTGACGGTCTCGATGAAGGGGATCTTGGCGTAGAGGCCGGGCGTAACGATGCGGACGGGGCGTCCGAAGCGGATGATGATGCCGCGCTCGCCGGCGTTGATGTTGCCGCACGACAGAAAGATCGTAACGAGGGCAATCACCGCGATGGCGACGGGGATGAGATAACCGGTGTCTTTCAGGGTCTGCTTCATGAGGGTTCCTTTCGGTGTGCGCCTCGGCTCAGATGGGCTGGGCGTCGGCAAGGATGAGATTGGGGACGGGCTCGCGGAAGGTGTCGATGGCCAGGGTGAACCACGCGCGGAGTCGGAGCCCGGGGTGCCAGCCGCGGGCAGCCTTGGCGTTGCCGAACCAGACGGCCTTGAGTGGGTTGCCACCCTCGATGGGGCGGAGGGCGAGGCGCAGGTGGGAGCCGTCGGCGCCGATGGGGTTGGCGGCGTCGAGGGTGAAGTCTTTGCGGAAGATCGGTTTGTGGTTGCCGTGGCCGTAAGGCTCCAGACGCTCAAGCTCGTGGCAGAGGGTGAGGGTGATGGGGAGATGGGTGAGGTCGGAATCGAAGAGGGTCGGCTCTTCCTGCAACTCGGTTTGGGGGAAGGCTTCGGGAAGTCGGCGGGCGAAGTCGGCATAGGCGCCGGGGCGCAGGGCGAAGCCTGCGGCCCCGGCGTGTCCGCCGTGGGCGGCGAGCAGGTCGGCGACGGTGTCGAGGGCGCGGACGGCGTCCCACGGCGGGCAGGCGCGCATGGAGCCGTGCCCGCCCCCATCGGGCGTGAGGCGGACAAGCGCGGTGGGCAGGCCAAAGCGGTCGACAAGCCGTGCCGCGACGATGCCAAGCACGCCCGGATGGAAATCCTCCCCCGCGACGAGCAGGAGATTGCCGGAGGGGTGGGGGGCGTCGCGGAGGATCCGGTCGAGGAGGTCGCGCTCGATGCGGCGGCGCTCCTCGTTGAGGGCGACGAGTGGGCGGGCGAAGGTGGGGTTGCGCAGGCCGATGAGGCCGTAGGCGAGCTTGAGGCGGCCGAGACGCCCGGCGGCATTGACGCAGGGGACGAGGCCGAAGGCGATTTGCTCGGCGGTGGGGGACAAGGGAAGGCGTTGGGCGTCGGCGAGCGCACGGAGGCCCGGGTTGGCCGTTGGGCGGGCGAGCGCGCGGAGACCTTGGGCGACGAGTAGGCGGTTCTCGCCGGTGAGCGCCATGACGTCGGCGATGGTGGCGACGGCGGCGAGGTCGAGGAACGCTTCGGGGTTGATGGGAAGGCCGCGGGCGGCGAGCGCGCGGACGAGGGTGAGGGCGACGGCGCACCCGCAGAGCCCCTCGGCGCCGGGGGGCGCGGAGAGTCGGGGGTTGACGATGGCGACGGCGTCCGGGAGGTGCGCGGGGGGCGTGTGGTGGTCCGTGATCAGGACGTCCACGCCTTGTCCGCGGAGCCAGGCGACCTCCTCACGGCAGGTGATGCCGCAATCGACGGTAACAAGGAGGCTTGGGCGTGGGGCGTAGGCGAGGCAGCGTTCGAGGGCGGCGCGGGTGAGGCCGTAACCCTCGGTCTCGCGGTCGGGGATGAAGGGTTTGACGGTCGCGCCGACCTGTGCGAGGGCTTGGACGAGCAGGGCGGTGGCGGTGATGCCGTCCACGTCATAGTCCCCGAAGACGGTGATGGGCTCGTGGTCGGCGATGGCGCGGAGGAGACGGTCGGCGGCGGCTTCCATGCCCGCGAAGGCAAAAGGGGCGCAGAGTGGCGTTTGCTCGGGGGTGAGCCAGCGGCGCGCCTCGTCGAGGGAGGCGACACGGCGGGCGACGATGGCGGCGACAAGGGGCGAGAGCCCAGCCTCGGCGGCGATGGCGGTGGTGAGCGTGGGGTCTGGAGTGGGTGCGGGTGCCCAGCGCACGTCAGGCCTCCAGAAGGATGGTGCAGGGGCCGTGGTTGAGAAGGCGGACTTCCATCTCAGCGCCGAAGACGCCGCCGCCCAAACGCGCCTCGCCCAAGGTTGCGCGGAGGGTGGCGAGGCAGTGGCGGTAGAGCGGTTCGGCCTCCTCCGGTCGGGCGGCGGTGGAGAAGCCGGGGCGGTTGCCGTGGGAGGTGTCGGCGTAGAGGGTGAATTGGGAGACGAGGATGACACTGCCGCCGACATCGAGGACGGAGCGGTTCATGGCGCCGCGTTCGTCCTCGAAGATGCGGAGTTTGAGGAGCTTGGCGCACAGCTTCTCGGCCTGGGCCGGGGTGTCCCCGGGGGCGACACCGCAGAGGACGAGCAACCCAGGGCCGTCGAAGGCGGAGACGGTCTCTCCGGCGACGGTGACGGAAGCCTGGGTGGCGCGTTGGACGAGCATTCGCATGGCATTCCCCTCGGTCAGCGGAGGGTGAATCGGGCGGACTTCACGTTGTGGCTGTCGCCGCCGATCATCACGTCGAAGTCGCCGGGCTCGGCCACGTGGTTGAGGTCGTAGTCGTAGAACTTGAGGAGCTCTTCGGTGATGGCGAAGGAGACATCCCGGCTTTCGCCGGCTTTGAGGAAGACCTTGCGGAAACCTTTGAGTTCCTTGACGGGGCGGGTGACGGAACCGACGCGGTCGCGGATGTAGAGTTGGACGACCTCCGCGCCGTCGCGGTCGCCGGCGTTGGTGATGGTGACGGTGGCGGTGAGGGCCTCACCGGGGGCGATCGTGGTCTTGTCGAGGCGGATGTTGCCGTAGTGGAAGGTAGTGTAGGAGAGACCGTAGCCGAAGGGATAGAGCGGGTCGTTGTCCACGTCGATATAGTTGGAACGGTATTTGGTGAACCACTGCTTGGCGGTGATGGGGCGGCCGGTGTTCTTGTGGTTGTAGAAGAGCGGGATCTGCCCGACGTTCTTGGGGAAGGTCATGGTGAGTTTGCCGCTGGGATTGACATCGCCGAAGAGGACGTCGCCGACGGCATAGGCGGTCTCGCTGCCGCCGAACCAGACACAGAGGATGGCGGGGACGTTGGCGTGCTCCCATTGGAGGGTGAGGGGGCGCCCGGTGAAGAGGGTGAGGACGACGGGTTTGCCAGTCTTCAGCAAGGCTTCCAGAAGCCGACGCTGGGCGTCGGGGAGGCCGAGGTCGGTGCGGCAGGCGCACTCGCCGTTCATCTCGGAGGATTCGCCGAGCGCGGCGACGATGACGTCGGCCTTGGCGGCGGTGGCGAGCGCCTCGTCCAGAAGCTGTTGGGCGGTGCGGTTGTCGCGGTGGAGGCTGCGCCCGAAGAGGGTGGCGCGATGCTCGTAGGCGGGGTCGTCCATCAGGTTGCTGCCCTTGGCGTAGAGGATCTCGACCTGTCCTTTGGTCAGCTCACGAAGGCCTTCGACCAGCGAGGGGCACGCATCCAACTTCGCCGAGACGCTCCATGTGCCGTGCATATTGGCGCGGCTGTCGGCCAACGGCCCAACGACGGCCACGGTGCCTTGCTTGCGCAGGGGGAGGATGGGCGCCTGCCCGGGTTTGGCGGGGGCGTTCTTGAGCAGGACGAAGCACTTGGAGGCAATTTCCCGGGCGGCGGCACGGTGCTCGGGGCTGAAGATTTCTTTCTGTCGGCGCGTGGGGTCGCAATACTTATAAGGGTCGGCGAAGAGGCCGAGCTTCCACTTCGCCTCCAGGATGCGGCGGCAGGCGCGGTCGATCTCCGCTTGGGAGACTTTGCCCTCGTCGAGGGACTTCTTCAGGGTGCGGACGAAGCCGTGGCTCACCATGTCCATGTCAAGGCCGGCGCGGAGGGCTCGGGCGGAGACGGTCTGGAGGTCGCCGATGCCATGGTCGATCATCTCGCTGAGGCTGGTGTAGTCCGAGACGACGAAGCCGCCGAAGCCCCATTCCTCGCGGAGGAGTTTGGTCAGGAGCCAACGGTTGGCCGTGGCGGGCACGCCGTCGATCTCGTTGAAGGAGGACATCACGCTGCCTGCGCCGGCCTCCAAGGCGGCTCGGTAAGGCGGGAGGTACTCGTTGTACATCCGGATGCGGCTCATGTCCACGGGATTGTAGTCTCGGCCAGCCTCGGAGGCGCCATAAAGGGCGAAGTGCTTGACGCAGGCCATAATCTGGTTGTTGGCTTGGAGCTGGGTGGCTTTGTCGGGGCCCTGATAACCGCGCACCATGGCCTGGGCGATGGCGGAACCGAGGAAGGGGTCCTCTCCGCCGCCTTCGGCCACACGCCCCCAACGCGGGTCACGGCTGATGTCCACCATCGGGCTGAACGTCCAGCAGATACCGTCGGCGCTGGCCTCCGTGGCCGCAATGTGCGCCGAGCGCTCGATGGCGTCCATGTCCCAGCTACAGGAGAGCGCCAACGGGATGGGAAGGGTGGTCTCATAGCCGTGGACGACGTCCAACCCGAAGATGAGCGGGATGCCGAGACGGGATTCCTCGACCGCCAAGCGTTGCATCTCGCGGACACGCTCCACGCCCGTCAGGTTGAAAACGCCGCCGACCTGCCCCTTCACGACGGCTTGAGCCACGCCATTGTTCGTTGCCTGCCCCGTTACGATCTCACCGGAGAAGGTGGGCAGGTTCAGTTGGCCAATCTTCTCCTCCACGGTCATCTTGCCCATGAGATCGTCGATGAAGGCATTCATCTCCGTCTTGGGCGCGGCGACGGAGAATGCGGCGACTGCAAGCAACGTAAGCGTGAGTGGGGTCTTCATGGGGTGGTCCCTCCTTGGGAGAGTGTGTGAAGCGTGTAGGCGAAATTGCGTGGGGCGACACGCATGGAATTGTAGCGGATGCGAAGGGTGTTCCCCTCGACGGCGACTTCGGGCGGCGTTTGCGTGTCAAGCGCGCGGCACGCCGCCACGGCGCGTTGCGCGGGGACGTTGGGGGGCAGGGCGAACGAAGCCTCCCGCCAGTCCTCACGACTGCAACCGGCGAACAGGAAGAAGGAAAGCAAGGGTAGGAAGCGTCTCATCGGGTCAGGCGGATACCGCGGCGTTGGTAGGTTGGGACGTCAAGGTCTTGGCCGTCATAGACCGTGTGCTCGACGTCGGAGAAACGGTCTTTCGTGGCACCGAGGAGGGAACCTTTCGCGGCCTTGGCACTCTTGCCGCGCCGTCCGTTCAATGGCCGCTCGGTTGGTTCGCCTTCGGGCGCAGGCGCGCCGAAGGCCAAGACGACGGCGGCGAGCGTACCCTCGCGCCCGGCCTCGTTGGCCGTGCCGAGGAAATCCTCCTGCAACGTCTTGCAATGGGCGCGCAACCCATCCATGAGCACGCCCAACTCGCAAAGGCGCAGGTCTGGTCCGGCCAAGACGCCAACGACAATCTGAGCGGCATTGGCCAGCCGATCCACGCCATCGACGCGCAGTCGCGGGTCGGCGAGCAAGGTGTCGAGAACCTTCCCCGCGCGCCCCTCACCGGAGGCTGAGGCGTCGGCGAAGCAAAACAGTTGCGCCGCTCGGCGATCTTGGGCGATGAGGCGACGGAAGCGTTCGGCGTCGAAGGCGATGAAGCCCGGGTGCGCCAAGAGCGTCCAGAGCAGACCAAGCATGGCGGCAAGGCGGTCGGCGGCGCGATCGAACGCCTCGTGGGCGGGAAGCGTCGAGACATCCTCGCCTATCAGCAGATCGAGAGGCACGCGCGCCAAGGCGTCGGCGCGCGCCTCGATCGTGGGGGCGAGCACACGCGCGCAACGGCGGCGATCCTCGCCCTCGAAGGCGAAAGGCTCGGTGGCGATGACGATGGTTGCTGAGCCTTGGGCGTGGAGGAGTTCCAGCAGGAAGGGGAGCGCGCCGGAGGTGCCGCCGCCACAGCAGGTGAGGATGATGGTGAGGCGCGGGGAGCCGATCTGCGCGAGAAGCTGCGAGGCATCGTCGCGCAATGCCCCGGCGCCGAGGTTATGGTCGCCGCCCGTGCCGCGCCCGGCCAAGCGTTTGACGCCAAAGACGGTGGTGGCGACGCCCACGGCGGGGGTGAGGGTCTGGAGGACAGTGTCGTCGGTGTCGAGGATAAGGGCGCGGAGCGGCGCGGTGGCGCGTTCGGCGACGCGCCGGGCCACACCGGCCGCCGCGCCGCCCAGGGAAAGGAGGAGGAGGTCGTCGGTGTCCATGGTCGTCAGCCCCTAAGGAAGGCGCGGAGGCGCGCGAGGAGGGAGGGATGGTAGGCTTCCTGCGCCAACGTGCGGCAGCGCCAATTGAGGATGCCAACGGCGGTGGCGTGACGGTAAGGAGCCTCCGCCATCGCGTCAGGCAGGTTGGCGACGTTGATGGGCACGCCCAGCGAGCACGGTTTGCCGAAGATGGCGGAGGCCTGCTCGGCGATGAGCGGCAGGGCGGCCGTGCCACCGGTGAGGAAAATGCCGCCATGCACTTGGGGCAGGACGTCCCGCAACGCATCGCGCAACAACCGGAAGGTCTCGTCGACGCGCTCGGTGGTAACGGTTTGGATGGCGTGGACGGAGACGGAGCGGTCGTTGGTGGAGAAGGGGGTGCGCAGAAGGTGGCGGGCGTTGGCGAGGTCTGGCTGGATCATGGCGGCGCCGCGGGCCAGCTTCATCTCCTCGGCCTGTTTCTGGGTGGCTTGGAAGGCGAGGGCAAGATCGTTGGTGAGATGCGCGCCGCCCACGCCAAGGGCTCCGGCGGCCGCGACGACGCCGTTGCAGACGGCCAGATAATCCACGGTGCCGGCGCCGAAGTCGATGACCACCGCGCCATCCTCGCGGGCTTTGCGGTCAAGCACGGCCTCGGCAGCGGCGAATCCGGCGAAGACGGTGTCCATCAGGCGAAGCCCCGCCTGATGGATGGCGGTCTGCAAGGCGCCAAGGGCGGTGCGCGGCGCGGTGAGCTCCAGGATGTTGGCCTTGAGCTCGGCCCCGGCCATCCCAAGTGGGGAGACGACGAGCTGCTCGTTGACGAGATACTTTTGGCGAAAGCGTTGGAGGAGAGCCTCGGGCGCGTCGGCGGCATCCTCGGTCTGCGCGTTCTCCTCGGCGGCCTCCACATCGTCCTGGTCGATGGCGTGCCCGGGCAGAAGGGAGACACGCCCCGTGCGCACAAGGGAGCGCAACCCACCGCAGGAAAAGCCGGTGGACACGTCCGCCAAATCGACGCGATGGTCGTGGCTCATGGCCTCGCAGACACGGCGGATGCCCGCGGTGACGCTGTCGATGTCGCGGATGACGCCTTTCTTGAGGCCCTGCGTGGGGGTCTCCGTGCGGCCGATTAGGGAGAGCTTCCCGTCAATGACCTCACCTACCACCAAACTGGTGGTCTGCGTGCCGATGTCCAATGCGCCCAAGAGAATGCCCATGTCGCTCCTCAATCCGAGACCGAGACGGCGTTTGGCGCCATCGCGTTGAAATGCGTCTTACCCTCCAGCGCGGGGCTTCGCAACGCCCGCCCGACGTTCGCCAAACGCCTGAGCATCGCGTCCGAAGCGCCCCGCTCGCGGGCCATGTTGGGCCAGGCGATGTCAATCTTCCGGCCATCGCGCAAGGTCACGGCCAGCCCGTCGTCCGCGTCATCGGAGAGGAGGAAGACGCGTGCCACGGAGCCTGGCAGGTGATAGTCGGGCGAGGCCGCCGCCGCGATCAGGCGCAGCATACAATGCAATTGCGGTGGCAGTCGATCGCCCGGCATCAGATCCGTCGGCAGATCGAAGCCCCCAATTTCAGGGTAGGCGTCGCGAGGGCGGGGATAGATGAAGCAGACCCCATCCTCATCCACCACCAATGGCAGGGAGGTCTGGGCCAAACGCGCCAACGGCATCCGCTCCTCCACCCACAGTTCCAGTGAGCGGCCCGGTTGAAAGGTCATGGTCACGTTTCGGATCAGCGGACTCTGGCGGCGCAGACGCGCCACGATGTCGCTCCGAACCAACCCGAATCCGTTGATGGGACGATCCAGACCGAAGTTCTGCAACACCTGTTCGCGCGTCAGCGTGGCGTTCCCGCGGATGACGATGTCCTCCGGCGCCACCGTGAAGACCGGGTTCGCTTCGTAATAGGCATTCCGGAACCAGAAAAAGCACGCGAGCGCGACAAGCACCGACAACACCGGGAAGAAAAGCCGCGAGAGTGGCCCGGAAAGCATCCGCGCCACGCTTCCGGCAAACGCCGAAGCCCCGCCAGACTGACGTTTCTTGCCGCGCCGCCGCTCACTCGCCATACGCCGCCGCCTCCGCCAACCGCGCGCACAGCTCTGGAAAGGGAAGGCCCGCGCGCGCCGCGGCCTCCGGCAGAAGGCTCCGCGCCGTACACCCGGGCGCCGTGTTCACCTCCAAGACAAAGAGTTCCCCCTCCGGCGAGAGACGGAAATCCACGCGCACCGCTCCACGGCAACCCGTCGCCACATAGGCACGCTCGGCCAGACGCTGCGCCTCGCGCGTCAGCGCATCCTCATCCGGGAAGATGTGGCGCGAGCCCCCCTCCGCGTACTTCGCCTGCCAATCGTACCATCCGCCTGGCGCGACGATCTCCAGCACCGGCAAGGCCTTGCCCATCAGCACCCCCACCGCCAGCTCACGCCCCGGCACATAACGCTCCACCAACGCCTCGCCGCGCACGTCCTGCGCCGCCGCCAAGCGCACCGCCTCGGCCCATTGCCCAGGCTCCGTCACCTTTGAGAGTCCGACGCTCGACCCATCGCGCGGCGGCTTGACCACCACCGGCAGGTCGAAGGGCGGCCGGAAGGCCGCGGCCTCGGCGCTCACCACCGCACCCTCCGGCGTCGGCACGCCCCCACGGCGGAAGGCCGCCTTCGCGGCGGGCTTATCCATGCAGAGGCGGCTGGCCGCCGCGCCAGGCCCGGTGTAGGGCAGACGCAGGGCGTCCAGATCCGCCTGGATGCCGCCGCCCTCGCCGTAGCCGCCATGCAGGGCGATGAAGACGGCGTCCACGTCGCGCGGCACCTCGTCCACGGCGTCTCGGGTCAGGCGCACCTCGATGGCCTCGCGCCCGGCCTGACGCAAGGCCTTGGCCACCGCCGCGCCCGAAAGCAGGGAAATGGAGGCCTCATGGCTTGTCCCGCCCATCACGACGGCGATACGCTTGCGCATTTAATGCAACTCCTTGATGAACAGCGAGCGGATCCAGGAATCCTCGCCCACCATTCCATTCTGAATCAACAGGCAGATGATTGTGACGCAAACCCCTGCGAGAAGCACCCCCGCCGCGTTGGCGAGATAGAAACGCCGCCGGTCAAAACCCAGCAGGAACGCCCCCACCGCGCCCGTCAACGCGCCCGTCCCAGGGAGCGGGATGCCGATGAAGACCGCCAACCCCCACTCGCCGTACTTCTCGATGGCAGGTTTCAGCTTCTCCTGCCGTTTCTCCACGTGCGGCCAGACCTTCGTTGCGAACCACGGCCACTTTCGCCGCAGCAACGCCAGGATAGGCAACAGAATCTCAAAGACCACGATGCCTTGCGCGATATTCGCCGCCACGCAGATGAGCACCACCCACCACCAATCCATCGCCACCCCGAACATCTCCTTCAGCGCGAAGAAACCGATGGGGATGGAGGCGCGCAACTCCAAAAGCGGCAGGAAGGAAAAGAAAACGAGCGTGGCGATGGCCAAAAGCAGGTTCATGCGATCTCCGTCAGTCCAAGGCGGGTTTCTCGAAAAGCCCCGTGCGCCACTCGCCAATGGTCAGGGCGCGCACCTCGCGCAGCCCCTGCGCCTCGAAGGCGGCGCGCACCTCCGGGTAAAGCGTCTCCAAAATGCCAGAGGCCACCACCGCGCCCCCCGGGAGCGCCGCACAGGCCACCTCCGCCGCGTGCGCGATGAGCACCGGCCCCAGAATATTCGCCAACACCACCGCCCCCTGATCCAGGTTCGCCGCCAAATCCCGCGCCTCAAAGGGGATACGCACATCGTTCAACGCCGCGTTCGCCCGCGCCACCTCCACCGCGTCGGGGTCGTAATCGAAACCCCGCACGTGCGTGAACCCCAGCTTCCACGCGGCGATGGCCAGAATGCCGCTCCCGCACCCCATGTCCAGCACCGGCCGCGACAAATCCCCCTGCGCCAACTCATCCAAGAACATCAGGCACGCCCGCGTGGTCGGATGCTTCCCCGTCCCAAAACTCATCCCTGGGTCCAACGTCACCACCGCCTCCCCGGGTTTGGCCTCATACGGTTCCCACGAAGGTCGGATCGTTACGCGCGGCGACACGTGCTCCACATGGAAGAAACGCTTCCACGCCTCCGACCAATCCGCCGCCGGCAAGGATTCCACCACCGGCTCCGGCGCGGCAATCCCAGCGAGCGCCACAGCCCCACGCAGCGCCTCCACCACCGCCGCCGCGCGCCCTGCCTCCTCCAGATAAACCTCCAACCGCGCCGTATGCGTCTCCATGTCCTCCCAAACTGTCGGCGTGAAGGCATCCGCGTCCAACAACTCCAACAGCACATCCGCCGCCTCCGGCGAAGGCAACGACAGCGAGATGACAGTGAGATCCGCGGCTTTCATTGCTTGCCATTATACCAAATCCGAGCCATCGCCGCCGCGGCGAGCAAGAGGCTGGCACAGCGGGGGCAGCACTCCCAATCGCCTTTCGTCGCACGTGTTTCGCAAGGGCGACTCAGGCACGGACTCAGCGGCGCGTGCTACCGGATTCTTGGCAATGCGCGAGTTCGGCACGGAGTGCGGCGACGACGTCGGGGTGCGTCTCGTGGAGGTCGGTGCTCTCGCCAGGGGCGGTTGCGACGTCGTAAAGTTGGACGTCGGGAAGCGTCTTGGGGTCTTTCCCGTCGTAAGGGCAGACCCATCCGCCGTTGCCCTTGCACAGTTCCAGCTTCCATTTGCCCTTGGTGATGCCGAGCGAGCCGTTGCTCGCTTGGTGGATGATGACGGGGTGGAGCGGCTTGGGGTAGGGGCGTCCCAAGAGTAGGGGGAGGTTGCTGATGCTGTCCTCCCCCGCGTCGTCGGGAAGCGGCGCGCCCACCAATTCGGCGCAGGTGGCCAGCAGGTCAGTGAGCGAGACACGTTCGTCGCAGGGTGCCGTGAAGCGACGCCCCTCGATCCACCCATAGGGCGGCATGTCCATCGAGGCGGCCGTGCCGAAAAAGAGGTCGAACCCATGATCGAGCGGCGAGTCCGTCAACGGCTTGTCCCAGGCAATGTTCGTGGGGCGCGCGCGGTGCGAGGGTGCCTTGCCGTCCGTCGTCGCGAAGGTCAGCCCCAGGTGCCACTTGCCGAACATGGCCGTGTCGTAACCATGTGCCTTGAGCAACTGCGGCACGGTCAGGCGGTCGCGCGGGATGAGCGGCGGGTCGAACCCCCGGAGCACGTCGCGCCTCAGGCGCGTCCGCCAAATCCCATGTCATCGGCCAGGATATAGACAATGTTCGGCAACTTCGGCCGCCCTGCCTGCGTGCCACCCCCAGTGGCGAGCCCCGCCACCGTGCACCCCAACAAACCCAGAAACGCCCGTCTCGTCATGACGAACCTTCCTTCGCCGGACAATGAGTCCATCATACCGCTTTTGTCCCCCCTCTGCAAAACCACATTAGCATTTGCGCCGCTGAAGGATAATATCCCCGGCGGCGATCGCGTCAAGAAGTTGGGAGATTGAAGGCTCGCCAAGCGACTTCGCGTGCAGGTACGGACTCTCCAAGAACAGGATGGGGCACGAGCTGAAGCGCGGGTTCGTCGGCGTCCGGTTGCAAGACAAAGTCACGGATGCGCGGTTCCGGTGAGGTGGGCGTGGTTGGGGTGTTCGGAGGCTTGGCGGCTCGCCCGATGTGGATCAGCGGCTGATCGACCTCGGATCGGGGGCTGATCCACTTTGGATCGGGGGCTGATCCAAAGTTATTGACAGGCGGTGTTGAATCGTGGGGGGCGTGGATGGACAAAAAAAGCCCCCGATCTCGTGAAGAGGTCGGGGGCTTTTTCATGGGATCGTGCCGGGCTGTCTGTCAGAGGCGGAGGGTGGCGAAGAGGTCGGTGGCGATGAGGGATTCCTCGCCGTGGGCGGAGACGTCAACGCCGTCACCCAGTGGAAGGAAAACGCTGAGGCGCGCATCGTTGACCGCAACGACGTCGCCGCCATGCGGATCGGCATCAACATGACCTCCGAGTGGGGCTGGATTTCGCGGCGAACGACAAGAGCGCGGGGCAACTCACGCGCGTCCTACAATCCAGCGGACTCAAAGACGTGCAGGTCCGCGAGGCCACCTCCGCACCAACGAAGTTAGCCCTGTTGTCTTCTTATGCGTCAAATGTAATCGTCGCGGCCAATCACCAGACTATTCACTGGAGTCCGGGAGAATCCTTGTTCGCCTTTGGCCGGCGATGGGTCAAATGAATTCGCTCTGCCTTCACGCTGTCTTGAGTGTCGCCACCGGACATTGCGAGCGCGTCTACGCCAAGTCCATCAATAGTTCCGAAGGCGTGCCAACGGCTGTGACCAACAGCGCGTCCCGAGCTCGCGTACACGCCACATAGAGCAAATTGCGCTCGGTTTCATACACCTCCTTCATCCCGGAGATGAACCCGGCCTCCGCCAACCGCGCCGGCGAGGGGACAATCGCGCTGTCGCACGCGATGACCGCCACCGCGCGATATTCCAACCCTTTTGCCTCCTCCATCGTCCCCAGGCGAATCACCGTGCAACCCTTGGCCAACGTGTCACGGTAGCCGGAGGCACGAATAGCCGCCAACGCACGAGGGCGCTGCGCCTCGTCGCGGAAGAAGATGGCGATTTCCGTGGGTTGTGTCCCTGACTGGCGCAAATTGTCCAACCACGCGGCGACGCCGTCCCACTCCTCCTCCAACGTCTTGTAGGTTCGTACTTCAGGTTTGCAACCGTGGAGCAGGGAAATCGTGCCGCGGCGATCTTGGATGTCCCCATCCACGTCTTCACACACCTCGTCCAACAGTTTGTCCGCCATCCGACGGATTTCCTGCGTTGTCCGATAATTCACCTTCAGCACGCGGCTTCGTCCTTGGAGCGCGATGCCGGCCTCCTTCCACGAGAAGGGATACCGCTTGATGCGCTGCCCCAAGTCCCCCGCGAAGAAGAGACAATCCGGCCGCTGCGCATACGCGGCGAGAAACGCCAGTTCGATTTCCCCCAAGTCCTGGGACTCGTCGACGATGACGTGGTCATACGCCCGGCATTTCTCGGGATGGGCACTCAACCACTCGGCCAACGCGCCAAAGAGCATCCCCTTGCTCACCGCCCGCTGCGCCACGAATGCCGCGCGCACTTTTTCGAAGACCGTCCACAACATTCTGCGCCGTTCCTCCGCCAAACGCCGCGTGACGTTGCGCCGCTTCGCATCCCGATAAGCCTCCCACGTGCACAGATTGCGCACATCCACAATACGTTCCCACTCCGAGCAGACGAATTGTACCGAGAGATCCCTTGGCAACAACGCGCAATTGGCCTCGACCGTCTGACGGACGAACGCGGCTTCGTCGTCCGCATCCCCCACCAACGTGGGGAAATGACCATAAACAGACTTGTAGAGTTCCGTCGCAAAGCCCAATAGCGACTCCACGTTGCTCCGCTCCAACAAGTCCGGCTTGCGCAAGAGATGACCGCGACGGAGGTTCAGATCGGCAGCCAGGTTCTCGGAATAGGTTGTAATCAGGACAGTTCGCTCCGGATGTGTCTCCAGCAAATGCTTCGCGTGGTGCAGCGCCACCACCGTCTTGCCCGAGCCCGCACTCCCTGAGACCCGCGCGGGGCCGGCGTAGTCGCGATAGGCCACCTTGCGCTGCTCCGGGTGCAGGAAGACCGTCCACGCTTCCCAACCGCTCTCCAACGCCTGACGGACAATCGTATCGTCCGTGACCGTCCAGAAGGCGCGCCTCGCATCCGCCGTCTCATAGCCCGAGATGCCTGGCTCGACGGGCCGAGCCTCGGGTCGTTCTCCGATGGCAATCTTCAGCGCGGCCTCGGCGGCCTCCGGTGGCAAATGCTCCGCCACCGCCATCAACGCGTCCTCGTCCGCGGCTCCCAAGACGGCCTCGACCCAATCCGGTGGAATGCCGAACGACAGCAACGCCTCCCCGTCCAAACCCAACGCCCGCGCCGGCGAAGGTTTCGCCGGCCGCGCCGCAGCACGTGGAGGCTCCGGCTCTCCTACCACCTCGGGGAGCTCCACCAACTGCATCGTGCCCGTCACGGGGTGTTGCGACAAGCGGTGCCGCCGCGCCCAAGTATACGCGTCGTCATGATGGCCCACATGCACCAACGTCAGCACACCCTTGCCATCGCGTTGGAGAATGATCCGCAAATCTCCGCCCACCCGCGCCGACCAAAAGTCGCACGCCTCCACCCGATGCAGATGGAAGACCGGGTTCGTCGGGTCATTGTTCAGCCGCAACACCACATCCGCCACCTTGGCGGCCTCCTTGCCGTCCAACGCCCGCCGCGCCTTCTCAAAACTCCCCGAAAGCCGAATGCCCGCCATATGCACCCCCTCAGCGGTTGGTGAGGTCGTAGATTTTCATGACTTCGTCGCCGAAGTGGTTGATAACCTTGACGGCGATTTTGTTGGAGTCGGGGCGGGGGAAGGGATGGGAGAGCGTGCCGGCGGCGGCCGCCCACTCCTCTGCGTCGATGTCATTGCTGAGCAACGCCTTGAGTGACTTGTAGAGCGTGGGGTTGTCCGGGAAGAAGACCTGCCTGGCCACGAAGCATTGCTCGTTGTAATCCGTGTCCACCATCCAGCAATCGATGTCGTCGACCTCGCCGCTGCGCACCGTGTTCAGCTTGGGCACGTAGACATCCACGCCGTTGAGGCGCACGCGGAAGTCTCCCCCCTCGCGC
>CASEMS010000009.1 GCA_949288955.1 uncultured Lentisphaeraceae bacterium
CGAAGCGGGCACGATTACCTTTGCAAACGGCCATGTATCGGAAATCAAAATGCAAAGCATGACCGTTCGGTATTCCAAGTTCGATACCACGAGCGTTACCCTGCCCGCATCGTACATCGACAAAACGGCTGCGGAATAGTAAATAAATTCTCTTCGTGCAAATCTCCGTAAAAGAAACGAAAATACAATTTTTACAAAACGCGGGCGGCGGCACATCTGTGCCGCCGCCCATATCTTTATTTTTACCAAATTTCCGGCATACGTGCCGCAAAAAAGCGGTCAATTCTCCTTCTTTTCCGCCGCGCCGTCCGCCGCTTCGCCCAGGCTCAACTTGTACAGTTTTACGGAATTTCCGATGGTCTTTTCCTTGGCCTGCGCGCCGTATTTATCCACGTCGATCGCGTTTTTCGGGCCGTGCGTGAGGCAGAGCGGGCCGTTCAGGCAGCCGCCGTCGCACGCCATTCCCTCGAAAAAGTTCTCGGTGGCGCGGTTGAATTTGAGTTTCATCAGCGCGGCGCGGCACTCGTCGATGCCGTTCATCGCGAGCGGCTTTACGCCCTCGACGCCCATCTCCTTGGCGACCTCCGCAATGCCCTGCGCGATGCCGCCGCTCTTGGCAAAGATGCGGCCGTAGAAGGAAGCGTTGTCCAGCGCGGTGTCTTCCAGCGAGGCGACGTCGACGTCGCGCGCGTCGAAAAACGCCTGCAACTCTTCAAACGACAGCACCGAATCGATGGCGCCCTGCGTTTTGGGCAGTTTGTATTCCAGTTTTTTGCTGGCGCACGGGCCGATAAAGATGACTTTGCCGGTGGGATCGGTGCGCTTGATGAGCATGGCCGCCTCGACCATAGGCGAAACGGAATGCGAAACGTACTTGGCGAGTTCGGGGAAGTTCTTTTCCACGAACATCACGAACGACGGGCAGCACGACGTGGTGAGAATGCCCTGCTCTTTCCACTCCTCCGCCTCGTGGTACAGCGTGATATCCGCGCCGAGCGCCGCCTCGACCACCTGGTGGAAGCCCAGTTTGTGCATACCCGTTACCACCTGTTCGATGCGGGCATATTTGAACTGGCTGACGATGGAGGGCGCAATGACGGCATACACGCGGTACTTCGTGTTGTTTTCCGACTTTTTGAGGATATCGATGCTCTCCATGATCAGCGACTTATCGACGATGGCGCCGAAGGGGCACTGGTACACGCACGCCCCGCAGGAGATGCACTTATCGTTGTTGATGACGGCTTTTCTGTCCTCCCCCACGGTGATCGCCTTGACCTTGCACGAATTGACGCACGGGCGCTTCTGCGCGATGATGGCGCCGTACGGGCAGGCCTGGGTGCACTTGCCGCACTCGATGCACTTGGATTTATCCACCACGGCCTTGTGGTCGATGATCTGGATGGCGTCTTTCGGGCACACCTCTTTGCAGCGGTGCACGAGGCAGCCGCGGCAGGCGGGCGTGACGAAAATGCCGCCGATGGGGCACTCGTCGCAGGCGATATCGATGACCTCGACGGCGTTGGGGTTGCCCTTGGTGCCGCCGAGCGCGAGTTTGATGCGCTCCTGCACGATGGCGCGCTCTTTAAAGATGCAGCAGCGCATCGTGGCTTTGGGGCCGGGCGATATCTCTTTGGGGATATCGATGTAAATATTGTCGTAGCAGTGCTCGTATTCGTTGCGGATGAGCGCTTTCAATACGTCGTATTTGAGTTTTTGCACTGCGGTGTCGAATAAACGTTTGTTATCCATATATATCTCCTTATTCTCGCATTTCTCGCCGGGCTGCCGGCTGCGAAATGCCGAGATTTTGAGGGCGACACCGCCGCACGGTGCGTTGCACCTAACGGCGTTTTCTCCCTCTTTTTGCCCTTTTAAGGGCTCACGATCATAGAACGGGCAAAAATTCACCCTCTTCCCAAAAGCCGAAGCATCGGCAAATGGGGTGCGCTGGCGCAGAGGCGCGACTCTGCTTGCGCGAGTAAATAATTTATATCTTCGCGCAAATCTCCGCAAAAGAGATGCGGATATTTGCTTGATATTCAGAGAAAACCCGCGGGCGCGCGGCTTTGCCGCTGGCCGTCTGTTTTCTCTCTGCGGCGCTCGTCGCAACAAGGTAATTTTCGCGTGCGGCTTTTCGCCGCTTGCTTATATACTCTTGTTGCTCCTCTTCCCAAAAAATCTTTGCTTTGCAAATCTTTTTCGGGATGCCCTGTTTGTTTAAATGCTCTCAAAATTTTAATGCGCCGCATTCACTCTTTCCGCATAAGCCGTAAGAATGCGGCAAATTGTGGGCGCTTTCCGAAAAGTGCGATTTTCGGACGCGCAATCAGATTATTTTAGTGTATTTACCGCGCAGATATTCCGTCTTGGGGTATGGGGCAATCGCCCCATATTAGCCGAATATAATCTGCGCGAGAACGGCTGGGAAGAACCGCAAAGTAATATCGCGCCCTTTATCAGCCTAAAAAACTGCGCGAGCAGCGGTTTTTACCCGCGAACTCTTTTCGCAAATTTTCGTGAACTCAAATAATTACTTGCGTTTCCGCAAACCACGTTTTGCGGAACAAGCCCCCGATTTGCCGCATTCTTACGGCTCAAACGGAAGTAAAACATACAACGAACTTAATTTTAAAATGTTGTCCGTTTACTGTAATAATCCTCTCGCGCAAGCAAAACCACGCATAGCGATAACTGCGTTATCGCGCAACATCGTCAATTTTGCATAAATGCCCGCAAGCGGTCGCTCCGCAAAATTGACTTTACGGGAAGAGGGTGAATTTTTGCCATAATCAATCGTGCAAGGAAAATTACACTTTTCCGCGGCACAACCCTATTTGCGCGTGAGCGTCTCAGCGGGTGAATGTGCGCGACTTTTATAATGGTGAGCGCCTAAACAAACAGGGGCTCCCGAAAAAGATTTGCAAAGCAAAGATTTTTTGGGAAGAGGAGCAACAAGGGTATAAAAGCAAGCGGCTTTTAGCCGCGTGCATAAACTGCCTTGTTGCGACGAGCGCACAGAGGGCAGAGCCCTCAAAGTCACGGATTTTTTGTGATCTCTTTTCACAAAAAATCGTGAACCCCTCTAATCATAATCTATCTCCACATTTTTCCCCATTTTTTTGAGGTTGGCGGCCAGGCTCTCCACCAGTTTCAATTTCATCGTGATGTCGATGGGCAGCCCCTGGTGCGCCGCGTTGATGCTTTGCCCTACATAAAAATGCACGTCGCTCGCCTCTTCGAACAACAGCTGCGCCAAAAGCGACGCGCCGTCCTTTTTGGTGAACGTTTTGGGCGTTAAATCGTGTACGTCTACATATTTTTCCGAAAGTTCCAACAGCCTGCGCATGGTGAGCACGCCCTCGGTGGTGAGGTCGATGCCGTCGATAAACCCGATGGGCGGCACGTCCCTGTCCGGAAAATCGAACGACGCGCGCACGGTGGTGTGCAGGTGCCGCGCCACGATCTGCGAACTCGTACCCCCGCAAACGACCTTTTTCCCCTCGCCCGACAGAAAGCGCGAGATGTAAAAATCGTCTTTGCTCTTATCGACGGGCGGGCCGATCATCAGGCTCACTTTGAGTTTTTCGCGCACCTTCACGGCGGCGACCGTGGTATCGTCGCCCGGCTGGCCGAGGTATAAATCGTTGCATACGCCCGCGAGCAGGCAGGCGACCGCCCGCGCGCTCATCGCCGGTTTTACGTTGCTGTCCAAAAACTCCATCACCTCCGGCCGCTGCCAGCCGAGGTTCATCGTCTGCCCGATGCCCGCGTGAATGACGCCGTCGCTCATCACGACCACCACGTCGCCCGCGCGCAGGTCGAGCACCGTTTTGTACACGGTTTTTCCGAGCACGTTCATGGCGGTGCGGTCGAAATCGCGGCACTTGCAGCCGCGCACCAAAATGGCCTGCGGGTTATCGAATTCGAACAGATACCCCTTCCCCTCCTCGTTCATATGGATGACGGAAAAGGTAGAGTACGCCACACCGCGCACTTTGCACACAGGCAGCGACTGCACGATGGTTTCCACGCACTCCTCGATGGCGATGTTTTCCGAAACCATGGTGCAGAGTATTTTCGAAGTGAGCGTGGAAAGGATGTTCGCCTTCACCCCGCTGCCCATGCCGTCGGCGAGCACCAGCGTGGTATAGCCGCCGCACACGGTGCTTTCCACGTTGTCGCCGCACAGTTCTTCGTTCTTTTTATTGAGCGACGTATAGCCGCTTTCCAGACACAATGCCATATTCCGCTCCCCGCGCGGCGGTCAGTTTTCGCCGCCGTCTTGCAGCGTTTTTTTCAGTTTCAGAAGCGCCACTTTGGTCTCCGCCGTCGTCTCGCCCAGAAGCGAGGCGATCTCCTGCGCCACGCGCATCTGCTTTTTGATGACCTCGTCGGTCGTGGCGAGCGTTTCCAGTTTCACCTTGTCGAGTTGTTCCTCGCTCTTGGTTTCCTGCGTGATGTCCTTCATCACGCCGTACACGCCGCGGCCGTCTTTGAACACGATGACGGTGAGTTCGATGTAACTGCCCGTCTTTTCGATGTATTCCTTTTTGTTGTAGAGGTTCTTTTTATCGTTCTGCGCCAGCACGAAATCGGTGGGATTGAAATACTGGAATATCCCCTGCCCCTTTACGTCGCGCTCTTTGATGCCCAACAGTTCTTTGGCTTTGCCGTTGATCTCCATGATGTTCAGGTCGTTGTCGAGCATCACGATGCCGTTGGGGCTGGTCTGAATGATCTCGTAACTCATGCTTTCGGCGCGCTCGCGCATATACGGTACGCACATTTCGATGTTGGCATAGCCGTTGGCGACCGCCCACGCCTTTTCCAGGCAGGTGTCGTAGCCGCAGGCGCCGCAGTTGAGCATATCCTCGGGGCGCGTTTTGCCTGTTTTCGCCAATATCTCCTGCAGCTGGCGGTCGGTGGGCACGAAATCCTCGGTGCGCCTGCGCTCGTGTACGCAGGTAAAATCGATGTCCTCCGCGGGCGTAAACGCCGCCGAGCCGCCCGCCTCGATGTCTTTGCTCACATATTTGCGGATGTCCGCGTTGGCTTTGAGCGCGCCCGCTTTGAGCGCGAGCGAGCAGGGGCCGTTGACGCAGGCAGAATCGCAACTGTTCATTTCGATGAACATACCCGAAAGGCTTTCGATGTTTTCCAGCACCTCTTTGCACTTTTCGGCGCCGTCGACCGCGACGAACTCGTAGCCGTCGATGTAATTTTCGAACGATTTGATGATGCCGCGGCTGATGGGATAATACTTGGCGCGGTTGACCTCCCCTTTGCCGCGGGCGGGCAGGCGGGCGATTTCGGAAAGCGCGATGCCCTTGTCCTCGAACATTTTGGCGAGATCCTCGAAGGTGAGCACGCCGTCGACCACGCCGCTCTCGCGCGCCTCGCGCTTTTTGGCGATGCACGGGCCGATGAACACCACTTTGGCTTTTGAGTCGCGCCTGCGGATCATTTTGGCGTGCGCGATCATCGGGGTATCGACGGGCGCGAGGTAAGCGAGCGCCTGCGGGTAATACAACTCGATCATCGTGTTCACGGCGGGGCAGCACGAAGTGATAAAGTTTTTGAACTTGCCGCCTTCGAGCAGTTTTTTATATTGCGCCGTGACCTCGCGCGCGCCGATGCTCGTTTCCTCCGCGTCGGCAAAACCGAGGCGGCCGAGCGCCAGTTTCATCACAGAAAAATCCTGCAGCCCGAAGCTGGACACGAACGACGGCGCCACCGACGCGACCACGTTGCCGCCGCGCAGCAGTTTTTCCACCTCGTCGCGCTCGGTATGCACGCTCTTGGCGTTCTGCGGGCACACCTTGGTGCACCGCCCGCACAGTATGCAGCGGCTCTCGATGATCTTTGCGTGGTGGTCTACGACCTTGATCGCCTTGACCGGGCACTCGCGCAGGCACTTGTAACAGTCCTTGCAGCGGGCGTCCTTGAAATCGAGATAACGGATCATGGCCGTCACCTCACTTTACGAGCGGCAGCACCTGCGTAAGAAACAGTTCTTCGCAGTTGTCCTTGTTCGCCCCGTGCAGCAGCGCCTCGTCGGCGAGCACGGAAACGCCGTTCGTGCAGTTGCCCACGCAGAAGGTGGCCTGCAAGTCGATCTTGTCTTCCACGCCGTACTTTTTGATCAGCCGTTTCATCTCTTCGATCACGTCGTACGAGCCGCGCAGATGGCACGAACTTCCCACACAAACTTTTACTGTCATAACATTTACACCCCGATATGATATTGTATAAAGATTTCGGCAATCCGAAAAAAGAAACACTTTCCCGCACGCAGGCGTGCAAAAACCGCGTTTTCGGCGAGCCGCAAGCGCGATTTGAATCGATACTAATTTATCGATGATAGTATCGATGTTATTATAGTATAAAACCGCGTTTTTGTCAATGCCTTTGTACAATGTTCGGACAGGGATTTTTCGGCAGAATCCCCGCACTTTTCCGCGCCGCCGCAGTCCGCCCGGAAGATGACCGCCGCGCCGCCGCAGCCGGCGTGCTGTTTTTCCGCCTGTTTCCGAAAGTCTCCCGCATGGCCCCGCCGCACAGCACAACAAAAGATAAATTTTCTGAAAAAGAATACTTGACCGTATCTCCCCATGGATGTATAATGCTTATGACAATACAAATTGTGAGGAGAACCATGAAAAAGAAACTGCTGTTTATTGCAACCCTTCTCCTATCGCTCGTTTTAGCGTTCGCGCTGATCGCCTGCGACGGTTTGGGCGAAAACGGAACAGGCACGGGCGAACCGAGTACCGGCCAGGGCGAAACGCCCGGCGAGGAGCCCGGCGGCGAGGAGCCCGGCGGCGAGAACCCCGGCTCGGGCGAAAATCCCGGCACGGGTGAGAACCCCGGCTCGGGCGAAAATCCCGGCGATGGCGGCGATACCGACGATCCGGGCGGCGATACCGACGATCCGGGCGGCGATACCGACGATCCGGGCGGCGATACCGACGATCCGGGCGAGGTCACATATACCGTGACGGCCGAAGATTGGGATATTGCCTTCTCCGCCGCAAAATTGGGCAATACGACGATTGCGATCGAACAGGGCGGAAAGGTTCTCATGAACGTAAACAATATGTTCGATACAGAGCCTGGCATCGTATATTCTGAAACCCACAGCGAAGGAGGAACCAGCCGGCTCTATTACGTTCAATACGAAAACGGCGTTCTTTTATACGGCACAGATCAATCGGGCGAGTGGAACACTCCGCAATTTGCACCCTACCCGATGGAACAGAGCCTCTACTGGCTTGCAGGATTTGTGGGAATATTCGGCGATGCAGTTTACTCTGAAACGGAAAACGCCTATATCGTGGAAAATTTTGATTTTTCGCAATACGGTGCCGTGGGCACGCTGAAAGTGTACTTCGAAAACGGCTTTGTGCAAAAGATCACCGTAGACGCCGGCAACGAAACCCAAAACGTGGTCATCACCTTTGAAAATTACGGCGACACGCAGGTGGAACTCCCCGCAGACCTGCCCGAATACGTGCCGGAAGCGGCGTAAAAGTTTTGGCCGCGGCGGCCTTTGCAGCGCCTTTCAACAACGCCGCCGAACGGCACCGCACAAACCAAACCGCGGCAAACCGAAAGGCACCAACGCGAACAGCGTCCCTGTTCCGCAAACAAAAAAGCCCCTTTGCAGGGGCTTTTTGTTTGCGTTGGTGAATTATACTATTAAGATTTATTTGAACTATATCTCTGTAAGCGTTGCTCTTAGTCTGGCAATTCATCCGCGTTAAGCGTTGGCCTCTTTGCCGCGCGCGGAAGTTTTTCGCGCGGCGCGGCGGATGAGTTTTACGATCTCGTCGAGCGCGACCACAGAGAGCGCCAGGGCGATGATCTTCAGCCAGTCGAGCGCCTCCATGGGCGCGGTGCCGAACACGCCGCCGCCGAACTGCACGATGAGTACCTGCAAGGCGAACGCGATCACGAACGCCCCGAGCATCAGTTTGTTGCGGTGGATGTTGGGGAAGATGCTCTTATCGCCCAGTTCGCGGCAGTTAAAGGCGTTGAACAGCTGGAACACGACGAACAGCGTGAATACCGACGTGGAGACCTCGGTGTTTTCCAGCCCCAAAAAGTTCCACCCCATCTGCGCCAGGCATACGAGGCACATGAACACGCCGTTGACGGCGATGCGGGCGAGCATCTGCCCCGATACGATGCTCTCGCTGCGGGCGGTGGGTTTGCGCTTCATCAGGTCGTCGCGGATGGGCTCCAACCCCAGCGTGAGCGCGGGCGGGCCGTCCATGATGATGTTGATCCACAGAAGATCGAGCGCGGAGAAGGGCGATTCGAACCCTTCCACGAACAGTCCGATCACCGTGCAAAGGAACACCGTGAGCACCGACGCCACGTTGACGGTGAGCTGGAACTGAATGAACCGCTTGAAGTTCTCATAAATGCCCCTGCCCCACTTGACCGTGGTGACGATGGTGGAGAAGGAATCGTTTAAAAGCACGATGTCCGCCGCCTCTTTGGAGACTTCGGTGCCGGAAATGCCCATGGCGATGCCGACGTCTGCATTTTTGAGGGCGGGCGCATCGTTGATGCCGTCGCCGGTAACGGCGACCACGCTGCCCTTTTCTTTCAGCGTTTTCACGACGCGCATTTTAAGGAGCGGCGTGCTGCGCGCGATCACGCGCACTTTGGGCAAAATCTCTTCGAACTCGTCATCGGGCAGGCTTTCGAGGTACGACGCTTCCACGGCGATGTGTTCCCCGTCCAGAATGCCCAGTTCGTCGGCGATGGCGGTGGCGGTGACGATGTTGTCGCCGGTGAGCATTTTGACCTCGATGCCCGCCGTTTTGCACGACTGTACCGCCGCATATACCTCTTTGCGCAGGGGATCGGCGATGCCCACAAAACCGTCGAACGTCATGCCGTTTTCCGCTTCCTCGCGGGAGGCGGGGCGCTCGGCCACGTCTTTATGCGCGAACGCCAGCACGCGGCGGGCGCGCTTTTGCAGTTTTACGATCTCCCCTTCGATCTCCTCGCGCTGTTCCCTGCCGATGCCCGTACAGAGGGAAAGAATTTTCTCGGGGCTGCCCTTCGTGTAGACGGTGTAACCGCTTTCCGCCCGCACGCACAAGGTCATGTTTTTGGTATCCGACGAGAAGGGGAACAGGTCGGAAACTTCCGCCTCTTCGCGCCAAACCCTGTAATCGACGCCGCATTTGCCCGCCGCCACCAGCAGAGCGCCCTCGGTGGGGTTGCCCACGAACCGCACGTTTTCGCCCTCGTAGTAGAGGTCTGCGGTGCTGTTGATGCAGTAGTTTTTCAGCATGGCGGCATCGCACTGCTTTTCCGGCTCGACGTATGCGCCGTGCGCCCAGACGTCTACGACCGTCATGCGGTTTTCGGTGAGCGTGCCCGTCTTATCCGAACAAATCACGTTGATGCAGCCGATGGTCTCGCAGGCGACCATCTTTTTGACGAGCGCGTTCTGCCGCGCCATGCGCGCGATGTTGATGGAGAGCGAGATCGCCACGATGGTGGGCAGGCCTTCCGGCACCGCCGCGACCATCAGCACGATGCTGGAAATGAACACGCCGGAAATGCTTTCGAACGTCGGCTGCCCGAGGGCGAGGATGTACACGAGTTGGATGAGGAAAATCAGCCCCGCGCACACCGCGCCGATGACGGTGATCGTCTTGCCCAGCCTGCCCATCTTTTCCTGCAAGGGCGTCTGCCCGCTCTCGCCGCCCTGAATCTCGCGGGCGATGAGGCCGAACTGCGTAGAATCGCCCACGCCTGTGACCACCATTTTGCCCGTGCCGCCCGTGATGAACGTGCCCGAATACACCATGTTCGCGCGCTCGGCGACGGGCGTGTTTTCGGGGAAAACGGCGGAAGCGTTTTTCTGTACGGGCGCCGATTCGCCGGTGAGCGACGATTCGTCGGCAAACAGGTCGGTGCATTCGAGCAGGCGTCCGTCCGCCGCCACTTTGTTGCCCGTTTCTAAAAACACGATGTCGCCGGCGACCAGTTCGTGCTGCGGCACGTACTGCACCACGCCGCCGCGCACAACCTTTATTTCCACGCCCTCTTTGATCTTGTTCAGTTCTTCGAATGCCTTGGCGCTCCTGCCCTCCATCACGACGGTGAGAACGACCGAGATGAGCACGGCCACGAGGATGCCCGCGCACTCCGCCCAGTCGAAATGCTCGCCCTGCGTAACGTTTACGATGTTCACGGCGATGGTGATTGCCCAGGCGAACAGCAGCAGAATGAGCATCGGCTCGGTCGACGCCTCCCAGATTCGGCGCAGAAGCGACTTGCGCTTTGCCTTGGTGAATTCGTTTCTGCCGTACTTTTCTCCGTTTTCGCGCACCTGCGCGTCGGAAAGCCCCGTATGCGCGTCCGAGTGAAAGGATTCGAGCGCATCCCGCGCATTTTTCGTGTAAAACTCCATGTATGACCTCCGATATGTAATTCCGTATAAAAAAACCATATATGCGCGCAGGCATATATGGCACGGAAAGGGCAGAGTACGGGCCATATATGCGACGGGCGCGATATATGGGTCTTGCCGTGTTTCAGGCGGAGCCCTGAGCCTTTCGGCACGGGATGAAGAACTCCGCCGCGCCTTGTGCGCCGGCTACTCCCCCACGGGATATTTTTCTTACCGTTTTATTATAATCGGCAAACGCGCGTTTGTCAAACGAAAAAACGCAAAAAAGACAAACAAAATTTGCGCCCCGCCGAAACTTTGCGCGCCCGCCGCCGTCCGCTCTCCATCATCCGCCCGCCGGCGTTACACGGCGCCGCCGTTGCACAGCCGCCGGCCATTGCCGCCTCCACGCCAAGGCCACGCGCCTGGCCGAGGCCCTCCGCGCCCAAGGCCCCGCCCAGACCCTCCACGAGGGCCTCTTCGCCGCGCTGGGCTACCGCCGCAACGCCGAGCCCTTCCGCCGCCTGGCCCAGGAGCTCCCCCTCACACGCCTCCTGCCCCTGCCGACGCCCCAACGCTTCGCCATCCTCGCGGGCGTCGCCGGGCTGCTCCGCCAAGACCGCCACCGCGCGCTCTGGGACCTCTGGTGGCGCAGCGGCTTCCCCCCGCCCCTGCGCCCCTACGCCTGGGACCTCCGCGGACTCCGCCCGCAGAACCACCCCCTCCGCCGCCTCGCCGCCGCCGCCCCCCTCCTTGGCCGCCTCGACGACCTGCTGCGCCTGCCGCTCGACCGCCTGCCCGACGCCCTCACCGAGGCCGCGCGCGCCCTCTGCGAACCCCTCGGCCTCACCGGCTCCCCCCTGGGGCGGGCGCGCGCCAACGCCATCGTCGCCAACCTCGCCGTCCCCGCGCGCCTGGCGCTCGGCACGCTCGGCCCCGACCACCTCGGCGAGCTGCCCGGCGAGGATCCCTCCCTGCCCATGCGCCAGGCCTGGCACAGCCTCACCGGCTCCCTCCGCGACCTCCCCAAAGACGCCCTCCGCCAGCAGGGGCTGCTCCAGATCCACGCCGACTTCTGCTCCAACCCCGCGCTCTCCTGCGCCACCTGCCCCCTCGCCTCTTCCCTCTGACGCCCGGCCATCCCCCATCCCGCCGCCGACCATCGGGGACTGGGGGCTCCGCCCCCATGACCCCCGGCAGGGTGCAAGGCACCCTGCACCCCCGGGCGCGTCCGTGGGACGCGCCCATCCGCCACGCCACAGGGAAAGGAGCGAGGGGCTGCGGCCGCCGCCCCAATGAGAGGTAGCCGCCGACGCGGGGAGGATCGGCGGCTGATCCAACGAGAGGTAGCCGCCGATCCACGGAGGCTCAGCCGCCAAGTCTCGGGGAGGGGCGCGGGCGGCGGGCTCGGCATGGCGCCACGCGGCCGGGGGACGCTCGCCGGGCGTTAGCGCCTTGGCGTTTATGCTACACTATCCCCACGAAGAGGACAGACGATGATGGATTTGGCGTTTCCTTGGGCGTTGCTGTTGCTGCTGCCGTGGGCGGTGGCGGCGTGGAGGGTGTCGCGCTCGGCGCGTCTGCGCGGGGCGACCTTCGCGGGGGCCTCGGCGCGGTTGGCGGGGGCGGGCGCATCGTGGCGGGCGCGGGCGTGCAGGCTGCTGCCCTTCGCCTTCCTGGCGGGCGCGTTGGCGCTGATCGTCGCCGCCGCCGGGCCGCGCACCGCGCTGTCGCGGGAGGTGCGTTCGGCGGACGCGTTGGCGGTGATGATGGCGGTGGACGTCTCCGGCTCCATGCGCGGACTGGATCTGAGCGAGGGTCGGTGGGACGCCACGCGACTGGACGTGGTCAAGCGGATGTTCCGCCGCTTCGTGGAGCAACGGCCCGGCGACCTGATCGGGCTGGTTACCTTCGGCGGCTACGCCAGCGTCCGCGCGCCCCTCACGGCCGACCACCGCGCGTTGCTGCACACCCTCGCGGGCGTCGACATCCCCGGCGGGGACACGGGGCTGGATGAGCGCGGGCGGCCCGTCTCCGACGAGGAGCTGCTCACCGCCATCGGCGACGGCCTGGCCGTCTCGCTCCTGCGCCTCAAGGACGCCGAGCCCAAGACCAAGATCGTCATCCTGCTCTCCGACGGCGAGAGCAACGTCGGCGCCGTCACCCCCCTCCAGGCCGCCAAGGCCGCCAAGGAGCTGGGCGTGCGCGTCTACACCATCGGCGTGGGCATGAACGGCCGCACCAAGATGTGGGGGCGGGACTTCCGCGGCAACAAGGTGCTCGCCGACGTGATGATGACCCTCGACGAGGCCACCCTCAAGGCCATCGCCAAGGAGACCGGCGGCCTTTACGCCAACGTCCGTTCCCCCCAGGCGCTCCAAGCCTTCCTGGACCGCGTCTCGCAATTGGAGACCACGCGCGTCGAGCGGCAGGTCTACACCCGCTTCCGCGGGCACGCCCGCCCCTGGCTCCTCGTCGGCGGCGCGCTCTGCCTGCTCTCCGCCGTCGCGCTCACCGCCCTCCTGCGGAGGCCGCTGTGAGCGCGCCCCCCGCCACCGAGGCCACCCTGCGCGCCGCCTTCGAGGCCCTGCTCCAGGCCGCGCCCGAGCAGACCCTCCGGCGTTTCCTCTCCGCCCACGCCCCGAACGCCGTGGGCATCCGCGCCAACGCCCCCAAGCGCAGCCTCGTCCCCTACCTGGCCCAAACCTTCGCCCCGCGCCTGCGCACCCGGGACGACGCCCTTGCCCGCCTCCTGGCCGAGTGCGGCCACCCGCTCGCCCGCCTCGTCCCGCTCCTCACCCCCGCCGCCCTTCAGGCCTGCGCCCCCGCGCTCATCGTCCGCTTCGGCGCGGAGGATGCCCTGCTGGCCCTCTTCCAGGACGCGCGCGAGGAGGTGCGCGCCTTGGCCCAGACGCTCTGGGAGGGCGCGGATCTCCCCGCCCCCGACCGCGCCGAGGCGCTCCTTGCCGACCTCTTCGGCCCCCTCATGGGCGCCGCCGCGGCCCCCGCCCCCCGCCACGGACAGCTCGCCGAGCTCCGGCAACGCCTCGACGAGGCCGAGAAGGCCCTCCGGAAGGCCCACCGCGAAGCCTCCGAGGCCGCCCAGCGCGCCGAGAAGGACAAAGCCCACGCCTGCGCCCAGCTCCAGAACGACGTGGAGGAGCGCGACCGCCTCATCGCCACCCTTCAGGCCCAGGCCGCCAAGGCCGGCCGCGAGCGCGAGGCCCGTATCCGCGACGAGGTCTCCGCGCGCCTCCTCACCGCCTTCCATGGGTGGCTCGCCCCGGCCATCCGCGCCGAGACGCTCGCCCAGGGCGACCCCTCCGCGCCGCTTCTGGAGCGCGCCGAGGCCGCGCTCCAAGAGCAGGCCAGGCTGGACCGCGCCTCCGCCGCCCACGCGAGACTGCGCGAGCGCCTGGGGCAGGTGGAGGCCATGCTGCGCCGCGTGGACGAGGCCCTCGCCGGGGCGCAGATCCGCAGCCAGACACTCCTGGCCGTCCGCGACGAACTCGTCGCCAACCGCGCCGAGTTGCGCGAGACCCTCCGCGCCGAGGGCGATGGCCCCGGCCCCGGCCTCATCGCCGCCCAGCTCCGCAGCGCCATCCAAGCCTCCCGGCAGAAGCAGCAGCCCGCGTTGGAGGATCTCCTCCGGCTCGCCCGCCGCTTCAAGCTCATCGACCCCGCCGAGGAGGCCGCGTTGCGCGAGGCCTTCCGCCGCCGCCAGGCGCTCTGGGGCATCGAGGTGCCACCGCCCGAGGCCGCCGAGCCGGACCCCACCGACCCCGCCGCCGTCATCGCCCAGCGCAACCCCGCCCTCGCCGCAGGCCTGCGCGGCGCCGCCCCCCTCTACCTCTTCCTCGACGGCCACAACATCCTCAACGGCATCAGCCGCTACCGCACCCCGCGCGGCGAGCCCATGCCCCACGAGGCCGCGCGCAAGGCGCTCGAAGGCGACGTCCGCGCCCTCCTCCAGGACCGCCCCCTCGCCGTCGCCCGCCTCGTCTGGGATGGCTCCACCCGCACCGACCACACCCTCGCCGACAACGTGGTCGTCCACTACTCCGGCGGCGTCGGCGAGCACCGCGCCGACAACTACATCCTCGACCAGATCGAATGGTGCGTCCGGCAGGGCCAAGGCCCCATCGTCGTCGTCACCGACGACAACGCCTTCCGCGGCAAGGCCCAGCGCCTCGGCGCGGAGGGCTGCCGCCTCCACGACTTCGCCGCCTTCCTCTCCAATGCCCTCCACTGACCGCCCCACCCTCCCGCCGAACCCGCGGCGCGCCGATTGGCGTTGGCAGCTGCGCCACACCCTACGCGCCGCGGACTTCGGTCGCGCGGAGATCCCGGCCTGGCCGTGCCGCGTCACCCCGTACTACGCCTCGTTGGCCGACCTCTCCGAACCCGCCGACCCCATCGCCCTGCAATTCCTCCCAGACCCCCGCGAGACGCGCCCCGACGGCTTCGGCCCCGACCCCTTCGGGGAGGACGGCCCCGCCGCCGTCGCCCCCGGCATCAAACAACGCTTCCCGGACCGCCTCCTCGCCCAACTCTCCCTCGCCTGCGCCGCCAACTGCCGCCACTGCACGCGCCGCGGATTGCTCGGTCGGGCGCGTTCCGCCCGGTTGGAAGACCTGTTGGGGGCGATTCGCGCACGCCCCGCCGTCCGCGAGGTGCTGCTCTCCGGCGGGGATCCCCTGCTGCTCCCCGACGACACGCTCCTGGAATGGGTCGACGCCCTGTCCGCGCTCCCGCAGATCGAGGCCATCCGGTTGTGCACGCGCACGCCCGTCACCCTGCCCATGCGCTGGACGCTCCCCCTCGTCCGCCGCCTGGCCCGCGGCAGACGCGTCTGGGTGCAGACGCAGTTCAACCACCCCCGCGAGCTCACGGAGGAGGCACAAGACGCCTGCGCGCGACTCGTCGGCCACGGGATCCCCGTCTCCAACCAAAGCGTCCTCCTGCGAGGCGTCAACGACGACCCCGCCGTGATGACCGCCCTCTGCGCCGCGCTCCAACGCAACCGCGTGCGCCCCTACTACGTCTTTGTGTGCGACCCCATCGCCGGCATCGGTCACTTCCGCACGCCGCCCGAGGCCGCCCCGCGCCTCCGCAAGCACCTCCTGACCCACCTTGGGGGCCTCGCCTGCCCCCGCGTCGTCGCCGACCTCCCCGGCGCCCCCCACAAACAAGACGTCTAAGCGCCTCCCCGCCCCCCGACAAACCGCCCCGCAATCCGCCGCAAGGCGTTTTGGGCGTAGGCGCGCTCGTCAGCGTCGAGCACGAAACGCCAGGCCAAAGGCAGGAAGAGCGCCTCCGTGAGGGCTGTGGTCAGCAGGAGCCGCCAGAAGGAGGGCCCCAGCCACAGTTGCGGCAGGAGCCCTACCGCCCCGCACAGCGCCGTCAGCGCCACCACCGGCACCATCACCCCGAAGAGCCACGCCCGGGCGCCCATCCCCAGCAACCGCCGCGCGAAAAGCACACGAATGCCGGAATTGAGCAGAAGATCGCCGATGAGCACGCCGCCAATCGCCCCATACACGCCGACCCCCATATGCGCACAGAACCACGCCACCGGAACGACAAGAATATTGATGGCGCCCAACGTGGAATGATAGGCCGCGACCTTCCCGCTGGCGTTGATGATGATCATGTGTCCGTAGGAGCTGATGTCAATCAGGTAGATCAACAGCATACACCAGCAGAGGCCGATGGCATAATCCGGCGGCGTCTTCAGCCAGAGCCGCATGACCTCGGGTAATTCCAAGACCAAAGGCAACATGAAAACCAACGAGAGCAGGAGACCGAAGCGGCAGGCACGCAGGGCCATCCGCTTCATCTTGGGAAGATCGCCCTCGCCGAAGGCCGTAATAATCGCGGGCGAGAATGCACCAAAGAGCGCGGAGGCCAGGCTGGAGGCGTGGCTGTTCACAGATTGCGCGACGCCCATTGACGCGTTGGCATGGGGGCCGAACATTTTGTTGATCAGGATGGTGATTCCGTTGGTGCGCAACAATCCGCAAACCGCCCCAATCAATTGCCAGATGGCGTAGGCACCGACCTGCCGCAAATAAGCGAGGTCATACCAATAGCGCCAGCGCAGACGGCATTCGGGAAAGATGGCCATCGCCCGAAGGCAGATAATGGCCTGCGGCACGACGGAGAGCAGACAGGTCCAGAGCGCATAGCGCGCCAACCAATCACCCGGGTGCGTCACCATGTAATAAAGGAAGCAGACGTTGAAGGTGGTGGTGGCGAAGGAGTAAAGCGTCAGCTCGGCGATGTATTGCTTGGCCGTGTACATCGCAGTGAAGGGGACATTCACCATCCCCACGAATCCGGAGAGGCAGGCGAAGCGAAAGACCCAGCGGCACGCCTCGATCCGGTCCGGCGGAATCGTCAGCCAATGCTCCACCGCCCACATCCCAATCGGATAACCAATCGTCATGAGCACGAGCGGCACCACGGTGTGGATGGAAAGCGCGGTGTTGAACCACCGACGGCCCTCCTCCAAGGAGTCCTCCACACCAGTCGCACCAACAGAGGCTTTCTTGGCTCGGCCCACGGCGATGGCATAGAATCGGCTGATCGATCCGGCGAGCACGTTATTGATGAAGCTGATGAAGACCATCAGCGCGCCCACAACGGCGAACAGCCCATAGTCCACCTGCCCCAACGCCATGAGCGCCCAACGCCCAACGAAGAGCCCGCAGACCAAGACAAACACGCTGCGGCCATAGGTGGCCACCACGTTAAGGATGATACGCCGGTTCTCGGTCATCGCCCACCCACCTGACGTAGAAGCCACCGAATGCCACGCACCGACAGACTCCGAGCCAACTTGGGATGACGAGCCATCTGATAATCCATCCGCTCACGCAACGAGAGGCCGCCCGGCATCGGCAACCCAAGCAACGCATCCACCCGCGCACCTTGGGCGAGCGCCCCTCCTTGGGGGCAACCCGCCCCCCGGGCTGCGGAGAGCTCTCGGGCCAAACACTCACGCAAAGGAACGAATCCGGATTGGGCAAGACCGGTCGCCGCCAAGATTTTGCGATTGTCCACCACGCGATCGTTCATCTGGCTGTAACGAATCCAACGCTCATCCCCGCAACAACGAATGTAATCCTCTTCCGAGCACGTGGCGAATGAGGTTCCCAGCGTCTGGTGGAACACCTCGCCAATCTCCCGCCAAGCAAGCGATTCGCCCGTCGCAGCGAGAAAGGCCTCTCCATAAGCCTTGGGATTGAGCACCAGTTTGGCGACCAATCGTGCGACATCCTGCCCGAAAGTCATGGTTGTGCGGCACTGCGCCATCCGTTCGGGCAATGCAATGGGGCGGTTCGTCGCGGCGCGCCAAAGCAATGTCCCGCGCGGATAGTCCGCCAATTGGAAGCGTGTCCGGTCAAAGGCGATGGAGGGGCGGATGATGGTCCAGACTTGGTCAGGATGGCGTTCCCCTGCGGCACGCAAGGCATCCTCCTGACGTGCCTTGGCCAAAGGATAGGCATCGGTTCGGAGGAAGGCCTCGTCCCGCCCCACACAAGCCTCCAGCAACCGCGGGGAATCCTCCCGAAGTGGCACAGAACGGGCACGATCGAAATACGCATGGACCGCGAACGAGGAAAAGAAAAGATAGTGTGCGGAAGCTCCCAACAACCACTCCACGCGGTCATGGAAGGCCTCCGTCCCATAAATCATGAAGTCCACGATCGCGTCAGGCCGTATCTGCCTCACGCAATCACGCAGGAACCCCAAATCCTGCGCGTTGCCATGCACAAACCGCACCGTCCCGACGTGGTCGCGCGGCTGTCGTGAAGTAACAAAGACCTGATGGCCATCCTGCTCCAAGAAGGGCGGGAGGTAACGCCCGATGACCCCCGTCCCACCAAGCAAAAGGACTCGGCTCATTTGAGCACCCGTTTCAGGACATCCTTCACGCCCTGCGGAAGCACGGCCGAGACGGCCTCGCGCGCGGTGGTCTGATGAGGCACCAAGGTATTGATGAGGCGGTGCGCCTCCGACTCATCCTCCGTCCGCGTGAAACACTCCAACACCAACGAACGGTCGGAATCGCCGAGGAACCAGGGCAATGCCTCATCGAGCGCCTCCTTGCTGTCCGCCGCGCGATAGCCAAGCCCAAGGTCGGTGGCATAGTGACGCACTAGGTCGCGCGACTGATTGGCGAAGTGTCCGTCCGCGGCCATATAGGTTGCCGTCTCAGGGCCGAAGCGATTGGCCGCGTGATTGTAGAGGTGGAACTCCGCGCCGGCGGCGTTGTTCACCAAAAGAATGCGGAGGTTTTTCCCCACATGGCGGTTGCCGAGCGCGTTCAGGTCATAGAAGAAAGCCAGGTCGCCCACCACCGCGAAGAAGCGTTTGCCCGGGGAGGCCAACGACGCGCCCAGCACCGTCGAGACGATCCCATCGATGCCAAAGCCGCCCACGTTGCAGGCGCTTTCCACGCCGGCGGGGAGCGGAAAGAGGTTCCAGGAGCGCAGACTGTTGAGGATGCCCAGATGCACCGCGCAACCCGCCGGCAACTCCGGCGTGATCCGTTGCGCCAGCCACGGATTCGAGAAGGGCAGTTCGGGGATTCGCGCCCGCAACGCCGCGTCCTCCGCGTGCCATGCCTGCGCGATGGGCGAGGGTTCCACCCCGGCCTGCGCGCCCTCGGGCACATAATGACGGAAGAAGACCGCCTCCGGCATCTCGAAGACCGCCGTCAGCTTGCCCATCAGGTCGCGCGCCTCACCATCCTCGCTGACGCGCCAAACCTCCTTGGCCCGCCCAAGCGCCAACGCGGGGTAATCCCCCGACACCTCTCCGATATGGATGAGCACCTCCGGGAACAGAGCCTTGTGCTCCGCCGCCCAACCACCTTGGGAGAGCAAGAAGGAACCATGCACCGCGCTCGGCCCGGCATAACCGCTCGTGTGGTCGACGAAAACCGCCGCATCGTACACCTTCGCGAAGGCCTCGATGGCCGCCGTCTCCGCCTCCGTGAACCGACGGTGCGCACCGATGCGCACCCCCACCCGTCCCTGCGGCAGTTCCGGCCACGCCGCGTCCGTCGGCATCACTTGGCGGATGACGCGCACGGCGGGCAGTTCCTTTACCGAAAAGTCCCCGGAATAGTGCGTCTCCAGGTTGATGTGCGCAGGGCCGCCGCCATGCCGCGTCAAGGCGATGAGCGCCTTGTTCACCGCCTGTGCGCACGCCGCCGCGTCGGCATCCGTGGCCGGTACCGGGCACTGCACGGAGCACCGCACCGCATCGGAAGGCGGAGCGGTGCGGTCGGTCATCTGCGGGGAAAGATTGCCAAGGCGCGCAATCGGCTGGGAGGAGGTCACCGCCAGAATCGGCAACTTACGGTAATAGGCCTCCGTCAGGCCAGGGAGATAATTGCGACTGGAGGTCGCCCCCGTGCACGAAAGCACCACAGGCTCCCCGGACTCCGCCGCCATCCCACAGGCCAAATAGGCCGCATGGCGCTCATCCACCGCGGAGAAGACCTCGAAGAAGGGGTCTTGCTGCACGCTCCACACAACGTTCACATTGGTCGCGCCCGGGGAGGCCACCACGCGCCGGATGCCCTTGGCCTTCAGAAGCGCCACCAGAATCTGGACGTTGCGCTCAGAGGAATAGAAATAACGCCGCTCCATCGTCGTCCCTCCGGTCAGGGGGTGGCAGAGAGGGACGCCGGCCCAAAAAAAGGGCAGGCGGGGCCGGTGGGGCAGGTGGCGCAGGGATAAGGCGCAGACGAGGCGGGGTCAGAGGGGCAACGCATGAGGGCCTCCTTTAGGCAGCTGCCGGGAGGGTTACGCAGTCTGGCAAATAACTACTTGCCCCCCCCCCGATTTGCGAACAACGTGTCGCACGCCGCGGTCAGACGGCGGGCTTTGGAAAGAGCGCGGCGGGCCATCCAGATCGGCCAGGGGCCGCGCAGGGCGCGGCGGGTGGCGCGGGCGAGCGGCACGTCGCGGAAGTGGGCCATGAACCACGCGCGGCCGCGGTGGGCGGGCGCGGGGGCCGAATAAAAGGGGTTGGCGCGGAAGGCCTCGTCCGTCGGCAGCGGACGGCATTCCAGGCGGGGGGCGATGGCGTCGAGCGCGGCACGCCCGCGCTCGGTGTGGGCGGCGACAACGGAGACGCCCGTGGGGCCGTCCCACTCCGGGCAGAGCCGCTCGGCGCCCCAGAGATCGCCGATGGTGAGATCCGCGCCGCTGGCGCCGCCCTTGGCCACGCAACGCGCACAGCTGGGGCGCGAGCAGAGGAAGCCGAAGAAGGCGGCGGCGTAGGGCGTCGCGTTGAAGGGCTCCCCGCCCTCGCGCCCGTCGGCCAACGCCCAGGCGAAGCGCCCACTACGCCACGAGCCGCCGTCGCGCTTGCCGCGGAAACAGACCGTCCGCGGACGCTCGCCCAGGCGCGCGGACAGCTCGCGCACCGCGGCCGCCCAGACCGCCGGGCTGGGGGCGCTGTGGCAGACGATCTCGACGGCAAGGAGGTTGGGCTCGGGGCGGCCGAGGAAACGGCGGAGGCCGGCAATCTGGCAGGGCGTGCCGCTGTAGAGCACGCGGCGGCCGGCGCGGAGCGCGGCGCGAGCCTCGCGGAAGGTGCCGCGCGGGTCGCTCTGCACATACTTGGAGCCGCGCATGGCCGCGAGCCCCGCCTCGTCCTCCGCGTCGGCATGGATGGCGGTGAGCCCGGGCGACTCCAGCACAACGCCGAAGACCACGCCCCCCGCCGCGAGCACGGGCCGCGCCAACTCGGTGAAGAGCCCGCCTGAGGCGCTGGCCAAGCGCAAATCGACATCCCGCGTCCGCGCGGCGAAGCAGGCCGGCGCGGGGTCGGCCCCGCCGGGATGGAGGACGGGGCAGACGCGCGCGCACGCGCCGCAACGCACGCACTTGGCCGCGTCGATCGCCGGGCGCAGAAACCCCTCGGCGTCGGCGGCCATCGCGATGGCGTCGCGCGGGCAGACGGCCACGCAGGCCGTGCACCCCGTGCAGGCCGCGCGCTCCGACAACCCCGGCGGCGTCTCATCCCAATTCCTCATGATGGGCATAGTATACCACACCGCCGCCCCCACGGGAAACACCCCCTCCTCCCCCACGGATCCACCGCCGAGGCGGGGAGGGGCGACGGCGGGATGAGGAAAAGGTGGCGTGACTTTTCGAGGGTTTGGGGGCGGCGCCCCCATCCCCACGAGGCCTCCCCCCCTTTTCCCCTCCCACATCCTCGTTTTCCCCCTCCCACATCCCCTTTCCCACGACTCAGCCGCCATCTCCCCCTGCGTCGGCGGCTACCTCTCCGAGACTCAGCCGCCGAGCAGGGCTGCCCGATGGCGGAGGTTTTGTGGTATACTGGCGGCACATCCCATGAAAGGAGTTGGCATGAGCACGATTGCGATTGGGTGCGACCACGCGGGCGTGGCGTTGAAGGCCACGTTGGTGGCTTATCTGAAGGAACGCGGGCTGGAGGTGCTGGACGTGGGCTCGTTCGACGCGGCGGCGGCGGATGATTACACGGACTTCGCCGTGCCCGTCTGCGAGGCGGTGCTGGAGGGGCGCGCGGAGAAGGGCGTGCTGCTCTGCACCACCGGCATCGGCATGAGCATCGTGGCCAACCGCTTCACCGGCATCCGCGCGGCGATCGTCACCGACGAGGCCGTGGCCAAGCTCTCCCGCGAGCACAACGACGCGAACGTGGTCATCCTCTCCGCGCGCGCGCTCGACGCCCAGGCCGCCCAGCGCGCGTTGGGCGTCTGGCTGAAAACGCCCTTTTCCGGGGCCGAGCGGCACGTGCGCCGCCTGGCGAAATGCGACCGCGCCGGCCGCCTGGCGGAGGCCTCCCTCCTGGCCCAGGCCGACCCCGAGGTCCACGCCGCCATCGTCGCCCAGACGGAGCAGGAGGACACGACGATCAACCTCATCGCCTCCGAGAACTACACCTCCGCCGCCGTGCGCGAGGCCCAGGGCTCCGTCCTCACCAACAAGTACGCCGAGGGCTACCCCGGCAAACGCTGGTACAGCGGGTGCCTGCCCGTGGACGCGGTGGAGCGCCTGGCCATCGCCCGCGTGAAGGAGCTCTTCGGCGCGGAGGCCGCGAACGTCCAGCCCCACTGCGGCAGCGCGGCCAACATGGCCGTCTACAACGCCGTCTTGGAGCCGGGGGACACGATCCTCTCCATGAGCCTGGACCAGGGCGGGCACCTCAGCCACGGCTCCCCGGTGAACTTCTCCGGCAAGCTCTACCACATCGTCCCCTACCCGCTGAGCCGCGAGACGGAGCGGCTGGACTACGACGCCATCGAGGCCCTCGCCGAGGAGGCCCGCCCCAAGCTGATCCTCGCCGGCGCCTCCGCCTATCCGCGGACGATCGACTTCGCGCGCTTCCGCGCCATCGCCGACAAGGTGGGCGCCTACCTGATGGTGGACATGGCGCACATCGCCGGCCTCGTCGCCGGTGGCGTCCATCCCTCCCCCGTGCCTTACGCGGACTTCGTCACCTCCACCACGCACAAGACGCTCCGCGGCCCGCGCGGCGGCCTGATCCTCTGCAAGGCGCAGTACGAGGCCGCCATCAACAAGAGCGTCTTCCCCGGCCTCCAGGGCGGGCCATTGGAGAACGTCATCGCCGCCAAGGCCGTCTGCTTCCGCGAGTGGCTCCACCGCGACGCCCACGCCTACGCCCAGCGCATCGTGGACAACGCGCAGGCGCTGGCGGGCGTGCTCCAGGAGGCCGGCTTCCGCCTCGTCTCCGGCGGCACGGACAACCACCTCTTCCTGGTGGACGTGAAGGCCGCCGGGCTGACGGGCAAGGTGGCCGCCGCCGCGCTCGACGCCGCCGGTATCGTCTGCAACAAGAACACCATCCCCTACGACACGGAAAGCCCCTTCGTCACCTCCGGCATCCGCATCGGCACCGCCGCCGTCACCACGCGCGGCATGGGCGAGGCCGAGATGAAGACGCTCGGCGGTTGGATCGCCGAGGTGCTCCGCGCACCCGAGGACGCCGCCCTCCAGGCCCGCATCCGCGAATCGGCCAAGGCGCTCGCCGCGGCCTTCCCCGTCCCGTGATGAGCCGCCGACGCAGAAGGCCGCGGAGGCCCAACCGCAAGGTCAGCCTCCTGGTCACGCTCGCCGCCGTGGCGGGCGTGGCCATCGGCTTCGCCTTCGGCAACCTGGGCCGCGAGGCCAAACTGCCCGGCGAGGCCATCCGCACGGACGACGCCACCGGCCATTGGACGCGACACGCCGAGCCGACCGCCGACGTCAATGCCGAGATCCTCACCAACACCCGCATCCGCCTGGTCATGCAGGCCCTGCCCACCTACGCCCTTCTCAACGCCGGCGAGCTGCCCGCCACCCTCGACGCCCTCGTCTCCGACGGCCTCCTGGGCAAGGACGCCGTGCGCGACGGCTGGGACCGCCCGCTGATCTACACCCTCGACGCGGAGGAAGGCGTCTTCGCCGTCCGCTCCCTCGGCCCCGACGGCGTGCCCTCCGAGGACGACATCCCGCGGGAGGAGTGAGCCATGCGCAGGATTCTCGTCCTCTCCGTCGCCGCGCTGGGCGCGGATCTGCTCCGCCGCCACGGCGTGACGGCCCTCGCCGGGCTCCCCGTCCGCCCGATGGCCCCCGCCGCGCCCGCCGTGACCTGCGTGGCGCAGGCCACGCTCCGCACCGCGCTCCCCCCCGCCGCCCACGGCATCCCCGCCAACGGCCTCTACCTGCGCGACACCTTCCAGAGCCAGTTCTGGTGCCAATCCGCCCGCCTCGTCAAGGGCCCGCGCGTCTGGGAGCGCCTCCGGGCGCGCGGCGGCCGCGTGGGGGTCTACTTCTTCCAGCAATCCCTCGGCGAGGCGGCGGACGAGATCGTCTCCCCCGCCCCCATCCACACCCACGGCGGCGGCATGATCATGGCCACCTACCAGCGACCCGACCGCGTGCTCGGCGTGGACAACCCCGTCGCCCTCTGGCGTTACTGGGGGCCCCTCGCCCACCCCAAAGTCGGGCGCGGCATCGCCCACGCGCTGGCCGGGCGCATCCGCCGCGGCGACGCCCCCGAGCTGATGCTCGCCTATCTCCCCACCCTCGACTACGAGCTCCAGCGCCACGGCAACGCCCACCCCAAGGTCGCCGCCAGCCTCCGCGAGCTCGCCGCGCAGGTCGACCTCCTGGCCGCCGCCGCCCGCGAGCATGGCTACGCCCTCGCGATCGCGGGGGACTACGCCATCACCGACGTGACCGGCACCGTCGCCTTCCCCAACCGCGCCCTCCGCGCCGCCGGCCTCTTCGCCACGCGCCCCATCCGCGCCATGCGCTACCCCGACTTCTACCGCTCCCGCGCCCTCGCCCTGCCCGACCACCAGACCGCCCCCGTCTGGTGCGCCGACCCCGAGGCCCGCGAACGCGCCCGCGACGTCCTCGCCGCCCTCCCCGAGGTCGAGGCCGTCCGCCCCGGCATCGGCGGCGCGGACTGGGAGCTCGTCGCCAAGCCCGGCTGCTGGTTCGCCTGGCCTTGGTGGGAGGACCCGCGCGAGGCGCCCGACTTCGCCACCCACGTGGACATCCACAACAAGCCCGGCTTCGATCCCTGCGAGCTCTTCTTCGGCCGCAACCCCTTCCACTGCTCCGCCGACGTCACGCGCGTCCGCGGCACCCACGGCCGCGCCGACGCGCCCGTCGCCGTCGCCGCCGACCCCGGCCTCGGGCTGGAGGCACCGGACGCCCTCGCCTTCGCCCAACGCCTCAAAGCCCTGCTCGACGACGCATGAGCCGCGCCAAACGACAAAAAAGCCCCCGACCTCGGAATGAGGCCGGGGGCTTTTTTTGTCGCGCCTTAGGGGGCCAGGCGGGCGATCTCGGCGGGGGTGAGCTCGCGGAAGCGCCCGGGGGCGAGCCCCCCAAGGGTGAGTCCGGAAAGGGCGACGCGCCGGAGGCGGCGGACGCGAAGCCCGGCCTGCTCGCACATCTGCCGGATCTGCCGGTGGCGGCCCTCGGAGAGGACGAAGCGGAGCCTGCGCCCGCCCAACGCCTCCACGGGCACGGGGCGGATGTGGTAGCCCTCGATGACGAGCGGGGAGCGCAAAATCCCCAGTTGGCGGGGGGAGGGCTCGGCATTGACCTCCACCTCGTAGGTCTTGCGGTGGCCGAAGCGCGGGTGGGTGAGCCGCTGGATGAGGGCGCCGTCGTTGGAGACCAGGAGCAGCCCCTCGCTCGCCTTGTCGAGGCGCCCCACCGGCACCAGGCGCAACCCAAGCCCGCGGAAGGCCTCAAGCACGGTGCGCGCGCCCTGCCCGTCCGCCGAGCAGACCTCGCCCACGGGCTTGTTGTAAAGGAAGGTGCGGCGCGGCTCCTCCGCCGCCACCGCGCGCCCATCCAGGGTCAGCGGGGCATCCGGGGGGACGCGCGCGCCGGGCTCGGCGACGACGCGCCCGCCCACCGCCACGCGCCCGGCGCGGATGAGGTCGGCCGCCGCCCGCCGCGAGGCCACGCCCCGCCGCGCCAGAATGTTCTGCACCCGTTCCAGTTCCATAGCGCCGCGATTGTAACACAAAGACCGCCGCTTAGCGTTTGGGGACGGGGCGGTCGGCCGTGCGGCGTCGGGGCGTAGGTTGGCGTTGGTTGGCGCGTCGTTGGTCGGCGGCGCGCGAGAGAACGCGGCGGGTGACGGCGCGCTCATGCGCCGCATGGTCGCGGGCCGCCTGCGCCCGCTCCTCCGCGAGGGCCGCGGCCGCCTGCGCTTTGTCCGCTTGGGCGGAGGCCTCGCGCCACACCCAGAAGGCGATGAGGGCCGCGGCCGCACAGAAGAACGCGAGGATGACCGCGAGGGCGAAGGCGGGTTTGCGGCGCACCCAGAGGCGGATCGCGTGGAGCGGGGCGTGACGCACGGAGACGGGTTCGTGGGCGAGGAAGCGGCGGAGGTCCTCGGCCATCGCGGAAAGGTCGGGATAGCGTGCCTCGGGGTGGAAGGCGGTGGCTCTGTCGATGATGGCGGCGAGGTCTGGCTCTGCGCACCGCAGGGGCGGCAGCGGGGCCTCGCAGATGCGTCTGGCGAGCGCATCGGGGTCGCGCTCCGGCAATGGCGGGGCGCCCTCGATCAGCTCGCGCAGGGTGACGCCAAGGGCGTACTGGTCGGTGGCGAAGTCGCTGACGCCGTTGGCGAGCCGCTCCGGCGCCATGTATCGCAGCGTGCCCAACTGGGCCTCGGCCGACTCCCGAAGCGCCTCCCCGTCACGGAGGGCGGCGGCGATGCCGAAGTCGCTGACATGCACGTCCCCATTCGCGTCGAGGAGGAGGTTGGCGGGCTTGACGTCGCGGTGGAGGATGCCGTTGGCGTGGGCGTAGGCCAAGGCTTGCGCGGTTTGCAGGCCAATCTTGGCGAGGGCGCGGAGGTCGTTCGGCGGATGGTGCGCCAGGCTCTCCCCCGTGATGAGGGCCATGACGTAGAAGACGCAACGGTCGGTGGCGCCGGCACCGTAGACCTCGATGATGTTGGGATGGCGAAGCCGGGCGATGAGGCGGGCCTCGTTCTCGAAGCGGCGGCGCGCCTCCGCATCGCGCAACAGGGATGGGGCAAGCACCTTCACGGCGACACGACGACCCAAGGACAGTTGCTCGGCCTCAAAGACCTCACCCATGCCGCCGCGTGCGATGCGTCGGATGATCCGGAAGTCCGTACCCGCGAGGTCGGGCAATGGCGCGGGTGCGCAGGGACGCGTCAGTCCCTCCATCTCGTCCGCGAGGGCCAGAAGCCGTGGCAGATCCACGAGTCCGGGGTGCGCGGCGGCGAAAGCGCGCGCATCGGGCGCCCGGCCTTCCCGGCGCAAAGCCAGGAACCGCTCGACCAGCTCCCCCAATGCGGCGGTGTCGCTCATGGGCGGAACTCCGTCAGCTCGAGCAGAAGGCGCTGGAGCCGTTGCAATGCGCGCACGTAACGAAGGCTGGCGGCCTTGGGGGAGAGCCCGAGGGCCTCGGCGCAGTCGAGGTTGGAGAGCCCGTCGAAGTGGCGAAGCTCAAGGATTTGGCGGTCGTGCTCCGGGAGCGCGGCGAGCGTCCGACGGAGCAGCGCACGCCGATCCTGGCGCGCGGCGTGGGTCACTGGGCCGGTGACGGCGGCGGCGAAACGTTCCCACGTGGACTGAGCCTCGGTGTTTGGCCCGTCCTCTAACGAGACCTCCTTGTAGGCGTCGCGCTTGGCGCTTTGCAGATGGCGGCGTTGGAGGTTGGCGAGGGTCTGGAAAAGGAGGGTTCGGAGTTTGAGATAAAGTGGGATGTCAGGGCGGTTGGCGAGGAAATCGGGATGGGCGCAGGCGGAGGCGAGCGTCTCCTGCACCACGTCCTCGGGGGAGACGCGGCGCAGGAGAATGGGGCTGAGGTTACGCCGGGCCAAGGCCGAGAGGCGTCCTCGGTGCGCTTCGAGTGCCTCAGGGGTTGGGGACATAGCGGAAACCCTTGTCGTCCCCGGTGACCTTCCCGAGGCCGGGATAGGGCAGGTGCATCCCCGCGACGGTCTTGCCGGAGGCGGCGGCGCGCGCGTAGAATCGACGGCGCGTGGCGGCGGCTTGGGTGGGGGCGACGTCGTAGGTCGCGCAGACCTCCGGGCGGGGGAATTGGACGGCCGCGGCATGAAGGAGGTCGCCCACGATCAGGAGGGACTCGGTCTCGTAGACGGTGTGGCCGGGGGTGTGGCCGACGGCGTCGAGGGCGGTGATGCCAGGGATCGGCGCCTCGCCGAAGGCGAAGGTCTTGACGCGCCCCGCGTAGGCGGCGAGGACCTTGCGGGCGAGGACGCCGTTGCGGCCGGCCTGCGTCTGCCAGAGGTCGCGCTCGGGCGCGGCGACATGGAGCGTGGCCTTGGGGAAGACGGCGGTACCGGTGGCATCGATCAGGCCGCCGATGTGGTCGCCGTGCATGTGGGTGAGGAGGATGTCGTCGATGGCGTCAGGTTGGATGCCGGCGGCTTTGAGGATGGCGAGCATCCGGCCGCGCCTGCCGCCGTTGCCGGCGTCCACGAGGATGACGCGCCCCTCGCGCCGCAACAGGAAGACATTGACGGAGGCGGGCGCCTCGGCCCCACCCGCCAAGGCCGCGAAGTCCGCCTCCGAGAGCGCGGGGAAGAGCCGCCGCGGCATGGTCGCGGGAGCGTCCTGGATGGCGACGAGCGACTCCTTGCCGAAGTCAAAGGTGCGCGGCGTCTCCGCCAACCCGAGCGTTGCGGCGCTCAGGGCCGCCGCGGCCACGAGGTGTCTCAACATAATCCTCTCTCCTTTATCAGCAGTTTAGCAAAGCGGTTGGGATGGGACAACCGCTTTGCCGAAGGGGTGGTACGCCGAGGCTCAGCGTGCGCCGCCGCCACGACGCCCAGGACGCGCCGCTTTGTCGGCGGGGGCGACCTTGACGACGCGGAAGCCGACATCCTCCGCGCCGGCGGCGGCCGCGCGCCCGAAGGTGTCCACCTCCGTGCGGCAATCGGTGCGGCGGGATTTCCAGGAGCCGCCCTTCACGATCTTCTGCCCCTCCGCGCCGGCGAGGTCGGTGGCGGTCCACTCCCAGCAGTTGCCCCACATGTCGCAGGCGCCGCACGCGGCAAGGGTGGAGGCGTAGGCGTCCACGGGCGCGGTGCCGTCGCGCACGCCGCAGTTGAAGTCGGCGTCTTTGGGCATATGGCCGGCGGCGAAGGACCATTCCTCCGCGGTCGGCAGACGATAGGTGGCCTTGCCCGTTTCCTTGGCGGTGAGCCACGCACAGTAGGCGGACGCGTCCGCATAGGAGACGTTGGTGACGGGATGGCGCGCCTTCCCCTCCGCGTCGCACCCCTCGGGCAGGGCGCGGCCCGTGGCCTTGGCGAAGGCGGCATACTCCGCGTTCGTCACGGGGAAGCGGGCAATGGAGACGTCAAGCCCCGCGCCGATAACGGGCAGATAATCAGCCTTCGTGTCGCGGGAGCCGGGCGTGAGGCGCGGGTCCTTGAAATGGCGCAGGCTCTGCTCGATGCGCGTCTCGCGGGTGGCGACCATCTCGTCCACAATCTCCTGCATCTCCGCGATCTTCGAGGCGTGCTTGGCCGTACGTTTGAGCTCTTCGAGCTTGGCCTTCTTGCGGGCGAGGACAGCGTCGTAGTTCTTGGCCACTTGTTCACGCAAGGCGGCGAGGTTCGCCTCGGAGGGGTCGCGGCGATAGGCGGCGATGAGGCGGCGCGTGGCCTCGTTCAGCTCCGGCCGCTCCTTTTCGATGACGGTGCTGTACTTGTGCAGTTTGGCCTCGGCGTTCGGCTTCGGCGCGGCCGAGACGGTTACGGTCAGCAGGATGGCGCAGAGCGCCAGAGAGAGGGTTTTCGCGTTCATGGTTCGCTCCTTGTTGGGTTCGGGCCGCGATGGCCCTACCATCAAGAACGCGGAACGCGCGGGAAATCCACAGACTTTTTTCGGTTTCTCAGTCGGCATAGAGGGTCTGGGGGGCGGCGCGGGTGATGGCGAGGTCGAGGAAGTCGCCGGGGCGGAGGCCGGGGGGCGGGTCGAAGACGACGATCTTGTTGCCGGAGGTGCGCCCGGACCATTTGGCCTTGTTGCGGAGGCTGGGGCCCTCGGCCAGGACGCGCTGGGTGGTGCCGACGAGGGCTTGGTTGAGGTGGGCGCCGCGGACGTCTTGGTCGCCCAGGAGGATTTGGTTGCGGCGGGCCTTCTCGGCCTCGGGCACGTCGTCCTCCCACGTGGCGGAGAGGGTTCCGGGGCGCGGGGAGTACTTGAAGATGAAGGCGTTGTCGAAGCGGGCCTCCTCCATCAGCGTGCGGGTGGCCTGGAAGTCGGCCTCCGTCTCGCCGGGGAAGCCGACGATGACGTCGGTGGTGAGGGCGAGGTCGGGGACGGCCTCGCGGAGGCGGGCGACGGCGGCGAGGTAGCCCGCGCACGTGTAGCCGCGGCGCATCCGGGCGAGGACGGCGTCGGAGCCGCTCTGGACGGGGAGGTGGAGGTGGCGGCAGAGCTTCGGCTCCGCGCGGAAGAGGCGGACGAGCTCGTCGGTGACGCCCGCCGGGTGGCCGCTGGTGAAGCGGATGCGCGCGATGCCGGGGATGGCGGCGACGGCTTCGAGCAGGCGCGGGAAGGGGAGCGTGTAGCCGCCGGGGGAGGGCGGGTCGTCCGCGTCGAAGGCCGGCGTGCGCAGGCCATAGTTCATGATGGACTGGCCCAGCAGGGTCACCTCGCGCACGCCCTGCGCCGCCAAGGCCCGCACCTCGGCCAGGACGTCGCGCGCGGGCCGGCTCCACTCATCCCCCCGCACATCCGGCACAATGCAGTAGGCGCAGCGGCGGTTGCACCCCAGCAGGATGGTCACGAACGCCGAGAAGCCGCCGGGGACGTGGCCGCTGGGCGCGTCGGGCCGCTCATGCAGGCCGCGCAGCGCCAAGGTCGTGCCGCCGTGGAGGGCGGCCTCGACGGCGGGGGCGACGCGCTCGGCGCAGCGCGTGCCGATGGCGAAGTCCAGCCGCGGCAGACGCTTGAAGAGCTCCCCGCCCATCCGCTGGGCCATGCAGCCCATCACGCCCACCACGCGGCCCGGGCGCTCGCGCTTGGAGGCGCAGAGCAGCCCCAGCTTGCCGAGCGCCTTGTCCTCGGCCTTGCCGCGCACCGAGCAGGTGTTCACGATGACGACGTCGGCGGCGGCCTCGTCGGGCGCCTGCGTGAGCCCCGCGTCGAGCAACGCCCGGGCGGCGGCCTCGCTCTCGCGGACGTTCATCTGGCAACCATAAGTGTGGATGGAGAAAGAAGGCATGGCGGCTCCGTGCAAACTCAATTGCGCCGTAGTATAGCAAAAGGGGGGCTGATTGGAGGATTGGCTGATTGGCTGATTGGCGGGCGCCCCTGCGGGGCGTCGGATCGGCCGCCGACGCTCGGGGACTTGGCGGCTGAGTCTCATCGCCTCAGCCGCTGATCCACCTTGCGTCAGCCGCTGAGTCTCGGAGTGATGGCGGCGGATTCTCCGCGAAGACGCGGCTGCGCCGGGGCACGTCGGCGCTAACGCCGGGCACATCCGTGCCCTCCCGCGCCGAGCGCCCCGGCTTTCGAGGAAAGGATTGCCCGGCTTTTGAGGCGCGAAGGCGGCGGGCGGGAGGGCGAACCAAGGGGGCATCCCGCCCCCGCCGCGTTCGCCCGGCGTTAGCCCGCCGTCCTTCGCGCGCCCTCGCGTCCTCGCGGAAACGCATGGTTCGACGGCCGGGGAGGATGGGGGGATTTCCGTTTGGCGAAAAAGAAAAGGTTGCGCGAGGGGAACCTAGGGTGCTATTCTATGGGTACGCCGTGGGTGAGCCACGGTCTGTGCAAGCGCACAAGAACAGACGTAACGCGAAACTTAGGAACTTTTGTAGAGACGTCGATTGTGTGCACGCGGCCTCGCGTGCCCTTTTTGGTGTTTCTCTACAGGTATCCTAAGACCTCGCGTTAGACATCGGGGAGGGCATGTTTCGTCCCGGGGCACTCGCCGATCTCTGCGTTCCGGGGCGAAAGGGAGACACACCCCACAATGAAGAAAACAATCCTCACCGCGGCTTTCGTCGCGTTGGCCTTGGGTGCCGCCCAGGCCCTCTCCGTAGGCTGGTCCTACGGCCCTGTCACGCTCGATTGGGTCGACGACGGCTCGGAGATGAACAATAGCCATGCGTACCAGTTCTTCTCCGGCACGGGTCCGGCGAGCTACTCGGTGGCCGCCGTCATCAAACTGCCCGAGACAGTCGCGCAGGAGACGACGCTCGTTCAAATGGGTGAGTGGCGTTCCGGCAACTCCTTCGTCTCGGTGACGCCAGACGGTGAGATCCGCGTCCGTAAGGAAGTGAGTGGTAACGTGCAGGCCGGCAAGGATTACTCGGTCGAAGCCGACGGCTTGGCCTCGGTGATCTTCACCTACGAATACGTGGGGAGCTCGACCGATGGATCCGGCAAGTCGACCGTCATCACGGCGTATGTCAACGGCATCGAGGCGTGGTCGTGGTCGAACAACGACGTGCCGCCCGGGACGCAAATCCAGTTGCCGAACGACATCTACGACGCGCGGGAGGACTATGAATTCTCCTACGCCATCTATGACGGTGTGCTCCTCGATGAGCAGATCGCCTACCTGGCCGACGAGAAGATCGCCGTCCTTCCTGAGCCGACGGCGTTGGCGCTGTTGGCGTTGGGCGTGGCGGGGGTGGCACTCCGCCGCAAGGTGGCGTGAGCCTGACCGAGCACAAACAAAAAAAGGGGGGCGGGCCGTGAGACCCGCCCCCCTTTTTTCGTGCTCGGACGCCCTTAGCGGAGGGTGGCGAGGAAGGCGCGGAGGGCGGGGAGCCCGCCGGTGGCGAGGGCATTGACGAGGCAGAGGGCGACGGATCGGCCGCCAAGTCTCCTTGGCTCAGCGGCTGATCCATTGAGGCTCGGCGGCGGAGGCTCGGGGTGTCGGCGGCGGAGGGGGAGAGGTGGGGGTGGTCAGGGGGAGGGGGAACGGGGGGTGAGGCGGAGGAGGGCGCCGCCGCCGGGGAGGAGGGGGAGGGTGAGGGTGTCGGCGGCGGTGTGGGTGGATTGGCGGCGGGTGAGCGTGCGGCGGTCGGGTGCGGCGTCTTCCAGGGCGTCGAGCGTCCAGTAGCCGTCTCCGAGGAAGCGGAGGGGGAGGGTGAGGGTGCGGGCGTCGGTGCCGTTGAGGATGGCCACCCACCATTCGTCGCCGTGGCGGCGGGCGAGGATGGCGAGGCGGCCGATGGCGCTGGGGGCGAGGACGCGCGTCTCGTCCCACGTGACGGGGAGGTCGCGGAAGTGGGTGGCGAGGGGTTCCCGGAGGAGTTCCTTGGGGTCGGCGGCGAGGATGAGCATGGGGGAGGTGAAGGCGACGGCGGTGGCGGCCTGGTGGGCGTAGGTGGTGGAGGCGGGGCAGCGTTTGCCGAAGCCGACGGGGGTGTAGTCGGCGGGGCCGGCGAGCCAGCGGGTGAAGGGGAGCGTGGCGTCGTGCACGGGCCAAGGGGCCATGTTGCGCTCGCCCCAACCGACGCATTCGAGTCCGGAGACGGCTTCCTTGGCGAGGAGGTTGGGCCAGGTGTGGGCGTCGCCGGTGGGTTTGTTCACGCCGTGGAAGACGACCATGAGGTGGCGTTTGGCGGCGTCTTCGAGGATGGCCTCCATCGCTTGGACGGTGGGGAGGTTCTCGCGATGGAAGAAGTCGATCTTGAGTCCGCGGACGCCGGCCTTGGCGCAGGCGTCCATGAAGCGCGCGCGTTCGGCGGGGTCGAGGACCTGTCCGTCGCCTTCGCGGCGGGGGGCGCCGGGGCGCCAGACCCAGACATCCACGCCGCGCGTGCGGGCGTGGGCGCAGAGTTTGGCGAGCAGGGCCCATTTGTCGAGGCCGTCGCGCGTGGGCCAACGTTCCCATCCCTCGTCGATGACGAGGGCCTCGTAGCCGAGGGCGTGGGCGTCCTCGATGAGGTCCATGCAGGTGTCGAAGCCTTGGCGGTTGGGGCGGGTGAGCATCCAGGTCCAGACGGCGCGGGCGGGGCGGATCCAGGGCTCGCGGCCGCCGTTGGGGAAGAGGGCGGGGTCGGGCGGGTCGGCGACTTGGGCGAGGATGCCGTTGCGCACGAGGCCATCGAGGTCGCGCGCCACCATGAGGATGCGCCAGGGCGTAACGATCTCCCGGGTGCCGCGTTTGGGGATGGCCTGCCAGGGGCGGTTGCGCACCACGACGTTGCGGTCTTTGCGGGGCATGCCCACGGCGATCCCCTCGTCCAGCGCGCCCTTGCATTCGGCGAAGAGGACGGAGACGACGTTCGGGGCCGTGCCCTCGAAGGCGCAGCCGTGGAAGTCGCGCAGGTTGCCCTCCGTGAGCGCCGCGTAGGTGCCGTTGGGCAGGCGGAAGGTGGCGGGCGGCGCGAGGATCTCGCCCGCGATGGCGTCGGTCTTGCGCTCCTGGTAACGCTGGGTGTAGCCATATTGGAAGACGGCCGAGGCGTACCACGCGGTGGTGCCGGAGGGGAAGGTGAAGGCGGTGGCCTCCCGCGAGACGGTGGCGGGGCCGTCGGCGGGGATACGGTAGCGGATGGCCACGCCATCGGGGAAGGCGCGCGCCTCCACCACCCAGCGGCGGCCGGAGGCGTTGCGGAGCGTCAGCGTGGTGAGGTCGCCCTCCGTGCGGCGGGAGAGCTCGGTCTCGTTCTCGCCGAGGGCGGTGCCGTCCAAGGTGATGCCCAGGGGCGAGGGCGCGACGATCTCCGTGCCGTCGAGGGTCACGCGGTGGCGGAGGGCACCCTCGGGGGTGAGCGTCAGGGCGATGTCCGGCCCGGCGGCGCGGGCGGCGAAGGCCAGGCAGAGGCCGAGGGTGGGGAGGAGTGGGTGGCGCAGTGGGTGGCGCATGGTGGGCTCCTTTCGCTGGGACGGTTCTCAGTCTAACATGAAACGGGTGACGCAACGTGGGGACGGAAGCGGATTTCGGGGGCTGCGGCCTGGCGTAGGCGGTTGCGGGGGAAATGGGGATTGTGCGATACTGTGGCGGTTTCGGAGGAATGTAATGCGAGTCTTTGCCAGCCTGTTTCTGACCCTCTGCCTCGGTTTGTCCGCGACGGCCCGGGCCGAGCTGCGCTATTTCGTCTATGACCTCGCCGAAGGGACGGCGGAGGCCGTCGCCAAGCCCGAGGATGTCTTGGACGAGCGGTACCACTCCGGGAGCCTCATGCTCTTTGTCCAAGACACCGCCATCTCCGCCAGCTATGCCATCGGCGTCTTCGAGGTTACGCGCGCGCAGGCCCAAACGATGGGATGGCAGACCGTCGGCACCGACCCCTACCTGCCCTTCTCCACCTACACCAACCAATCCAGCTATGACTTCTCCTCGGGGCGTTCCCTTCCGGCGAATGTCGCATGGCCGACGACCGAGCAGTGGGAGGCCTACGCGGGGGAGAAGTGGAAGCCCTGCAACGCCTACCACGGCAGGACCGTCGGCACTAACCCCGTCTCCAAACACGCCTGGTGGGAGAGCAAGGGCACGTGGACGGCCAACGCGCACGGCGTCTACAACATCTATGGCAACGTGGCCGAGTACACCACGGACGGCCTCTTCCACGGCGGTTACGCGCTGCGGGACAGCGTCGGCTACAACGACTACAGGAACGACAACTTCGGCACCGGGGTCGCCGCCAACGCCATCGGCGAGGGTGACGGCACCGGGTTCCTCGGGGCGCGGCTGATCTACAACCTGCCGGAGGAGCAACGCCACACGCTCACGGTCACGCTCGACGGCGAGACCGTCCGCGAGACGACCCACAAGCCCGGCGAGGAGGTAACCATCACGCCGCCGGAGCCGAAGGCGTGGCACGCGCTCACGGGGCGCGCCGTCTCCCCCGAGGGGTTGGAGGTCGCGGCGGAGGTGGGGGAGGGCTTCGCCTTCGAGATGCCCGGCGAGGCCGTTACCATCGCCTACGCCTCCACCGAATACGCCGAGATCGCCGTGGTGGGCGGCACGTTGGCCCTCGCGGAGGGGCGTGACCGCGCCTACGTCGGCGACACCGTTACCGTCACCGCGGACGCGCCCGAGGCGTGGCAGGACTTCCTAGGGTGGGAGGCCACCGGCATCGAGGCGCCGGACGAGGCCTCCTTCGCCTTCGAGGTCACCGCCGGGATGGCGGACACCGTCACCCTCACCGCGCGCTTCGGCGAGCATCCCATCGTCCTCATCCGGGGCGGCGCCGCCGACCCCGCCGCCGAGGACGCCGAGGGCCACTACAAGCCCGGCACCACGCTCACCCTCATCCCCGCCGAGGCCGAGGACGCCCACTTCCTGCGGTGGGAGCGCGAGGACGGAACCGCCCTCGAAGGCAACACCTTCACCGTCCCCCAAGCCTATGGGCAGACCCTCACCCTCACCGCCGTCTACGAGGATTACCCGCGCGTCATCGTCCAGGGCGGCACCGCCTCGCCCGCCTCCGCCACCGGGCGTTACGCCCCCGGCGCCGAGCTGACCCTCACGCCCGCCGTCCACGAAAGCCGCGCCTTCCAGAAATGGGTGCTGACGCGGGAGGGGGCGGGCAGCGAGGACTTGGGAGACGCCGACACCTTCACCGTCCCCGAGGATTCCTACGGCCAGACCTTCACCCTCACCGCCGTCTACCGGAACCGCCCGCGCGTCATCGTCCTCGGCGGCGACGCCACCCCCGCCGGCCACGGCAACGGCTTCCACGATCCCGGCGAACGCCTCACCCTCACCCCCAAAACGCCCGAGGGGCTGCGCTTCCAGGGATGGCGGCAGGGCGAGGGCACCGACGCCACCATCCTGGAGGGCGACACCTTCACCGTCGGCGGCTACGGCGCGCCCACCGTCACCCTCACCGCGCTCTTCGGCGAGCCGCCGCGCGTGTTGGTCTCCGGCGGCACCGCCACCGTCTCCAGCGGCGAATCCCTCGGCGAGGGCCGCTACACCCCCGGCACCGTCCTCACCCTCAAGCACGACGAGCGCGTCGGCTACGCCTTCCTGCGGTGGGAGGGCGGCGACGTCTCCGGGAGCGCCTTCACCGTCCCAGACTCCGGCGACACCGTGCTCACCGCCGTCTACGCGGAACGCCCGCGCGTCCTCGTCGCCGGCGGCTCCGCCAATCCCGCCGCCACCAACGGCTATTACTCCCCCGGCGACCGCCTCACCCTCACCCCCGACACGCCCTCGGGCTACGTCTTCGACCATTGGGAGGGCGGCGACGTCTCCGGGGACAACACCTACACCGTCGGCGACTACGGCTCCGGCACCGTCACCCTCACCGCCGTCTTCACGGTCGACGAGGACGCGGCAGGCTCCCGCCCCACCATCCACCTCGGCTCCAAGACCACCTCCGCCCCCCACGACACGCTCTTCGGCTCCACCCCCGCCAGCCGCGCCACCACCGTCACCGACGCCTACGGCAACAAGTTCGTCTCCTTCGCCTACGCGGACGCCCCCGCCGTCGCCGTCTTCGACCTCAAAGGGCAGGCCCTCTCCTACGCCGACGCCAACGACACCTCCGCCGCGGGCAAGTCCGAGAAACTTCAGCTCCGCCGCGTGAACGCCGCCGACGGCCACGACTTCTACATGGGCGTCTTCGAGACCACCGTCGGTAACGTGGCCTACCTGGAGGAATTGGCGAAGGCCTCCCCCCTTCACATCACCGACAAGGACAGCACCGACGCCTACACACTATGGCAGAAGCCCAACGGTTCCCCCACCTTCCCCCAATGCCTCACCCTGCTCCGGGACGCATTCGGCCTCCCCGCCGTCCGCTTCCCCACCCAAGCCGACGTCATCGCGGTCGGCGACGCGGTGCGCGACGAGACCCCCCGCGCCGGCTATGGTTACGGCACGGCCAACGATCCCGACATCACCACGGCGATGATCGTCTATAACAGCGTCGGGGAGCAACCCGTGGGCAACGCGGAGGTCGACCCCTACGGCTTCTACGACCTCTGGGGCAACCACTGGGAGACCTCCAATGACGGCACCCCCTTCGGCGGCAGTGCCTGGGAGCCGCTCTCTGCCTGCCACACGGAAAATGCCTGGGGCGGCGCGCCGACCTCCGCCATCGCCTTCCGCCCGGTGATCGACGTGGAGGCGCCCGTGGCCATCACGGTCGAGGGCGCGGAAACCATCTGGGCGGTGGAAGGGGAGAAACTCTTCCCCGCGCCCACGGAGACGCCCGACCGCCCCGGCTATGACTTCCTGGGCTGGACGCTCGGGGGCACGGAGATCGACCCCGCCGCCTACGTCGTCCGCCGCGAGGACGACGGGAAGACCCTCGCCATGCGGTGGGAGCCCATCACGCTCACCGCCGAGTTCATCGACTGCGAGGGGCCGGAGGCGGTCGTCCCCGGCTTGGTGACGCGCGTCCTCACCGACCCCACCCGCACGCTCTCGGGCTTCACCATCGCCCCCAAGGGGGCCGCCTCCTACAGCAACGGCACGAGGTTCGCCATCGTAACCTTCTCCACGGAGGCCAAGGGGCACGTAACCGTCACCGCCACCTATAGCGACCCCAAGGCCCTCACCGCCAAGTTCGTGGATTGCCAAGGCCCCGCGACCGTCGCCGCCGGGGAGACCTACGCCGTCACGCCCACGGATCGGGAGGCCTTCCGCGGCCTCGTCGCGCAGCCCGGGGAGGCCGTCGACTGGGCGCTGACCGAGACCGGCGCCACGATCACCTTCGCCCCCGACGCCTCCGGCACCGTCACCCTCACCGCGCTCTACGCCGGGCGGATGTTCGCCGCGTCCTATGAGGGCTGCCAAGGCCCCGAGACCATCGCCCCCGGCCTCGTCGCCACGCTCTATCTGGAGCCGGACAGGGTGCTGGAGCGCGTGGAGATCGTGCCCGCCGGCGCCGCCTCGTGGGACGCCGAGGCCCGCACCCTCACCTTCGCCGGGCAACTCACCGGCGACGTCACCGTCACCGCCCACTACGCCCAGCCCCGGCGCGGCTTCCGCCTCCGCCTCCGCTGACCCGCCAAGCCCGGCCGTCAGTCCGCCTTGGGCCCGGGGTCGGAGGGCGGGCCGAGGCGGAGGTAGAGCGCCGCGCCAAGGATGAGCAAGGCGCCGACGGGCAGGGCGGCGACGATCCGCCAGACCAACGCCACGTCCCCCAGGTCGATCACGAAGACCTTGAGCACCGTGACGCCGAAGAGGGCGAGCGCGGCCAGGCGGAGCGGCCGCCGCCCGCGCCAGAGCCCAAAGGCCATCAGCCCCAGCGCGTAGAGCGCCCAAGCCACGCTCACGGCCACGAGCCCGGCGTTCGCCGCCCACGCCGCCCCGAGGTCGGCGGCGAAGCGCGTCAGCCCCAGCCCGAAGACCACCGCGGCGGCGCACCGCGTGCCCGTCCGCCACGCCGCCCAACAGCCCAGCCCCAGCAGGTGGAGAGTCAGCACCAAGGCGCCCACCGGCTCCATCGGATGCGCCCACCACGAGCCGCCGCCGAAGAGCAACACCAGGAAGAAGAGGAGGGCGATGGCCGTCTCCGCGAAGGCCACCACCTGCGTGACCGCGCACTGACGCGGCGTGGCCGGGCGCACGGCCAACGGCACCAACGCGCCCAACGCGGCGACGGCCACCGTTACAAGCAGGAAGGCGGCGCGGTCGGTGAGCCCCGGCGTCTGGGCGATGAGAAGCCACGCATGGGGGAAGGCGAGGACCCAGGCCAACACCGTCAGCCACGAGCCGCGCAGGTCGGCGGGCCGCAGGCGCAGCTGGGCATGGACGCCGACCGCCGCCGTGCCCGCCAGGCACAGCCCCGTCCGCGCCAACGCCGCCGCGCCGACCTGATCCAGCCCCGGCGCCACGGCGACGGCCAGCGCGGCGGCCAACGCGAAGAGGCCGAAGCACTGCCCCAGCTCCGCCAACGCAGGCTCCCGCGCGCGCAGACCCAGCTCCGTCGCCGCCACCGCCAACACGCACCACGCGAAGGCCGTCTCCGCGATGCCCAGCGCGAAGGTTACACCCAGCGCCACGTCCACCAAGGCCATCAACACGCCGCACCACGTGATCCGCCGCGCGTCGCGCCGCCGCGCCGCCCAGGCCAGGACGCCATGGGCCACGGCCAGCGCCGCCGCCATCGCCACGCCCGCGGCATCCGGCGCGCCCTGGGCGAAGGTGGCGCCCCAGAAGACGGCCAGGTTGGCCAGCTGCGCCGCGAAGATCAGCCACGAGCCCTGCCACCCACGCCGCGCGAGGGCGGCGGCGCCCTGCGCCACGGCCAGCAGATGGAGCGTCAGGAACCACGTCTGCGAGGCGGCGCCCCACGGCGCGCAGAGCGTCACACCCCAGGCCAAGGCGAAGCCCAGCACGGCCAGGGCGTCCCACCGCCGCCACCACGCGCCCGCCCCCACGCAGGCGGCGAGCAGGCCGAGATAGGCGTAAAGCGCCGGCAGGTTAGCCGTCTCCGCGCGCAGCAGCACGGGGGTGAGCATCCCGCCGAGGGTCGCCAAGGTCGCCACCGAGGGCAGACGCAGGCCCAGCGCGAAGATCCCCGCGGCCACCGTCAGCACGGCCATCCCCGCGAAACCGAGGAGGGGCGGGAAGAGCCCGAACATCACGGTGGCGGCGTAGAGCGCGAAGTAGAGCGCCACCGTGCCGACGCCCGCGAGCCCCTCGCCGACCACGCGGTAGCGCGTGCGCAAGAGGGCGATGCCGCCGGCCAGGAGCGCCGCGCCGCCCAGAGCCGTCAGGGCGCACCGCCCCCACGGCCCCAGCATCCCCTGCGCGATGGCCCACCGCACGAAGAAGGAGATGCCCGCCAACACCGTCAGCACGCCCACGCGGATCAACCAATGGGCCGCCAGCGCCGTCTCGCGCGGCGTGCCGGGGGCGGGGGCGAAGCGGCCGCGCACCAACAGCCAATCCCGCGCCACCCCCAGCATCCGCGCCACCCACGCCGCCAACGGCGAGGGCGGCGGCTCAGGACGCGTCGGCCGCGGCCGCAGCGGTGGGGGCGGAGGGGGCGCGGGGGGAGGGGCCGAAGGCGCGGGCCTCGGCGGCGGGGTCGGCCGAGACTGGGACGCGGCGGGCCGAGGTTCGGGCTTGGGCGCGGGGTGCGCCTTGGGGGAATCCTCAAGCTGACGCCGCAGGCGGCGGATCTCCTCGCGCAGGTCCGCCAACTCCGCCTGGATGGCGGAGAGTTTGGAGGGGAACCTGAACACCGCCCCGCACGCGGCGAGGGCGATCAGTGTCAGGAGGGCGATGATCAGTTCCATCGGCGGGTTCCTTTCCGTTGGGGCGGTCAGCAGGGGAGCGCGTAGCCCGCGCGGAGGATGGGGGCGCGGTCTTGGTCGGCGGTGTTGCCGGCGGTGGTCAGGAGGTCGCCCTCGATGGCGGCGTCGATGCCCAGGCGGAGGGCGCGGCCGAAGGTCTCCGGGGAGAGGCGTTTGCGCCCGCCGGCGAAGCGGAGGTGGGCGGTGGGGTGGACGAGGCGAAAGAGGGCGACGGCGCGGAGGACGTCGCGCTCGGGCAGGAGCGGCAGGCCGGCCAGGGGCGTGCCGGGAATGGGCGCCAGGAGGTTGAGGGGGATGGAGGCGATGGGGAGGTTGCGGAGGGCGAAGGCCAGGGCAATGCGGTCGCGCTCCTCCTCGCCCATGCCGATGATGCCGCCGGAGCAGATCTCCATACCGACGCGGAGGGCGGCGCGGAGGGTGGCGAGCTTCTGGGCCTGGGTGTGGGTGGTGCAGAGGCCGGGGAAACGGGCGGGGGCGGCTTCGAGGTTGCAGTGGCAGCGGGTGGCGCCGGCGGCATGGAGGCGGCGGAGGGCCGCTTCGTCGAGGAGCCCCAGCGAGACGCAGAGGCTCAGCCCCGTCTCGCGGCGGAGGAGGCGGAGGAGCGCGCAGACGCCCTCCAGCTCGGCCTCGGTGGGGCGGCGGCCGCTGTTCACGATGGAGAAGCGCCGGATGCCGGCGGCCTCGGCGGCGCGGGCGGCGGCCAGGCAGGCCTCGGGGTCGATCAGGGGGTGGACGTCGCAGGCGGCGGCGGGGTGGTGGGCGGATTGGGCGCACCACTTGCAGTCCTCGGGACAGCGGCCGCCCTTGCCGTTGACGATGGCGCAGCGGTCGAAGAGGCGGGGCGCGAAGGCGGCGGTGAGCCGCTCGGCCTCGGCGAAGAGGGCCTCCTCGGGGCCGGCGGCCCAGGCGAGGACCTGCGGGAAGGAGTAGCGTGGCGCGTCCATGCTCACTCCCCCTCTGGAGCCACGGCCTGCTCCTCCGCGGGCCTCGGGAAGACGCGCATCGGCGGCATCACGCCAGTGGAGTCGATCACGGACTGGATGACCTTCACGAAGGTCTCCGTCTGCTCCCCCGCCTCCAGCCCCATCGAGGTGGCGACCGCGCCCAGGAGCGCCTCGCGCTCGGCCTCCTGCAACGCGGCGACGGTGCCGATGTTGGCGAAGGCCTGGCGGCGCACCTCCTCGGTGAGCGGCTCGCCGGAGATCGTCCGCTCGGTGAGGCTGCGCTGGAGGGCGATGGCCTCGACGAAGCGGCGGTGCGTCTCCTGCTGCTCGGGGGTGAGGAGCGATTCGTCGACGTTGCCGAGGAAGTCCTCGCGCTCGGCCACGAAGGCTTGGAGGCGGTCGTGGAACGCCTTGCGCTCGGCCTGCATCCGCTCATAACCCTCGGGGTCCTCGCGCTTCATCTGCTCCATCCAGTCGGTGGGGGAGCGGGGGCGCTCGGGCTCCTCGGCCTCGGGCTCCGGCGGCTGGCGCAGGGCGGCGAGCTCCTCGCGCAGGCCGTCGCGCTCGGCGCGGAGGGCGGCGAGTTCGCTCTCGGCCTTGGCGAGGTCAAGGGCGGCGTCCGCGTCCATCCGCGGCGCGGGGGCGGCCTCGGGCATGGGCGAGGGGGAGGGGGGAGGGGTGGGCGCGCCAAGGCGGCCGGCGGCGTAGCCCGCCGCCGCCACGGCCACGAGGGCCACGGCCAGGGAGACAATCTTGATGGAGGTCTTCATGCCACCATTATACCAGACCCCTCCCCCCTCCTCCAAAGAGGATTGGCGGCCGACCCGAGGTGGATCGGGGGCCGAGCCGAAGTGGATCAGCCGCGGAGCCGAAGTGGATCAGCGGCTGACCCGAGGTGGATCAGCCGCCGAGCCGTTTGGGGGCGGGGCGTTTTTTGCTTCGCGCTTTCGCGCGGCATTTGGTATCATGCGGGGAAGTTAGTTGAACACGCACGCAAGGAGCATGGCAAGAATGCAGAAGCGAATCTTGATCGGCGTGGCCGCGACGGCGGCCCTGATGTCCTTCGCGGTGGGCTGCGAGAAGCAGGAGCCCACGGCGGAGGGGCAGCCCCAGACCCAGGCGCAGGCGCCCGCCGCCCCCGCAGGGGTGGAGAGCGACGTGGTGGCCCTGCCCCCGCCCCCGAAAGACTCCGACACGGTGGCCTCGGTGGGCGACAAGACCCTCACCTACGGCGAGCTGAACAAGCAGGTGGACGAGATGATCGACGCCTCCGCGAAGCTCTACGGCCAGCAAATCCCCTCGGAGCAGCTGCCGCAGGCGAAGCAGATGTTCCGCCGTCAGCTGACGCAGCAGTTCGTCATCGAGAACGTGTTGGCGCAGGCGGCCGCGGCCGCGGGCGTGACGGTGGACGACGCCTTCCGCGCGGAGAAGACGAAGGAGCTGGAGGCCAAGCAGGGCCAGAAGGTGGAAGACCTGATCAAGACCTTCCCCCTCGGCGAGGCCCGCGCCAAGCAGATGCTGGAGAACCAGTGGCTTGAGCTCAAGCTCCTGGAGACGGTGGTCTTCCCGAAGGCCACGGTCTCCGACGACGAGGTGAAGGCCGAGCTGGACAAGATCGCCGCCCAGACCAAGCTGGTGGATGACGAGATGGCCGGCTACGCCAAGCAGGTGGCCGAGGGCACCGCGACCTTCGAGGACCTGGTGAAGGCCAACTCCCTGGTCAAGAACGCCATCCCCGTGCCGGAGGATCAGCTGGCGCGGATGTTCCCGGACAAGGCCGCGCAGGACGTCATCGCGGAGACGAAGGACGGCGGCGTGACGAAGGTGCTGGATCTGCAAGGCGCGCGCGGACTCTTCAAGATCGTCAAGCGCACGCCCGCCAAGAAGGCGGACGACGCGGCGGCCAAGGCCAAGGCCGAGGGCCTGCTGGCCCGCCTCCAGAAGGGCGAGGACTTCGCCAAGCTGGCCCAGGAGAACTCCGACTGCCCCAGCGGCCAGCGCGGCGGCGACCTGGACCCCTTCGGCAAGGGCCAGATGGTCAAGGAGTTCGAGGACGCGGCCTTCGCCCAGCCCATCGGCGAGATCGGCCCGCTGGTGAAGACGAAGTTCGGCTACCACATCATCAAGGTCACGGCGCGCGACGAGCAGGCCGGCACCGCCACCGCCAGCCACATCCTCGTGATGTCCCAGGACACGCCCGCGACGGTCGAGCTCCTGCCGCTCATCAAGCAGGTGCCGATGCAGATCGACGAGAAGGCCCTCCGCGAGGAGATGACCGAGGCGCGCAAGCGCGAGGCGGCGCTGAAGTTCTTCGAGGAGCAGAAGCGCGCGCTGAAGGTGGCCTGCCCGCTCTTCCCCGAGCTGGGCGCCACCCCCGAGGCCGCCGCCCCGGCGGCCCAATAAGGCCAAGTGACGAGGCCGCCCCGTCACGCTGACGCGGGCGGCCTTTTTCGTTTGCGATGAGCCGCCGCCGCAGACCGCGCTTCCGCCGCAGGGCCGCCCTCCCGCATGGGGGGGGCGGCTTCGGCGCGTTGCCGCGCGTGGCGGGCGAGGGCTTCGTGGCGGGGGTGATGCGGCGGGGGATGTTCCCGCTGCCGGTGGCGCTCCTGGCGTGGCCGACGCTGACGGTGCTCTTCGCCTCGGTGGGGTTCCTGCTGGGCGGGGCGGTCTCGGGGTGGCACGCGGCGGCGGGCTTCGCGGGGGCGGCGCTGCTGGCCCTGGTGGGCGGCGGCGGTTGGCGCGTGGGCGCCAAGCGCGTGGGGTGGCTGTTCGTGGCCGCGGCGGCGGTCTTCGCGCTGGACCAAAGCTTCGTCCTCTTCTCGTGGTGGGACGCGCAGGCCTACCATGTCTTCGCCTCCAAGCTGCTGCTGGACGGCTGGAACCCCGTCTTCGACGCGACGCGCGAGGCGATGTTGGCGGCGACGGGCGCGGACCCGGCCACCTTCAATTCCTATCACGTGGCCTATCTGCCGCGCGGCGGCTGGGTCTGGGGCGCGGCGACGGCGGCGCTGACGGGGAACCTGGAGTCGGGCGACACGCTGATCCTCATCGCGGCGGTGGCGTTGTGCGCGGTGGCGTGGCGGGTGACGCCCCTGCTCTTCGGGGGCGGGCGCTGGAAACGGTGGCTCTTCGCCTCGCTGGCGCTCCTCTCGCCGGGGGTGGTGGCGAGCGCCTTCTGCTTCGCGCAGGACGGCGCGCTCTACGCGCTGCTGATGACCTACCTGCTGGCGGCGTGCGCCTACCGCAAGACGGGGCGGACGGCCTGGCTGGGGGTGTTGGCGATGGCGCCGGTGCTGGGGTGCAACCTGAAGTTCACCGGCGCGGTGAGCTTCGCCCTCTCGGCGGTGGTCTTCACGCTCCCGCTCGCGTGGGGGGCCCTGCGGCAGGGACGCGCGCGGGCCTTCTGGAAATGGGTGGCGGCCAACGCGGCGGGCTTCCTGCTGGCCTTGGCGGTGGGCTTCTCGCCCTACCTCACGAATTGGGCCAACCACGGCGGCCCCTTCTACCCGGAGCACTCCTTCTCCAAGGACGAGCCGCTCCCGGCCATGACGGCGGACTTCGACCTGCTGAACGACGACGCGGCCGCGATGGGCTATCTGGGCCGCGTAACGAACGCCTACCTCTCCAAGTGGCTGGCCCACCGCTATTATGAGTGGAAGCTGGGCAAAAAGCCCTTCAACCCCGTCTTCCACCTGGATCAGGTGAGCGGCCTGGGCACGGGCTTCCGCATCGTGATGTGCCTGACGCTGCTGACGCTCTGCCTCACGCGGCGGTGCGGCACGCCGTGGCTGCTCGTGGCCATCCTCCTGACCAGCTTCCTGCAACCGACCAAGACGATGGGCTACGTGCGCTACGTGCCGCAGCTCTGGATGTTCCCCGTGCTGGTGGCCTTCAACGCCATGACCGTGAACGTGCCGCGCTCGCCGTGGGTGGGCCGCGCGTTGGGCGTGGCGGTGACGGCCATCCTGGCTTCGAGCTCCTACCTCTTCGCCCTCGGCAAGCTCACCCTCACCCTCGGCATGAGCGCCTACGCGCTCTCGCTCGTCGAGACCATGCGCGCGGAGCCGCACCCCCGCGCCTACGTCCTCTCCCTGCACGACCGTTACCGCGAGGACGGACGCTGCCTGGCCGCCTGGGAGACCCTCCCGCCCGACATCCCCGCCCCGCACGTCTTCGACAACTACTACCACACCATGCTCCCGGCCTGCGGCGTGCGCGACGTGGATTGGCAGACCCCCGCCCAGATGCGCGACCTCCGCGCCGCCGGCGAGCCCCGCTTCTATCTGGGCGAGCACCTGTGGTATTGGCCGCAAGACCCCACGCGCATCCGCCACCCGCTGATGCACCTCTTCGCCGGGCACCCGCGCAACCCCTACTCCGCCGGCAACCTCCTGCGCATCGCCGCGGACGTCCTCCCCGACACGCCCGCCTACCTCTGGCGCGTGGCGCGCTTCCGTTGGGAACGCTTCCACGCCCACCTCCGGGAGGGCCGCTGATGGCGCGCGACGCCGAGGCCGCCGCCCGCTCCCTCCGCCGTTGGTGCCTGGGCGCCGTGGCGCTGGCCCTCTGCGCGTGGCTGGCCAACGCCTTCCTCGGCCCGCTGAACCAGGACGAGGGGTGGTACCTCTACGCCGCGCGGCGGCTGATGGCCGGCGAGGTGCCGCACCGCGACTTCTTCTTCACCCAGGGGCTCGTCATGCCGGCGGCCTACGCCGCGCTCGGCTGGCTCTGGTCGCCCTTCGGCATCCTGGGCGGGCGGCTCCTCACCGCGGCCTTCGGGCTGGGCGCGCTCATCCTGGCCGACGGCGCGGTCGTCTCCTGCCACAAACGCGCGGAGGACCGGTGGCTGGCGCGGCTGGCGCTCTGGGCCTTCCTGGGGCTCTCGCTCTGGTTCACCTACTTCACCTGCATCCCCAAGGCCTACGCGCTCTGCGCCTTCGGCCTGGCCGCGGGGCTGCGCCTGCTCACCGGCCTGCGCCCCGGCGAGGGGGTCGACCCCCTCTGCGCCGCCTTCGCGGGGCTGGTCTTCGCGCTGTTGGCCGACGTGCGGCTCTCGATGGGCGTGCTGCTGCCCGTGGTGGGGCTGTGGCTGCTCTGGCGGCGGGCGTGGGCCGGGCGTTGGGCGTGGCTGTGGTTCGGCGTCGGCGGCGGGGTCGGCTTGGCAGCGGCCTTCGGGCCGGAGCTGCTGCTCTGGCCGGAGGGCTTCCTTGAGGCGCAGGCCTTCCACGCGGCTCGGGCGCCGATGGGGCCCGTGGGGGCGGCGGGGTGCGTGGCGCGCGTCCTGCGCCACAACCCCGTGCTCGCGGTGGCGGGGCTCCTGCTCGGGTGGCTGTGGCTGGCCAAGCGGCCCGCCCTCAAGAAGGCCACGGAGGAACGCGCGCCCCTGCCGCAGTTGTGGCTGCTCTGCGCCGCCGCGCTCGGCGCCGTCCATCTCCTGGCCCCCGTGCCCTACGACGACTACCAGGTGCCCGCGCTCGTGCCGTTGGCGATGGCCGTGGCCTTCGGCCTCACGCTGCACCCCTTCGACTCCCTCCGCCTGGCGCTCGGCAAGACGCTGGCCCTCGCCGCCGTGGCGCTGACGCTCGTGGGCTCGCCCATCGCCGAGCGGTGGGTCTCGATGGGGCAGGACCGCTTCTGGCCGCGCCTCAAGGCCGAGCCCGACCTCCTCGCCCTGCGCCGCGCCGCCGCCGCCGCCCGCGCCGCCGCCGAACGCCTCGGCACCGACACCCTCTGGACGCAGGACACCTACCTCGCCGTCGAGGCCGGCCTCAAGGTGCCGGCGGGCCTGGAGATGGGGCCCTTCTCCAAGCCGACGCCCCTCGACCCCGCCGCGCCCCTCGCCGCCTGGAGCGGCTACACCTTCGCCCTGCGCTTCCCCGACCTGGCCCCCGCGCCCGACCGCGAGGCGCGCCTGGGCGCGCTCCGCGCCGCCTATCCCCGCACCCTCGCCACCTTCCCGGACTTCGGGCAGGGGCACACCACCCTCACCCTCGCCGAAAGGGACGCCCCATGAGAAAGACCCTCCTGCAGTGCGCCGCCGCGTTGCTTTCCGCCTCCTTCGTCGTCTCGCTCTGGGAACCCTTCCGGCAGAGCGGCAACGTTTGGTTCGCGCTCGTGCCGCTGATCCTCCTGGCGCGGCACGTCTCGCCGTGGCGGGCCTTCTGGCTGGGCGGGCTGATGGGGCTGGCCTCCTGGGTGGGGCAGCTGTGGTGGATGCTCCGCCTCACCGACAACGGCGGGCCCTGGCCGCTCGTCATCCCCGCCCTGCTGGGGCTGAGCGCCACCCTCGCGCTCTTCACCGCCGCCTTCGCCGGCACGGCCTCCGCCCTCCGCCGCGCGTTGCCCGACCGCGCGTGGGCGCGCATCCTGCTGGCGCTCTTGGGCGAGCCCATCCTCTGGGCCGGCTTCGAGTGCCTGCGCGCCACCGTCCTCACCGGCTTCGCGTGGAACCCGCTGGGGCTGGTCTGCACCGACTTCCTGCCCTTGGCGCAGGTGGCGGCCCTCGGCGGCGCCTCGCTGGCCTCCGCCCTCCTCGTCGCCGCCAACAGCGCCATCGCCACCCTCGCCGAGCGCGTCTGGGGCGCCCTCACCCACACCGGCCCGGCGGACTTCCTGGGTCGGCTCCTCCGCTCCGTCGAGGCCATCCTGCCCCTCGGCGCCGTCCTCCTCGCCTTCGTCTGGGGCATCGACCGCATCCGCGCCTACGACGCGCTGCCCAAGCCCGACACCGCCACCCTCGCCCTCCAGCGCACCGAGGTGCCCTGCCGCTTCCTCGGCGCCGACGCCCCCGACCCTTGGGCCGACGCCGAGGCCCGCGCCGGGCTCCTCCCCTACGTCAAGGCCGACCTCTGGCTCTGGCCCGAGAGCGCCGCCGCGGGCGTCGCCCCCGCCCGCCTCGCCGCCCTCGCCCGCGAGGCCAAGACCCCCCTCCTCGTCGGCGGCCTCTGGCGCGAGGGCGAAGGCTTCCTCAACGCCGCGATCCTCGTAACCGAGCGCGGCCCCGACGACAGGCAGGTCTACGGCAAACGCCACCTCGTCCCCTTCGGCGAGTACATCCCCTTCGACAAGACCTTCCCCTGGCTCCAGCGCTTCGCCCCCACCGGCGTGAGCGTCACCCCCGGCGACCGCGCCAAGGGCACCCTGCGCCTCCCCTCCGGCCTCACCGTCGGCCCCCTCATCTGCTTCGAGGACACCGTCGCCCGCATGGCCCGCGACTCCGTCCGCCAAGGCGCCCGCCTCCTCCTCAACCTCAGCAACGACGCCTGGTACGCCCCCTCCGCCCAAGGCGCCCAGCACGCCCGCCAGGCCATCCTCCGCTGCGTCGAGACGGGCGTGCCCATGGCCCGCTCCACCAACGGCGGCCTCAACACCCTCATCGACCCCGTCGGCCGCGTCGTCCCCTTCCCCCAGGAGCCCGGGCTCTCCACCCTCCGCGTCCCCCTCCCCGAGCGCCCCTACGCCTCGCTCTACCTCCGCCACGGCGACCTCACCTTCGGCGGCCCCTGCGCTTTCCTGGCCCTGGCCTTCCTCCTCTGGCTCTTCTTCCCCCGCGCCCGGCCGCGCGTGCCCGCCGCCCTGCCCCTCCTGCTGCTCCTCTGCCTCCTCCCCGCCGCCGCGCGCGCCCAGGCCGAGCTGCTCCCCGCCGCCGGCATGGCGCTTGACGACGGCAACCTCAGCCTCGCCGAGCGCACCGCCCGCTCCGTCCTCGACGCGCTCGGCCTCTCCCCCGCCGAGCGCGCCCGCGCCCAGGAGATCCTCATCCGCGCCGACCTCGCCCGCGGCGAGTGGGCCTCCGCCCTCGCCCGCATCGAGGCCACCCCCGAACTCCCCGCCGAGCGCCGCCTGGCCCTCACCCTCGCGGCCCACAACGGCCGCAGGGACTTCGCCAAGACCCAGCTGGCCTACGCCGAGGCCAAGCCCCCCGCCGACACGCCTTGGGGCGTCGCCGCGCTCCGCCTCGCCCTCCGCGCCGACCTGGAGCTGGGCAAGGACGTCCAGGCCGCCGAGCGCTTCGCCGCCGTCGAGGCCGCCCCCGGCGCCGACGCCCGCGTCCGCGCCGAGAACGCCCTCGAATGGGCCGGGCG
>CASEMS010000010.1:0-15217 GCA_949288955.1 uncultured Lentisphaeraceae bacterium
GGAAGTCCGCCTCAATGAAGGTCGGCCGTGAGGAGCGAGGCGCGATAATGCGTGTCGGTCCTCACGGGCGTCAGCGCCAGATAGCCACCGCTCCAACGGCCCTCGGCCACGCGCGGCGGGTCGTCGCGCAGGCGGCGCTCGTGGTCGGCCAGCAAACCGCCCTCTTCCGCACAATAGTCTATCGCGAAAAGAGCTTCCGCTCCGGGCGCCAAGAAGCGAGACAAGTCGGCAGCCACCTGCCCCATCGTGCGCCGCAGATTTATCTCCACGCAAGGATGAAGACATAGTCCGCCGTCATTCTCCGGACGGCATAGCATCATGTCCACGCCCAAAGGCCCGCGATAGTCGCTGCCCACCATACGGGAGAGACGGGCCGCGAGTTCGTCGCGCAGCGCCTGCCACAGACCCGCAGGCAGAAAGGAAGCGAGCCAACGGGCATGCTCCGCGTCGGGCGCGACGCGGTTGCCCACGTATGTGCCGCGCGGGGTGGTGACGAAGCGCGAAAGCCCCCGGTAGTCCACACGGCCCTGTCCGTCGGAATAGAACTCCATGGCCAGGTCGTACACCTTATTATATATAGGCTCCACCACCACGCCGCCTTGCTCGCGCAACACGCGGCGGCACCAGCCCGTGAGCGGCGGCACCCATCCGCCACGCCCCAGCCGGAGGCGCACTCCCCGCGCTGGGAGCGGCGCAAGGCGGCCTGGGAGCGGCGCAAGGCCCGCAACGCCGGCCAGCCCCAGCCCCCGCAGCAGCCCCCGCAGCCGGGCTATGAGCCGTTGCCCCCGGAGACCCCGCCGCTTTATCTGAAGGAGCTGGAGGGGGTGCCTTTCGAGCGGCTGGTGGCGATGCTCCCGGCCGATCGCGCGGAGGACGCCATCAACCTCCGCCGCCACGAGGTGATCATGGAGCTGATCCGCACGTGGCTGCGCCGCAAGGGCACCGTCATCGCCACGGGCACGCTGGAGACGCTGAACGACGGCATCGGCTTCCTGCGCGCGGCGGCGAACAATTACCTGCAATGCCCGGAGGATGTCTTCGTCAACCAGCAGCAGGTGCGCCGCCACGGCCTGCGCACGGGCGACCTGGTGGAGGGCCCCCTGCGCGAGCCGCGCGACCGGGACCGCTTCTTCGCGCTGGCGAGCGTCTCGCTGGTCAACGGCCTGCCCGTGGAGCAGGCCAAGCGCATCGCCCACTTCGAGTACCTCACGCCCATCTTCCCTGACCGCCGCATCCTGCTGGAGACGACGAAGACGGAGTATTCCATGCGCGTGATGGACCTCTTCACCCCCGTCGGCTTCGGCCAGCGCGGCCTGATCGTGGCGCCGCCGCGCACGGGCAAGACGGTGCTCCTCCAGAAGATCGCCAACGCCATCAGCGCCAATTATCCCGACGTGGAGCTGATGGTGCTGCTCATCGACGAGCGCCCCGAGGAGGTCACCGACATGCAGCGCAACACCAAGGCGCAGGTCTTCTCCTCCACCTTCGACGAGGAGCCCCAGCGCCACTGCGCCGTCTCCGAGATGGTCATCGAGGTGGCCAAGCGCAAGGTGGAGAGCGGCAAGGACGTCGTGATCCTGCTCGACTCCATCACCCGCCTGGCGCGCGCCTACAACACCGCCGCCCCCCACTCCGGCAAGATCCTCTCCGGCGGCCTCGACGCCAACGCCATGCACAAGCCCAAGCGCTTCTTCGGCGCCGCGCGCAACATCGAGCACGGCGGCTCGCTCACCATCCTGGCCACCGCCCTCATCGAGACCGGCAGCAAGATGGACGACGTCATCTTCGAGGAGTTCAAGGGCACCGGCAACATGGAGCTGCGCCTCGACCGCGGCCTCTCCGACCGCCGCATCTTCCCGGCCATCAACATCGAGCAGTCCGGCACCCGGCGCGAGGATCTGCTGCTGCACCCCGACGAGCTCACCCGCGTCTGGGCGCTGCGCAAGGCCCTCACCCCCGTCGGCCCCAACGAGGCGATGGACGTGCTCCTCAAGCGGATGCGCCTCACCGGCTCCAACGCCGAGTTCCTCATGTCCATCAAGGAGTCCTGAGATGCCCGGGCAGAAACAGCAAGGCGGGCGCGTCTACCACCGCGCCGCCCACCCCCGCAAACGCGCCAGCCGCACCTTCGGCGAGAGCGCCGACTGGTCCGACCACGAGGGCTGCGAGGCCCTCTACGCCAACCGCCCCGGCGACCTCCTCCGCTGCCTCCGCCCGGGGCAGTGGGCCAAGAACCTCATCCTCCTGGCCGCGCCCTTCTTCGCCTGGTTCGACCAGACCCAGACGCTCCCCGACCCCATCGCCCTCCAGGAGCGCCTGGGGCTGGCGCTCGTCGCCTTCGTCCTCCTCTCCGCCTACGCCTACGTGCTCAACGACCTGGCCGACGCGAAGGCCGACGCCCGCAACCCCCTCAAGCAGGGCCGCCCCATCGCCGCCCGCCAGGTCTCCCTCGGCGCGGCCATCCCGCTGGGCGCGCTCTGCCTGCTCGGCGGGCTCGCCGCCGCCTGGTTCCACGGCGCGCGCTTCGGCGGGCACGGCCTGCTGTGGGCGGCCCTGGCCTATGCCCTCCTCCAGCCTGCCTACACCTTCGCCGCCCGGCGCGTGGCGGAGCTGGGCGCCGCGGCCGTCGCCCTCGGCTTCGCCCTTCGGGCCGCCGCCGGCGCCGTCGCCGTCGGCGTCCGCCTCTCGCCGTGGCTGCTCCTGTGCGCCTTCCTGCTCACCTTCCTCGTGGCCCTCTGCAAGCGGCGCGCCGCCCACTTCGTCAAGGGCCTCCCCCAGCCCACCGCCGCCGAGGCGCGCATCCTCGACCTCGAAGTCGCCGTCTCCGCCGCCGCCACCGCCGCCTGCTACGCCCTCTACACGCTGGCCACCGAGACCATCGCCAACTTCGGCACCGACCGGCTCGTCTGGACGCTGCCGCTCGTCCTCCTGGGGCTCTTCCGCCTCCTGCGCCTGACCTACGGCGAGCGCGGCGGCGGCGCGCCCGAGGCCGCCCTCCTGCGCGACTGGCCCATGCTCGCGCTCATCGCCCTCTGGGTCGGCGCCTGCGCCGCGATCCTCTGGTGAGGCGCCCGGGCGGCGTGCTATAATGGCGGCCATGGAACGGATCGGAGAGCCGATAGGCGCGCGGAGCCTCGCCGTCATCGCCAACGGCGCGCCGCCGGAGACCCCCGGCGAGCGGGCGGCCCTGGCGGCGTGCGCGGCGTGCGTCTGCTGCGACCGCCTGCCGCCGCCGGGCGCGCCGCGCCTCCTGCGCATCGTGGGCGACGGCGATTCCCTCCCCGACCCGCCGCCCGGCCTCTTCGCGCGCGACCTCGACCAGGAGACCAACGACCTCACCAAGGCCATGCGTTGGTGCCGGGCCCACGCGCCGGGCGCGCCGCTGGCCTTCTTCGCGGTGGCGGGGCGGCGGCTGGACCACACGCTGGCGAACCTCTCCCTCATCGCCGAGGGGCCCGCGCCGGCGCGCGTCTTCGCCAACGACGGCGCCTTCGCCCTCCTCCCCCCGGGGCGGCACGCGCTGGGCGTGGCGGCGGGCGCGCCCCTCTCCCTCCTCTCCCTCGCCCCCCAGCGTGTTACGGCGCGCGGCGTGGCCTGGCCGGTGGAGGCGCTGGAGCTGCGTTCGCTTTGGCGGGCCACGCTCAACCGCGCCACCGGGCCGACGCTGGAGGTGGCGTGCGAGGCCCCCCTCTTCGTCTACCAACCTTGGAGCGCGACATGAAACGCCGACTTTCCCTCTCCCTCTGCCTGCTGGCGCTGTGCGCGTGCGCGGCCTGCTCGCCCTATTGGTACAAGAAGCCCGACCGCTTCCTGGTGCAGAACTCGCGCCTCAACTGGGCGCAGATCTTCTACCAAGCCTCCGAGAGCGCCCCGCGCGTCCGCTGCGACCTGCGCGACAACGGCCTGATCACCATCCTCGAAGGCAAGTCCGTCACCGTGGGCGACGACTTCAACATCGAGTACGACAAGCCGGACTTCGGGGACGTGCGCAAGTATTACTACCAGATGGAGCCGGAGTTCTTCCGGCAGACCCTCCAGCTGCTCGTGGACACCGGGCTGATGGAGGAGGAGGAGATCGAGGAGGGCGACCCCGTCTACCCCAAGGTGCTGGTGCGCGGCAACATCAACCACCACGTCTTCCAGAAGTTCACCGTCGACCCGGACCTCATCGCCGAGATCCGCTCGCAGCTCTTCCAGTTCAAGATGTCCGGCCAGCTCCGCTGAGCGCGGCAGGCCAGGGAAGGAGACGGCGCGATGCGGCCTTTGGCGGTGACCGGCGGGGACTGCGCGGGCGTGGGGCCCGAGATCGCGGCCCGGGCGATGGCGCGCTTCCCCGAGGAGCGCTTCGTGGTCTACACCAACCGCGCCCTCTTCGCGCGGGCCTGCGACGCCGCGGGCGTGCCGCTCCCCCCGAACGCCGACTGGCGCGACGTGCCGTTGGTGGGCGGCGACGCGGCCGCCGTCGTGCCCGGGCGGGATCAGGCGCTGACCGGCCGTTTGGCGCACGACAGCGTCGTCGCCGCCGGTCAGGACGCGTTGGCGGGCCGTGTGCGGGGGCTGGTCACGGCGCCCTTCAGCAAGGCCGCGCTGCGCCTGGCGGGCTTCGACGTGCCGGGGCACACAGAGCTGTTGGCGCGCCTCTGCGGGCGGGAGGAGGCGACGATGGCCTTCTTCGCCCCGCGCCTCGTGGTCGGGCTCGTTACCATCCACTGCGCGCTGCGCGACGTGCCGCGGTTGGTGACCCCGGAGCGCCTCCTGCGGGCGTTGGGCGATCTGGCGGGTGCGCTGCGCCGGGCGTTGGGGCGGAAGCCGCGCATCGGCGTGCTGGCCCTCAACCCCCACGCGGGCGAGAAGGGCGCCTTCGGCGACGAGGAGGCGCGCGTCATCGCCCCCGCCCTGCGCCAGGCCGCCGACCTGGCCGACCTAGAGGGGCCGTTGGTGCCGGACACCGCCTTCGCGCAGGCCGCCGACCCGGGCCGCTTCGACGCCTTCCTGGCGATGTACCACGACCAAGGCCTCATCCCCTTCAAGCTCGCCGCCTTCGACGAGGGCGTCAACGTCACCCTCGGCCTCCCCTTCGTCCGCACCAGCCCCGACCACGGCACGGCCTTCGCGCTCGCCTGGCAGGGGCGGGCCTCGGCCGACAGCATGGCCGCCGCCATCAACCGCGCGCGGGAGCTGACGCGATGAACGGCCTGCCCGAGGAGGATCCGGCCCGCGCGCGGCGCGACCGCATCGCCCTGCGCATCTTCCTCGGCGGCGCCGCCGCGCTCCTGGGCGCCTACTTCGTGGCCGACGCCGCGCAGCTCATCCCCCACGCAATCTCCGTGCGTTGGCGCAGTGCCCACCGCGGCGTGCTGGACCTCGACGGGCGTTACCAGGAGTTCGACCCCGACCTCTGCCTGGGCATCGCCGTGGGCGACACGCGCTACCGCTTCAACTACGAGACGCGCCACGCCATCGTCACCCGGCCCCTCTTCGGCGTCCGCCACTGGGTGGTGCCCGACGAGGTGCGCTATGAGGGCGACGTCTTCACGGTAACAGCCCTGGATCCCTTCGCCCTGCTCAACGCCACCGGCGTCGAGACCGTCTCCCTTCCCCCCACCCTCCGCCACACCAACGGCGCCGAGGCGCTCGCCTGCCGCGAGCTCCGCACCCTCACCCTGCGCCTCCCCGGCGGCGGCACGCGCGCCTTCCCCCAGGCCAAAGGCTTCGGGGAGGGGGCCCTGCGCGCGCTCATCCCCCAACCCTCGGAGTGACCCATGCGAATCACCGGCGGCGCCTGGCGCGGGCGCACCCTCCTCATCCCCAAGTCCGACGCCATCCGCCCCACGCAGGATCGCGTCCGCGAGGCCCTCTTCAACCTCCTGCGCCCCGTCCTCGGCGGCGCGCGCTTCCTGGATCTCTTCGCCGGCTCGGGCGCCGTGGGGCTTGAGGCCCTCAGCCAAGGCGCGGCCTCGGCGGACTTCATCGAGCGCGACCGCACCGTCCACGCCACGCTCCTGCGCAACCTCGCGGCCTTCGGCGTCGACCCCGCCCACGCCTTCCTGGAGGACGCCCAGCAGTGGCTGGCGCGTCCCCTTCCCCCCCACGGCCCGTGGGACGTGGTCTTCGCCGACCCGCCCTACCGCCTGACCCAGGCGCTCGGCCCCGAGACCCTCGCCGAGGGCCTCCGCGCGCGCGGCGCCCTCGCCCCGGGCGCCTTCCTGATCCTGGAGTCCGACCGCGACCTCCCGCCCGACCCCCTCCCCCACTTCACACTCCTGCGCGACCGTCAGTACGGCAAGACCCGCCTGACGCTCCACCGACTGGAGGACTGAACGCAAAAAGCCCCCCGACCTTGGCAGGCCGGGGGGCTTTTTTGTTAGGGGGAGCCGTCAGTCGAGGCGGCGAACCTGGACGTGGCCGTTGGATTGGCTGGTGCCGTGGGTGCGCACCTTGGCGCGGAGGGTCAGCTCGGCGCCGAGGATGGGGTCGTCGAAGCGGAGGGTGTAGACATTGCCCTGGTTGCGGTCGCCGGTGGTGCCGGGGTGAACGTCCTTGGAGACCTCGACGCCGTTCTGGAGGAGCGCGACCTCGGCGATGTCGAGGCGCGCGCCGCCGCTGAGGTAGGTGAAGGCAACGGCGTAGTCGCCGTTGGCGTCGCAGACCTTCGAGACGTCCATCTCCCAGACGCGCCACGCCTTGTTGGAGCAATCCTTGGGCGCCCAACGCTTGACGACGGTGCCGAGGGACTTGTCCACATCGCGCTCGGCGAGACGTTTGCGGACGGCGCCGAGGCGATCCATCGGGTTGGTGGCGAGGGTCGCGTCGAGCGTCTGGCCCCACTTGCCGAGGATGCGGAGAGCCACCGCGCGGGGATCGCCAGGCGTGGGGGCATAGGTGGGGGGATTGGCGATGAAGGCATCCTCCCAGTCGGCGAGGGCGTCGAGGAAGGGCGTGGCGCGGAGGGCGGGGCGGCCGTAGTCCTTGGGGCTCGCCTTGTCCTCGTCGACCCACTCGGTCTTGTCGGCCAAGGATTGCTGGAGGGCGGCGTGGAGGCGCTGCCAGCGGGGAAGGTAGTAGTCGCGGATGAGGCCGCCCCACTCCTTCCAGGCGTAGTCATAGATGCGGGGGCGGTTGTGGTTGTGGCCCCACTGGGTGACCTGGCAGGCGGCGTTGGTGGCGTAGAGCGCCTTGTCGGCGGGAGAACCGGGGAGGGCGCGGGCGTCGGCGACCCACTTCTCGAAGGAGAGGAGCGGCTCGGCGGCGCAGAGTGCGTCCATGTCCAGGCCGAAGGCCACGAAGGCGTCGCACGCGGACTTGAGGCGCGCGGCGTCGCCATCCAGGTAAGCGTCGGCCACGTCGGCATGAAGGGCGTGGAGCGCGTCGCCCATCACCTGGCGGCCCACGTCGGCCACGTCGAAGGCGTAGCCGGGCCCGCGGGCGCCCTCGTCGGCGGCCTCGACGAGGAGGCGCCAGGCGCGGAGGACCTTGGCGGGGTCGTAGGGGATGGCGAAGTTCCAGTTGGGGTCGGAGCGTCGGACGTTGAGGGCGGGGCGCGCGGCGATGAGGGTGGAGGTGCCGTGGGTGCCGGGGCGGTAGACGGTCTCCAGAAGGAGCGCCCACGCCTCGCGGGCCTTGGGGGAGTCGACGCCGTAGCGGGCGCGGACGTAGTCATCCAGCCACGCCTGAATGTCCACCGGGCCATCGCGCCACATCTCGTCGAAGACGAGGGCGAAGTAGGCGGGGTTGTTGTGGATGGCCTCGGGGAAGAGGCCCATGCCCACGCAGTTGGGGGCGGCGCGCTTGGCGGCCATGAAGGGGTTCTTTGCCAGCCCGGCCAGATTGCCGAACATCCGCGTGCGCCCGCCGAAGTTGTGGATGGTGCCGATGACGAAGGGATAACCGTCAAACGCCTTCTGCCCCCGCCACTTCCCGCCGATGTCCAACACCAGACAGTGCTCCTTCGGGATGGCATGGAGGATGGGCTTGCGGATGGACCACGACTGCATACAAAGCGTGGCCTGCGGGTCGGCCTCCACCGCCGCCTCGTAGATGGCGCGCCCCACGTCCGCCAGATACTGGTTGCCCGGGCGCGGCGGCGCGGATTCGTGGAAGGGGTCGGTGCCATAGAAGCCGTAGGCCCCGAAGAGCGCCTTCTGCTCCTCGTAAAAGGCCTTCGCGAGCGTCTTGAAGAGCGGGTCGAGCGGGTCCAACTGCGCGCTGCCCACGAAACTCCCGCACCACGGCGGCTGCTGCTTGATGGCCGCCTGCGGGAACTTCTCGCGCATCCGCAGCGGCACGAAGCCCGTGAAGCCCTGCTGGATCGGCGTCATCCCGAAGGCGCGCTCACGCTCGGTGATCTTCTGCCCCAACGCCACGCGGTCCTCGATGAAGGCCTTGGGCAACGGCCCGCCGAAGCGCTCGATGTTCGTCATCCACTGCCACGCGAAATAGGCCGGCCCGACGAGGAACTCCCGCGCCTCCGCCTCGGTGAACCCAATCTCCGGCCGCTGCAGCATCCGATACCACACGCCCTCCAACCCAATCGGCTGGAGCGGCATGTTCACCCCCTGCAACGCCATCAGGTCGATCTCCCGCTCCCAACGCGCCCAATCCCAGAAGGCCGCCGAGTAGGAGAGCGTGCAATAGTTGAAATAGACGCGCCACCTGTGCGGCGCCGTCCGCTCCACCCGCTCCGGCGCCGCGGGCAACGTCTCCGGCAGCGCCCCCGCGTCAAACCCCTCCCAGAACGGCGCGGCCTTCGCCGTGTGCCGCAGATACCACCCCAACGCGGCCGCCTGCGCCACCGGCGTGTTGCCCGCCACGTTCAGTTTGCCCCCCTCCGTCCAATAGGCCCACCGCTCGGCCTCGCCCTGCTTGGGCGCAGACCAATCCACAAGGGCGATTTGGTCTCGGTGCGCGGGCAGCAGACGCCCCACCAGCCCCTCCACGGCGGGGAAGGCGCCGAGGGCCGCGGCGGACAGCGTCGCCGCAACGGTCAATGACAGTCTCATCCTTGATTTCCTTCGTTTGGTTCGCGACTACGGTTCAGTCTGGCACATCCCCCACCCCCGACGCAACCCTTCGCGCCCCCCACCCCACGCCCTGCCGCCTCCTGTGCGCAGCGCACACAAAAAAGCCCCCGACGGCAAGCCGGGGGCGGGAGAAGCGGGAGGGGACCGTCAGCGGACGGCGCGGGCGAGGGCCTCGGCCTCGTCGAGCGCGGCCTTGGCGTTGCCCACGTGCTCGGCGGCGACGCGGTGGCTGGCCAACTGCGCCTCGGCGCCGGGGATCGCCGCCAGCATGGAGACGGTGCAGAGCTCGCGCTCCTTGTCGGAAAGCACGCCTCGGGCGAAGACGTCGCAGAAGAGATGCTCCTTCAAGAACCGGTCGGCGCCGGGGGCGAAGCATTGCCACTCGGCCTCGGAGGCGTCAGGGTCGGAACCCCAGAGCGCGGCGCGCTTCTCGCGGCCGAGGCGTTCGCGGTCGGCGTCGGCGGGGAGGGCTTTGGGCGCGGGCCCCTCGGCGTCGGACTTCCCGGCGGCCTTGCGCTCGGCAAGCACCTGGGCGAAGGCGGCGTTGGCGTTGAGGCAACGGGGGAAACCGGCGTAGGCGTAGAGCTGGAGGAGGGCCTCCTTGATCTCGTTCACCGTGAGCCCGACGTCGAGGGCCGCGCCGAGGGCCCGCTTGAGGCCGGGAATGTCGCCGGCGGCGGCGCGCCCACAGAGGCGGGCCAGGGCGGCCTCGCGGGGGGTGAGCGCCTTCGGCTGGGCGGGACGCGGCTGGGCGGCGGCGTAATCGGCGTCGCTCACCGGCTCCAGCCAGGTGTTCTTATTGGTCGCAGGGTGGCACTCGATGGAGAGGTGGGCGAACCAACGGTCGGCGGTCGCGCCGTGCCAGTGGTCGGTGTCCGGCGGGATCTCAACGACGTCGCCGGGCCTCAGCCAACGGGCGGCCTTGCCGCGCTCCTGATAAAGCCCCTCGCCGGCGACGCAGACGAGGATCTGGCCGCCGGTGTGGCGGTGCCAGTTGTTGCGGCAGCCGGGCTCGAAGGTAACGTTGGCGATGGGCACGCCGGTCCGGTCGGCGTGCTCGGTGAGGCGCGCGAGGTAGCTCTGGCCCTGGAAGTACTGGGCGTAGGCGTCGTTCGGCGCGCCGGTGGGGAAGGCGGGGTCGTAGTCTGGCATGGGTGTGGCTCCTTGGAGCGTGGGGATGAGGAGGGTGGCGCAAAGCATCGCGGCGGTCTTCATGGCGGCCTCAGCGGTAGGACTTTTGGTAGATGGCCACGACGTCCTCGTCGGAGAGCGGCGCAGGGTCGCAGGCGAAGAGGGCGCCGAGGGTGTCGCGGGCGTTCTTCGCCATCGCGGGGAACTCCTCGGGCACGATGCCGTAGTCGCTCATCCTGAGGGCGTCCACGCCGCAGGCGCGCTGGAGGGCGGCGAGCGCGTCGAGGAAATCCTCGGGCTGGGTGGCGGTGGGGCGGCCAAGGGCCTGGGCCAGGCGGACGAAGCGGCCGGGGCAGGCGCCTTTGGCGATGAGCGCGCCGTAGTAGGCCAGGGAGACCATCACGAGCCCCGCGCCGTGCGGGAGGGCGTGGTGGAAGGCGCTGAGGGCATGCTCGATGGCGTGCTCGCTGGTGAGCGGGCCGGTGGCCATGACGAAGCCGCCGAGCGTGTTGCCCAGGGCCATCTGCGTGCGGGCCTCAAGGTCGTCGCCGTGGGTGACGCAACGGGCGAGGTTCGCGCCGATGCGCTCGACGCCGGCGAGGGCGTAAAGCTCGCTCATCAGCGTGCGGGGGCCGGCGAGGTAGCCCTCGACGCAGTGGAAGAGCGCGTCGAAGCCCTGGTAGGCGGTGAGGCGCGGGGGCACGGAGACCATGAGCGTGGGGTCGACCACGGAGAGCGCGGGGAACTGCCGGGGGTCGATGAAGCCGGGCTTCTCGCGGCGGTCGTCGTCGGAGATGACCGCGCCGTCGTCGATCTCGCTCCCCGTGCCGGCGGTGGTGGAGACGCAGACGATCGGGAGCGGGGCGTTGGGATAACGTTTGTTGCCGCCGGTGGCGGTGAAGGCGTAGTCCCACAGGTCGCCGGGGTTGGCGGCCATCACGGCGATCATCTTCGCCGCGTCCATCACCGAGCCGCCGCCCAGGGCGACGACGCAGTCGCACCCCTCGGCCTTGGCCAGCGCGGCGCCCACCATGACGGTGGGGCGCAGGGGGTTGGCCTCCACCTTGGGGAACTCCGCCACCGCCACGCCGGCCTTCGCCAACTGCGCGAGCAGACGGTCATAGGCACCGGTGGCCTTGGCGGATTTGCCGCCGGTCATGACCAGCAGCGCCTTCTTGCCGGGGAACGTCTCCCCGCCCAGCCTGTCGAGCGCGCCGGGGCCGAAGAGCAGGCGCGTGGGGATGTCATAGACAAAGTCGTCCGTCATGGCCGCGTCCTCCGCTCAAAGGTTCTTGCCTAGGGCATACGCCTGCTCGGCGAAGGGCGAGCCTTTCGCCTCCTCGGGCCCGTAGAGGCCGGGGGCGACGAGCTCGCCCGCGATGGCCCAGCCCAGATAATCGGCGGTCTTGCGGAATTGCAGCACCGCCGCCTCGGCCGTCGCCACCGCCGTGTCGGCCAACGTCACCAAGAGCGCCGCCTGCTTCGGCGCCTTCGCCTCCTCCCCGCACGCATAGAAGCGGCTGAGGACCGCCGTCAGCTGCGGCGAGAGGCCGAAATAGTAGACCGGCGAGGCGAAGACGACCGCGTCCGCCTCCCCCAACGCCTTGCGGATGGCGTCGAACCCATCGTGGAAAACGCAGACGCCCTCGCCATTGTGGCAATGCTCGCACGCCACGCAGGGGTGGACGCCCGCCTGCGCCGCGTCCAGCCGAACCACCGTGTGGCCCGCCGCCTCCGCGCCCGCCGCGAAACGGTCGGCCAAGGTGTTGGAGTTCCCGTGAGGGCGGGGGCTGCCCGTGAGAATCAGAATGTTCATGCTCTGCTTCCTTTCCTTGATGAAACGCCCCTATGATAACGCTTGGAGCGGACTCCAATGCAATCTTTTTTCGAGGCCCCCCAAAATGCGCCCCGCCCCGCCTCTCCCCCGATCGGCCGCTGAGCCGAGGTGGATCAGCCGCTAGTCCGAGGTGGATCAGCCGCCGAGCCGAGGTGGATCGGGGGCCGAGCCGGGGGAGGCGGGGCGTCAGAGCCAAGCGGGCCAGTCGGCGGTGCCCAGGAGCTTGGTCATCCAATCGGGGCGGGCCTGGGGGTGGGCGAAGAGGCGTTCGTCGCCGTATTCGGCGCGAAGGGCGCGGAGGATGGCCAGCGCGGTCTCCCAAGGGAGGAAGGCGGCGAAGTCGGTGAGGTGGAGCCGGATGCCGCCGCGGTCGGGGGCTTGGGTGAAGTCGTGGAAGCGGACGCCGGGGAGCCCCTCGCGGTCGAGGCGCGCGGCGAGGGTGGGGCCGTGGATCCAAGGGGCGGTGAGGGTGCGCCAGGCCCAGGGGCCGGCGCGGTCGACGTCGTAGTGCGGGAGGGCCTCGGCGAAGACGGTGGCGGGATAGAGCCGGGCGGCGGCCCAGTCGCGGATGGCGGGGGAGGGGGGGATGAATTCGACGCCGGGGCCGGGGGCGGCGGGGGCGGGGATGTGGGGGAGGCGGAGCCAGGCGGCGACCTCGGTGTGGGTGCGGCCGTGGACAAGGGGGAGCGCGCAGGGGGCGACGAAGGAGAAGTGGGCGGGCTCGGCGACGGGGCCATCCTCCTGTCCGTGGCAGGGGATGGGCCGGTCGCAGACGACGCAGGGGAGCCCGGCCTCGGCGCACGCCTCAAGGGTGAGCGCGAGCGTGGCGAGATAGGTGTAGCAGCGGACGCCGATGTCCTGAAGGTCTACGACGAGGAGGTCGAGCCCCTCAAGCATCCGGGGCGTCGGGCGGCGGGCGTCGCCATAGAGGGAGTGGATGGGGATGCCCCAGAGCGGGTGCGGGGCGGTGTGGGTGGGCTGCCCGGCGGCGGCGCGCCCGAAGTAGCCATGCTCGGGGGCGAGGAGGGCGCGGAGGTTGGGGCCGAAATGGCGGCGGAAGGCCTGTGCGGCGGTCTCGCCGGTGGTGTGGAGGGCGGCCTGGTGGGTGAGGAGCCCGACGCGGAGGCGCGGGTCGGCGGCGCGCAGCCAGACCTCGGAGCCGGGGGTGTGGGGCGGCGGGGTCATTTGCGGGCGAGGAGGATGAGGGTGGTGGGGATGGCGGAGCACTCGTCGAGGGCGGCGAGCCAGTCGTCGGAGGCGTAGGCGGGATGGGGGGTGGCGGGCGGTTCCTCCAGACGCAGGAGGGTGAGCTGGGCGGCGCGGAGGGCGTTGAACCAGGCGGAGATGGGCCAAGCGCGGCTGGCGATGGGGGGGCCGTCGCCGTTGGGCTGCTCGCGGACGTCGGCGACGGGGTGGAAATAGTTGGGCAGGAAGCGGCCCCAGGTCTCGGTGCCGTCCTCCTCGTCCACGCTGACCCACTCGCCGTTGTAGACGGGGTGGACGGTGGAGATCAGGAGGTGGCCGCCGGGGCGGAGCCAACGGGCGGCGCGGGCAAGGAGGGGGAAGGGGTCGTCGAGGAACTCCAAGGCGTGGGAGGAGGTGATGAGGTCGTAGGAGGCCTCGGGGGCCCGGAAGTCCTCGATGGCGCAGCGGCGGAAGTCCACGGCGAGGCCGGCCTTGGCGGCGTCGGCGCGGGCGTAGGCAAGCTGGGCCTCCGAGATGTCGATGGCGACGCAGCGGAGGCCTTGGCGGGCGAGCCAGAGGGAGTTCTGCCCCTCGCCGCAGCCGAGCTCAAGGGCCTCCATGCCGGGGCGGAGGGGCGGGAGGATGCGCAGTTCGCGGTCGCCGGGGAGGAGGGGGCCGTAGTGGAAGTCGTCGGGGTCGATGCGCGTGATGGCGCGATAGGTCCCGGCGATGGCGTCCCAATAAAGTCGTTGTGCTTCCATGCCGATAGGATAGCACATCGGGCCGCCCGCCTTCGCGGCGAACCCATCCCGGGCCGAACGCGGTCAGAGGCGGCCTGCGGCCTTGGCGCGGAGGTAGAGGTGCCAGAGGATGATGGTCTTGCCGTCGGTGAGGGCACCGGTGTCGATGGCGGATTGGATTTCGTCGGCGGTGAGGGGGATGGGCACGAGGTTCTCGTCGGTGTCCAGGCGCTGGCCGGCGGGGGCGTCCCGGAGGCGGGCGTGGAAGTGGTGGTGGACCTCGTCGCAGTAACCGGGGGCGGGAAGGGAGCGGCCGAGGGGCGTGAGGGTCAGGACGTCGTGGCCGCTCTCCTCGCGGGTCTCGCGCCGGGCGGACTGCTCGGGGGTCTCCCCCTCCTCCATGCAGCCGGCGACGCACTCCAAAAGCGTCTGCTCGACGGCCTTGCGGTACTGCCGCACCAAGACGAAGCGGCCGTCGGGCAGCTCGCCGAGGACGCAGACGGCGCCGCGGTGGCGGAGCACCTCGCGGGTGGTCTTGCGGCCATCGGGCATCCGAATGTCGAGGATGTCGATGGTGAGGGCGCGGCCCTCGAAGATGCGGCGGGTGCCGAGCGTGGCCTCCCGCATGGGGTCATCGGTGGGATCGGCCATGGGTTCACTCCATGTCAAGGCGGCGTTCAAGGGCAAGGGAGCGCTTGCCGCCGAGGGCGACGCTGCGGGCGTAATAGCGGGCGGCGATCTCGCGCTTGGGGTCGGCCTGCGGCAGACGCAGGAAGACGATGGCGGTGTTGAAGTAGGGGCGCGGGTCGTTGGGATAGGCCTTGGTGGCGCGCTCCAGGATGCGCATGGCCTCCTCGGGGCGGTTCCGGGTGAGGTAGGCGCCGGCGGCGACGAGCTGGGCGTCGAGGGCGCGCTCGCCCTGGTCGGGCACCATGGCGACGATCTCAAGCGCGTCGTCGGGGCGGCCCTGAAGCAGGCGGAGTCGGGCGAGCAGCACCATGAAGCCCGGCTCCTCGGGCCACTTGGCGGCGTTCTCCGCGAGGCTGCGCTCCAGCCCCACGATCTCCTTGCTGGCCCAGAGCGCGTCGCAGCGGCCCAACGCGTCGCGGCACGCCTGCGCGTCGGCCTCGGCGGCGGCCTTGGCCTGCGCGTCGCGCTGCGCCTGGGCCTCGCGCTCGGCGCGGGCCTTGGCCTCGGCCTGCGCCTGGGCTTGGCGGCGGAGCAGCTCCTCGGCCTCGAGTTTGCGCTGGGCGGCCTCGGCCGCGGCCTGTTTCTTCGCCGGCTCCTGGGCGATGGCCTTGCGC
>CASEMS010000010.1:15257-99543 GCA_949288955.1 uncultured Lentisphaeraceae bacterium
GGGCGATGGCCTTGCGCAGGGTCTCGACGGCCAGACGCGCGTCGGCCTCGGCGTCGGCGGCCTGGGAGGCCTGGGCCTCGGCGGCCCGGCGCTTGGCCGAGGCCAGGTCGAGCGCCTTGCGGGCGGCGTTGACCTTCTCCTGCGCGGCCTTGGCGGCGGCCTGCGCCTTGTCGCGGGCGGCACGCTCGGCGGCGGCGGGGTCGACCGCGCCCTCCTGCGCGGGGGCGTTGGCCTCCGCCTGGGCGAGCGCCTGGGTGGCGAGCATGAGATCCGCGTCGGCCTTGGCGTTGGCGCGGGAGGCCTCGGCCATCGCCTCGGCGGCCTCGCCGTGGGCCTTGACGGCGGCCTGCGCCTGGGCCGACGCCCCCTGCGCGGCGGCCTGCGCCCGGGCCAAAGCCTTCTCGGCGGCAGGCAGCTGCTCGGCGAACGTGGGGGCCTTGGGGGGCTCGAAGCGCTTGGCCTCCGCCTCCTTGGCCGCCTCCTCCTGGGCGATGGCGGCGCGCTCGGCGGCCAGGCGGGCCTCCAGGTCGGTGGTGTCGGTTACGGCCTGGCGCACGTCCATCACCTCCGCACGCTTCAGCGCCAGCGCGTCGAGCGCCGAGCGGCACTGGAACTTCTTGATGCGCAGGGCCGACCACGCGCTGTCCGAGGTGTCCTCCGCCGCCTCGATGGCCTCAAGCTGCCCCTGCGCCTTGCGGAAGAGGCGGATCGCCTCCTCCGTGTCCCCCGCCTCCGTCGCGTCCTGCGCCAAGGCGATCGTCTTGTTCGGCTCGCGGAGCGACTCCGCCACATGGGTGGCCAACGCCGCCGCCTGCTCCTCCTCGCTCTCGCCGAACGGCCAGAAAGCCCGCGCCGGCGCGGCCAACAACACGGCGGCCAACGCCGCCCACACAGGGATTGTCCTCATGCCTGCTTCCTCTCTTCCTTCCAAGGCTCCACATGGATGGTGATGATCGCGTCCGTGCCGAAGGCCCCCCGCAGCGCCGCCTCCACCCGGCAGGCGATGGCGTGGCCCTCCCGCACCGACACCGTCGGATCCACCCGGAAATGCAACTCGATCACCGCCACGCTCCCCACCCGGCGGCTCCGCAGATGATGCGGCTCGCACAGCCCCGGCACCCCATGCACCAGCTCCAGGATCCGCGCGTTCTCCGCCTCCGTCATCCCCTGCTCCGCCAGCTTGTCGATCGCGTCCCGCACGATGTCCCACGCGATCTTCACCAGCGCCACCCCCACCCCCGCCGCCGCCAACGGGTCCAGCAGCGCCCAACCACCCCCCAACAGCGCCCCCGCGCCCGCCCCCACCGACGTCGCCACCGACGACATCGCGTCGCTCCGATGGTGCCAGGCGTTCGCCAGCAGCGCGTCATTCCCCGTCCGCCGCGCCACCCGCACCGTCACCCGATACAGCCACTCCTTCACCACGATCGAGACCACCCCCGCCCAAAGCGCCACCAAGCCCGGCCGCGTCGGCCACTCCCCCCGCAACGCCCCCCACAACGCCTCCCCCGCGTGCCAGGCGATCGCCACCCCCACCCCGCACAACGCCACCCCCACCACCGCGGCGGCCACCGTCTCATACTTCCCATGGCCGTAAGGATGGTCGCAATCCTGCGGCCGCCCCGCCAGCCTCATCCCCAGCAACACCGCGAAATCCGTCGCGAAATCGCTCGCCGAATGCGCCGCGTCCGCCACCATCGCCGCCGAATGGCCCACCACGCCCGCCACCAGCTTCCCCGCCGTCAGCGCCACGTTCACCCACACCGAGAGCCATGTGACCCGGTTCGCCCGCGCCACACGTTCCTCGTTCGTCAGCATCCGTTCCGCCATAATGCCGCTATTGTACCACACCCCCACGCCACGCGCCCACGCCATCCCAGACTGCCCGACCCCCGGGAAGCCATGGCGTTTGGCGTGCGATTGGCGTATAATGGAAGGCAAAAGGAGGAACCATCATGGCAACCGCAACGAATTACACCGTCCGCTTGGACGCCGACCTGCGCCGCGAGGCCGAGACCCTCTTCGCCGAACTGGGCCTGAACCTCTCCACCGCCTTCAACATCTTCCTGCGCAAAGCCGTGGACGAAGGCGGCATCCCCTTCGAGGTGCGCCGCCGCCGCCCCAACGCCGAGACCCGCGCCGCCCTCCTCGAGGCACAGGCGCTCCTCGACGACCCGAACACAACGTGGTATGACTCTTCGGAGAAGCTCTTCGAGGAGTTGGACAAATGAGGCTCAAGGTAACAAGCACGCGGCAATTCCAGCAAGACTACAAGCGACTCAAAAAACGCGGCTACCCTCTTGAGCGTCTGAAACGGGTGGTCGGGTTGCTAGAGCGCGGAGAGCCGCTCCCGCCCTCCTGCCGCCCCCATAAATTATCGGGAGACTATAGTGGTTTCTGGGAGTGCCACATCCAACCCGACTGGCTCCTGATCTATGAGATCCAGGGCGACCGGCTTGTCCTAGTCCTCTCCCGGACAGGCACGCACAGCGACCTCTTCTGAGAGGCGTCCGCCACCTCTGGGCACCCCCGTCCTGCGAGCCCCTTGGCCCCTTCAGGCGGAAAAGGACCTGAACGACCCGAAGGACAGGAAGGACCCGAAGGACCCCTCGGCGGATTGGCCGCCAACCCCAAGCGACTCGGCGGCCACCTCTCGGTGGATCAGCCGCCGATGCGAGGAGGATCAGCCGCTGAGGCAAGGGGAGGTGGCGGCGGAGGCGCCGCGAAGACGCAGGTGCGCCGGGACACGTCGGCGCTAACGCCGGGCACATCCGTGCCCTCCCGCGCCGAGTGCCCCGGCTTCCGTTGGGGAGATTGCCAGACCTCCTACGGCGCGAAGGCGGCGGGCGGGAGGGCGAAACCAGGGGGCGTCAGCCCCCGCCGCTTTCGCCCGGCGTTAGCCCGCCGTCCTTCGCGTACCCTCGCGCCCTCGCGGAACACCCCCCTCGGCGGCCGACGCAAGGGGAGGTGGCCGCTGATGGTGGCGCGTACGCGACCAAGCCTCCAAGCCTCCAACCTTCCAAACTTCCGCTTGCGCGGGAGGCGAGGGCGGTAGGGAGCGGTCAGCGGGCGTCAGCCCGCAGAGCGACCGGCGGAGCCCGCAAGCCCTCCCGCGCAACCTTGCGTCTTCGCCGCGGGGTGGGATGGTTCGTAGGCCAGGGAGGGTGCCTTCAAGGGCGTGCCCTCTCCCGAATGCGTTGCGTTAAGGAAGTCTTCAGACCCAGAAAGTGTCGATTTAAGGAAGTTTCTCACCCTCAAAACGTCGATTTAAGGACTTTTCTTGGGCGATATGGTATACTTCTCGGCGAAAGGAGCAGGGGCGATGGACTTGGGAGCATTGGAGCAAATCCTTGCGGATCAGCGCAAAGAGCTAGTCGAGCGGGACCGTTCCGCACTTATTGACCGGGTGGAAGAGGGGCTAATCCATCTGGACAGCCACTTGGCCCAAGTGGTGATCGGGGTGCGGCGAAGCGGAAAGTCGACGCTGTGCCAGGCGGCGGCGTTGCGGTCTGGCCGGCCGTTCGGGTATGTCAATTTCGACGATGAGCGGTTGGTCTCGCTGCGCGGGGAGGAGCTGAATGCGGTCTTGGAGACGCTTTATGCGTTGAATGGGCGGTTTGACCTCCTGTTTCTGGATGAGGTGCAGAACATCCCCGAGTGGAACCTTTTCGTCAACCGCCTGCTTCGCCAGGGGATGCACGTGCTGGTGACGGGCTCCAACGCGAAGCTGCTCTCCGGGGAGCTGGCCACGCACATGACGGGGCGCTACCACGCCATCGAGCTCTTCCCGCTCTCGTTCGGGGAGTTCTGCGCCTCCCGCGGGATCGACCCGACCGACAAGACCACCTTGGCTGCGGGCCTTCGCCGGCAGGCGCTTGGCGATTATCTGCGCCAAGGCGGCTTCCCCGAACTGCTCTCCGAGGGGCCGTCCGCCCCGGGATACGCCCGTGCGCTGATCGGCGACATCCTTGAGCGCGACATCCGGCAACGCCTCCGCCAACGCTCCGTGGCGCCCATCCGCGCCGTGGCGGATTACCTGCTTGGGATCGTCCCGACAATCCCCAAGCCCAGCACGCTCAACGCCCGACTTGCGCTTGGCCGCGCGCCCAAGACCATCAGCGCCTACATCGAGCACCTGAAGCGCGCCTATCTGCTCATCGCCCTCCAAAAATGGTCGCGCAAACCGCATCTGCGCATCCGCAACGAGAAACTCTATCCCGTGGACGTCGCCTTGATGGGAGGCGGCAGGCTGGCCAATCCCGACGAAAACGTGGGATGGAGGCTGGAGACCGTCGTCCTCATCGAGTTGCTGCGCCGTCATCGGCCATTCCTGGACGAGGTCTTCTACTATCAGGAGAACCGCGCCGAGGCAGACTTCGTGGTGTGCCGCGGCAATGAGACGGTGGCGGTGATCCAAGTCTCCGCGGACATCGGCACGCCCAAGGCCCGTGAGCGCGAGTTCCGCGGCGCCATCGCCGCCGCGAAGGCGACAGGTTGCCCGGAGGCCACGCTGGTAACACTCCATGAGCGCGGCGAGGAGACGCGCGAGGGCGTCCGCGTGCGAATTGTCCGCGCGCAGGATTGGCTGGTGCGCTGAGGGCGAAGGCAGGGGGAAGTGGACGGGGCTTTCGGCGGGTGGGGGCGCCGCCCCCAAGCCCCCAGCGGGGTGCAAGGCACCCTGCACCCCCGGCGCGTCCCTCGGACGCGCCCCCAAGCACACGCCTCGGCGGCCAGCACTCGGAGGATCGGCGGCTGAGTCTCGGTGGATCGGCGGCTGAGGCGAGGAGAGTTAGCCGCCGAGGCAAGGGGAGGTAGCCGCCAATCCACTTTTGGGGCGCGGGAGGCGAGGGCGGTAGGGAGCGGTCAGCGGGCGTCAGCCCGCAGAGCGACCGGCGGAGCCCGCAAGCCCTCCCGCGCAACCTTGCGTCTTCGCCGACCGGCGGAGCCCGCAAGCCCTCCCGCGCAACCTTGCGTCTTCGCGGTCAAAATCCGGCGGCCACCACTTCGAGCCGCGGCGGCGGGGGTCAGTCGGGGAGGTCGACGGAGAGGCGGAAGAAGCGGGAGGCGGGGGTTGGGGTGGCCCAGGGGCCGGTGGGGGCGGGGGCGCCTTGGAGGGTGTAGACGCGGCCGGGGCGGCGGGGGGCCCAGTCGAGGTCGGGGAGGGCGTCCTTGCGGGGGATGAGGCGGGTGAAGCGGAGGGCGTCGGAAGGGTCGGCGGGGTCGGTGCCGAGGAGGTATTCCTCCCAGTTGGCGTAGCCGTCGCCGTCGGTGTCGGCGGCGGGGTCGGCGCCGGGGAGGCGGGCCTCAAGCCAGGCGAGGGGCATTTGGTTGAAGCAGTCGCCGAGGAGCATGAGGGTGACGCGCTGGGTGAAGCCGGAGACAAAGGTGGGCTGGAGGTCGCGGCGGCGGGCCTCGATGAAGACGGAGAGGGTGGCGGCAGCGGCCGCGGAGCTCGTCGAGGGCGGTCTGGTCGGTGGCGGCCCAGTCGTAGGCCTCAGAGACGGTGGTGAGGGTGACGTCGCCCTCGCCCTCGATGTTGCAGAGGCGGGAGCAGGCGGGGGGGACGGTGGTGGGCTGCCACTATTCGAGGAGGGCCGCGCCGGCGACGGCGACGCAGCCGCAGGGGCGGTTGTGGGGGGTGAGGGCGTTGTAGACGCCCTTCTGGTCCCAGTGGGTGAGCGCGCCGCCGACCTCGAAGCCGGAGAGCGTGCGGAGGACGGTGGCGGGCGCGGCGGAGGGGAAGGTCTGCGCGGCGAAGGCCGGCAGGGCGGCAAAGACGACAAGGAGGGCGAGCGGGCGGCGTGTCATGGCGGTGTGCTCAGTTGGAGGAGAGGAGGATGGCGAGCTCAAAGATTCCCCAAATCGTGGCGACAGACAGCGCAAAGAGCAGGCCGGACCAGAAGTAAGGCGAGCGCCAGCGTTCGCGGCGGAAGCCGAGGCGGGCGCAGGCGGCCGCCGCGAGCACCCACAGCCCGCAGGCCACCCGGGCCACCCAGCCGATGTAGTCAGTCCAGATGGCCCCGAAGACCATGCCGAAGAGGAAGGCGAAGGCGACCAGGCCGAGGAGTACGAAGACGGGGGCGCAGAGCCAGCGGAGCACGGCGGAGACACGGTCGGCGTGGGTGGCGCGGTCGTGCCAGAGGCAGAGGGCCAGGGGCAGGGCGGCCAGGAGGAGGAGGCCGACGACGCCGAAGCCATCGGGGAAGCGTGTGTGCGGGAAGGGGAAGGCGGGGTTGTTGAAGCACCCGCAGTCGCCGTCGTCGCCGATGAGCCAGGCAAGGCCGGTGTAGAGGGCGATGAGGAACCAGGGGAGCGCGCCAAGGATGCGGGCGAGGCAGTGGAGGACGACTTGCATGGCGGTCAGTTCTTGGCGGTTCGGGCGAAGTGGAAGTAGTCGGCGTCCTCGTGGTCGGGGCGGAGACCGGAGGCGAGGAGCATCCGCTTGGAGGGGAGGTTGTCGCGGAAGCACTTGGCGACGACCTTTTCGAGCCCCCAATGGCAGAGGGCGTAGTCGGCCATCGCGCGCATGGCCTCGGCGGCGTAGCCGTGGCGCTCGTGCTCGGGGAGGAGGCGGATGCCGATCTCGACGGTGTTGTCGTAGGTGAAGTTGTGGAAGACGCACTCGCCCACGAGTTCGTCGCCGAGGTAAAGGCCGAGGTCCAGCTCGACGCGCTTGGCGAAGTCGGAGCGGGCGATCTCAAGGAACCAGGCGTCGCGCGGGTCGCCCTCGCCGGTCCAGGCGGTGCGCCAGTCCCAGCCCCAGAAGCGGTTGCGCGCGAGGTCGCGGGCGAGCCGGCCGTAGGCGTGGACGTCCTCGTCCGGGACGGGGCGGATGGTGAGGCGCTCGGTGTGGAGCTCGGGCGGGGCTTCGAGGGACTCGATGACGCGGCGCGGGGTGACGGTGTACTTGTCGACGAGGCGGATGGGGTTGTACTGGAGCTTGGACTTGCGCAGGCCGCAGTCGCCGGCGTCGTCCTCGCGGTTGATGTAGAGGAGCCCGGTGGGCTGCATGGCCTCGGCGAAGCAGTGGGCGATGGTGGGGTAGACGCCCTCGTAGCCGACGAGCGCCTTCTCCACGTGCACCATCAGCGTGTCGCCGATGGCCTCGCCGACGGTGAGGGCGATGACGCGCCCCTCGTGCTCCAGAAGGCCCCCCATGAGCCCGAGGTCGGCGAACATGGAGAGGAGCGACTCGGTGGCGTGGAGCTCCTCCTTGGCGAGGAAGGAGTTCTTGGCGTACTGCCGCTCGGCGTAGACGCGCAGGAAGGCGTGGGCGGCGGGCAGGTCGGCGGGGGTGAGGGGGCGGTAGGCGGCGTCGGGATAGGCGCGGCGGAACTTGGAGAGGTGGTTGCGCTGGCCGGCGAAGCGGCGGCCGGGGTAGTCCACGAAGTCGGAGAGGTTGTAGAGATAGTCGCGCCAGGTGCGGGGGTTCTCGATGGTCATGTCGCGGCCGTAGCGGCGCGTGAGGAGGGGGAGGCGCTCGATGGGGACGGAGGCGAGGGCGAGAGGGACGGCGTTGGCGACGCACCAGGCCTCGACGGCGGCGAGGGCGCGGAGCTCGGCGGCCTCGTCGGCCTCCGGGTGCAGGGGCCAGGCGAAGCGGGTCTTCCCGCCGTAGGCCGTGCGCAGGAGCAGGCAGCCCTCGGCCTCGGCCAAGGCGGTGTGGGCGTAGGGGCGCCACATGAGGAGGAAGCCGAGCGAGGCGTCGGCCAGGCGGAAGGGGTTGCGCGCCACGTAGGGGCGGAGCGCGGGGAGCTCATTGGCGTGCAGGGGTCGGAAGTCCATCGTGTCCTCCTCTCGGGAAGGTGGCGAAGGCGTGCCAGCGGAAGCGGGCGATGTCCAGAAGGTAGGCGTGCGGGTGGGTGAGGAGCCAGGGCAGGAAGTCGCGCAGGGCGTAATCGCGCACCTCGCCGGCCTTGGCGGCGATGGGGGTGGCGCGGATGCCCTCATAGGGGCGGCGCGGCATAGGGGGGAAGTGGCCCTCGGGCATGGCATAGGTGTAGAGCAGGCACCCGCTCCAAAGCGGTTGGGGCGCCTCCACCAGACGCTCGCGGAAGGTGGCGCGGAGGTTCCAGTGGGTGGTGTGGACGGCGGTGGCATGGTTGGCGACGGCGACGGCCTCGGCGGAGAGGGCGAAGCGCCAGCCGAGCATCGCCGCCGGCACCGCCAGCAACGCCGCCGCCGGCAGGAGCGCCACCCGCGGGAAGCGCAGGATCAGCGGCAGCATCCCCGCCACGTAGAGGAGCGGCACGTAACGCGCGTAGCCGACGTAGGTCGTGGGCACGAGCAGGATGGAGCACCACGCCAACGCGAGCGTCCCCCACCACCCCGCGAAGCGCCGCCGCCACACCACCGCGATCGCCACCGAGGCCCAGAGCGTCGCGCGGAAGATCGGCCCGAAGGCGTCCGAGCTCAGCCCGTCCACACCCATGTCGTGCGTGCCCAGGTGGGGCTCCAGCGCGGTCGTCCAATGGCCCACGTAGACGTAGAGCAGGCGGGCGAGGTGGCCCATCTGCCGCGCGTCGTCGTTGGCCAGGCGCGCGAAGTCGTCGGAGATCCACGCCAACCCGCCCGAGAAGATCAGGTTCAGCGTCGGCCAGACCAACAGGAGCGTCGCCGCACCCACCAGGCCCACCTTCCACCACCGCCGCGGGAAGCGCCAGAGCAGCACGGCGGCCACCAGCACGGTGGGCAGCCAAGCCGTCGTCTTGAAGGTGCACGCCACCGCCGCCGCCACGAGCGGCAGCCAGAAGCACCCCTCCTTCCGCAGCGCGAAGAGCGCCGTCAGCAGGAGCAGATAGGCGCATCCGTCGCTCATCAGGTTGAAGAGGCCCGGCATCGCCGGGGGCGCCACGATGAGCAACGCCGCCTGAAGGCGCGTCAGCCCCGCCTCCCGCAACGTCCGCCACGCCGCCACCGCGAAGAGGAAGAAGGCCGACTGCCCCAGATCCACGCTCCCGAAGAGCCGGTAGAGCGCCGCGCCGTAGGCCGCCATCCCCTGGGGCAGCAGGCAATGCGTCGGGCTATACGCGCCATCGGGCGTGAGGCCGGGGGGCAAGACCAGCAGGCGCACCTGCGGCGCCAGGTAGTTGTCCACGTCATAATGGAGCGCCGCCCCCGCGAAGACCAGCAGGCTCAGCCCGAGCGCCGCCCCCAACGCCCACGCGAAGCCCCGCAGACAGCGCAGGTGCCACGCCAGGAAGAGGAAGGCCGCCGCCACCAACCCCACCGTCGTCGGCGTCCGCGCCAACCCCACCGCCACCGGGAAGAGCGCCAGCAGGAGCGGCAACGCCGCCCAATCCCCGCGCAGGGCGGCGAGGGGCGGGCGGGCGGGCGCGGGCGCGGGCTGGGCGTCGGGGGCGGTCATCGGCTCACAGGAAGTAGCGGCTGGGGTCGCGGACGCGCTGGGCGCGCACCTTCGGCTCCTCCAGGCAGAGGGCGTACCACTCCTCGCCGAAGCCGGCGTTGGAGAAGTGGTGGACGCGATTGTTCGCCAGGAGCTCCCGGTTCGCCTTGAGCGTCGGGTGCTCGTTCTTCTTGTCGGCCTCGATGAGGGCCTTGAAGGCCTCGTCGATCTCGCCGCGCTTGACGAGCATCCACGACCAGGTGGCGTAGACCAGCGCGGTGGAGCCGTAGCGCACCCGCCGCGTCGCCTTGCGGAAGACCTTGCGCAGCTCGGCCGTCGGCGCATCCTTCTGCCACATCCGCGCCAGCTTCATGCACACCAGGAGCGGTTCGAGAAGCAACGCCCGCGGGAGCAGTTCGTCCACCCGCGCCCAGTCCTTCTTCTGCCAGGCGAACTGCATCTCCATCGTCGCCAGCTGCCGCCCCAACAGCGGCACCCACGGCCTCAGCCGCTCCAAGGGACGCAACAGCGCCTGCACCTCGGCGATCATCGCGTCGCGGTCCTTCGCCAGCTCCGCCTCGGCGGCCTTCGCGTTCGTCATGCGGCCCGTGCGCCACCGCTGCACCTTCGCCTGCATCTTCGCCTGCGCCGCGCGCATCACCCCCTGGATACGGTCGTTCAGCGCCCCCATCCGCCGCCGCAGCACCCACCCCAACGCCAGCTGCCCGGCCAGGAAGACCAGCGCCGCCCAGAGGATCGACCAATACCAAGGCGAGACGCCCGTCAGCGTCAGCGCCGCCCCGGCGGCCAACGCCGCCACAACCAGAATGAGCACCGTGATCATTCGCGTTCCTCTTCCAACAGTTCCACGGCCCGGCGCACCAAGGCCGCCGCGCGCGCCAGCGACGCCGCCGACAGTTTGTCGGGCGTGTCCCGCGCCGTGTGCCACCAGGCGTTGCCCGGGCCATACTCAAAGTCAATCACGTCCGCGGCGCGGTAGCCCTCCGCCACGAACGGCACATGGTCGTCGATGATCTCCCCCGCGTCCCCCAAGGCCACCCCCACCTCCGCCGCCGCCCGGCGCAGCACGCCGTTCAGCCACGGCGAGCCGTTCCCCGCCAAGGCCGGCGTGAACCCCGCGTCCCCCAGCATGTCCAGCACGATCACCGGCGTCCCCCGCGGGATGCGGCCCGACCGCGCCGCCCGCCACGACCCGTGCAGCCCATCCTCCCCCGAGTAGGCCACCCGGCACTCCTCCCCGTCCGCGAAGAGATAGGCCACCGGCAGGCGCCCCTCGTTCGCCAACGCCAGCAGCAGCCCCGTCGTGCTCGCCCCGTCGTTCGCGCCCACGAAGCCCGGGATCCCCGCCTTCGTGTCGAAATGCGTCACCAAGAGCGCCACCGGCCGCCCCACCCGGCAGTGCCACACGTTCGCCATCGGCCCCGGCGCCCCCTCGAAGCGGTCCACCTCCGTCCCCTCCCGCGGCAGGCGCGCGGCGATCCAATCCGCCGCGCCCACGCTCCCCTGCCCCGCCACGCGCGCGGGGCACGCCGCGCACAACGCCGCCGCGTGCCCCAACGCCGCCTCCCCCAGCGCCTGCTCCCGTGCCACCGGCCCCCCGCCGCACCCCACCGCCGCCGCCAACGCCGCGCACGCCCCGAGCCACAAAGACACAAAGGCGCGGCGAAGTCTGTGCGCTCCACCGGTCGCTTCGCTCCCTACCGCGCAGCCATCCACCAACAAATCCGCGCGCAACACGGTCGCGAACCGCTCGCCCTTGTAATCCACCGAGACTTGCCGCTCCCGCTCGCCGGTGGAGCGTCTGGGCCTCTTCGCCCAATTGGTGTCTTTGTGGCCCGAAGCGCGTGTCATGTGGGTCAGTCCACCTTCACGCCGAGGAGGGCGAGGATGCGGTCAAGGTCGGCGTTGCCGTAGAAATCCACCTCCAGCGTGCCTTTGGCGTGGCGGCCGTTGGGGAGGGTGCGGCCGGGCTGGACGCGCACGGCGGTGCCGAAGAAGGCGTGCAGGCGGTCGGTCAGGTCGCGCAGATAGGCCGGCGGCAGGTCGCTCTGCGGCGCGCGGGGCGGCGGCTGGGGCGTGTTGGCCTGGGCCACCAGCCGCTCCAACGCGCGCACCGTCAGCCCCTCGGAGACGGCGCGGCGGCCCAGGCGCACGCGGTCCTCCGGGCGCAGCAGGCCCAGGAGCGCCTTGGCGTGGCCGGGGGAGAGGCGGCCGTCGGCCACCATCGCCTTGGTCTCGTCGGGCAGCTCCAGCAGGCGGAGGGCGTTGGCGACGGTGGCGCGGGCGCGGCCCACCTGCTCGGCCACCTCGGCCTGGGTGAGGCCGTGCTCCTCCACGAGCATCCGATAGCCCTCGGCCTCCTCGATGGCGTTGAGGTCGGCCCGCTGGATGTTCTCCACGATGGCCAGCTCCGCGGCCTTGCGGTCCCCGGCCTCGACGAGGATGACGGGCACATGGGAGAGGCCGGCCAGCCCGGCGGCGCGGAGGCGGCGCTCGCCACCGATGAGCTCGAAGCGACCATCGGGCAGGCGGCGGCAGATGAGGGGCTGGATGATGCCGTTGGCCTTGATGGAGTCGGCCAGCTCGTTCAGCGCGGCCTCGTCGAAGGTCTGGCGCGGCTGCCACGGCGAGCGGACGATCTCGGAGGCCGGCACCGTCAGCACGCTCCCCGCCTCGGGGCGCCCGGGGGCGGGCGCGGGGGGCTCGGGCTTGGCGATGGCGGCCAGGGGGGGGCGCACGGCGGGGCGGATGGGCTGGGCCGGCGCGTCGATCAGCGCGTCCAGCCCGCGCCCCAGGCGGGCGTGCTTGGCGGGTTTGGCGGCGGGCTTGGCGGCCTTGGGCATGGGCTTGGCGTGCTTCACGGCGGGCTCCTCAGGGATACATGCCCGGGCGCATCAGGCCGAGCGTCTCGGGCAGGCCGGACATCAGGTTGATGTTTTGGAGGGCGGAGCCTGCCTGCCCCTTCATCAGGTTGTCGATGTAGGAGACCACGCGCAGGCGGCCCGTGCGGTCGTCCACGCTCACCACCAGGTCGCAGAAGTTCGTGCGCGCCACGCAGTTGGAGCCGACGGGCGCCTTCGAGCCGTAGACCCGCACGAAGGGGGAGTCCTTGTAGAACGCCCGGTAGAGCGCCACGAGCGCCTCCTCCGTCGTCGGCGCCGCGAGCTGCGCGTAGAGCGTGCTCATGATGCCGCGGCAGAGGGGCACCACCTGCGCCGTGAAGGTCAGGCGCACCGCCTCGCCATATTGCAGCGACAGCTCGCGCTCCACCTCGCAGACGTGCTGGTGGCCGGCCAGCTTGTAGGCGTTCATGTTCTCGTAGCGCGCGGGGAAATGGTGGGTGGCCGCCAGTTTCTTGCCGGCCCCCGAGACGCCCGTCTTGCAGTCGCAGATCACGCTCATCGGGTCGAAGAGCCGCGCATGGGCCGCCGGGGCCAGCCCCAGGATGCAGCTGCACGCGAAGCAGCCCGGGTTGCCCACCACGGGGGCGGCCTTGATGGCCTCGCGGTGGAGCTCGGCCAGGCCGTAGGCGTTCCTGCCCAGCAGCTCCGGCGCGGCGTGCGTGGGGTCTTTGCCGTGGCGCGTGGCGTAATCGGCGTAGGCCTCGGCCGTGGTGAAGCGGAAGTCCCCCGAGAAGTCCAGCGCCTTCGCCCCCCGCGCCAACACCTTCCCGGCCTCGAACATCCCCACGCGGTCGGGCGTCGAGAAGACCACCACGTCGGCCTCCGCCTCCGCCGCGCGCGGGTCCGCCGCGTCGAGGATGGGCAGGTCGCAGAAACCCTCCAGGTGCGGGTAGACCTCCGAGACGCGCTTGCCCACGTCCTCGCGCGCCACCAACGCCACGATCTCCGCCTCCGGGTGCTGCGACAGCAGCTCGATCAGCCCAATGCCGCCGTAACCCGTGGCGCCGACAATCTTTACCTTTACCATAAGCGCAAAGCCTTCCTCAATTGAACCGCCTTAGTATAACATACCGCCCGCGCCCCCCGCAGAGAGGATCGGCGGCCGGGCCGGGGAGGATCGGCGGCTGAGTCACCTCGGCTCGGCGGCTGAGTCACCTCGGCTCGGCGGCTGAGTCTCCCCGGGCCGGGGGCTGGGCCGGGGCGACCGGGGGGCGGAGGGCGATGGGGGGGCTCTCGCCCAGGAGCTGGCGGAGGGCGAGGATGGCCCAGACGGTCTGGCCCTGCCCGCCCCAGTGGCCGCCCTGGGCGGTCACGCGCTGGGTCTCGATGAGGGTGAGGGCGATGCGCTCGCGCCAGGCGGGGTCGGGCGTCCGCGCCTGCGTGCCGAGGGCGGTGGCGAGGGCCAGGAGCGCCTTGGGGTCGTCCCGGCGCTGGGCGAGGGCGGCGGTAAGGTTGGTGACCGCCCCGTCGGGGGGCGGGGGGAGGGCGTGTTCGAGGGGGGTGAGGGCGCAGCGCTCCAGGACGAAGGGGCGCCCGGCGGGGGCGAGGGCGTAGCGGCGGAGGGTGAGGCGGGCGAGGTCGTTGGTGGGGGCGGGCTGGGCGGCGAGCCAGCGGTTGGCGCGGTCGAGCGCCTGGTCGGCCTCCTGGGCCACGGAGAGGGGGAGGCGGCCCTCGGTGCGGACGCGGAAGGCGCCGCCCTGGGCGGCGGCGAGGGCCGCGGCAAGGAGGGCGGCGAGGAGGGGGAGGGCGCGCATGGGGGCTCCTTTCAGATGAGGCCGTAGCGTTTGGTCACGAGCTCGGCGGGGAGCTGCTTGACGAAGCGGGAGGGGAAGAGGTAGCTCACGCCCTCCTTGCCGGGGGTGCGGCGGGTGGCGGGCACGCAGAGCAGGAGGTCGTCCTTGGCGCGGGTGAGGGCCACGTAGAAGAGGCGGCGCTCCTCCTCGGCCTGATCCTCCATGATGGCGCGGGCGGAGGGGAAGTAATCCTCGTTGCACCAGATGACGATGACCACGGGCCATTCGAGCCCCTTGGCCTGGTGGACGGTGGAGAGGCGGAGCCCGGGGCGGTCGGCGAGGGCCTGGGCGTTCTCGGCGTCGAGGTTCGTCATGAGCGCCACCTCGTTGAGGAAGGCGGCGACGGGCTGGCCCTTCCGGAACTGCGCGGCGAAGGCGGCGACGTCCTGGACGCGATCCTCGCCGTTGTCGTAGGCGCGCATCAGGTAATCGGCGTACCACGTCTCGAGGAAGAGGGTGACGGCGCGGTTGCCGTTCTCGGCGAGGCCCTCCTCCTGGAAGCGGCCGATCAACCCGTCCAAGGCGCGCCACTCGCCCTGGGCCTTCTTGGGGAGGAGGGCGGCGAGCTGGAGGCGGTCGGTCTGGCGGGCGGGGGCGAAGGCGCCGCCGAGCTTGCCCCAGACGCGCTCGGCGGTCTTCGGCCCCACCCCCGGCAGCAGCCCCAGCACGCGCTGGAGGGCAAAGAGGTCGCCCAGCCCCACGCACAGGCGGAGGAAGGCGATGACGTCCTTCATGTGCTGGCTCTCGAAGAGGCCCTGCCCGGAGGTGAGGGTGTAGGGGAGGCGGAGGCGGCGGAGGTCCAGCTCCAGCTCCATCGCGTGGTAGTGCGCGCGGTAGAGGATGGCGATGTCCTCCGGGCGGTAGCCGGCCTGGAGGGCGCGCTGCACGTGGCGGACGACCATCTGGTTCTGCTCGGCGGCGTCGCGCAGGAAGGCGACGAGCGGCTTGCGCCCCGAGGGCGGCAGCGTGGGCAGGAGCGTCTTGGGGAATTGGCCGGGGTTGTGGGCGATGGTGGCGTTGGCCAGCGCCAGGATCTCGGGGGCGGAGCGGTAGTTCCGCTCCAGCTTGATCACACGGCAGCCCTGCCACCGCGCGGGGAACTCCATGATGTTGCGGAAGTCCGCCCCCCGCCACGAGTAGATGCACTGGAAGTCGTCGCCCACCGCCATCAGGTTGCGGTGGCGCGAGGCCAGCAGATCCACCAGCTGCGCCTGGATGGTGTTCGTGTCCTGATACTCATCCACCAGCACATGGCGGAAGCTGTCGGCGTAGGCCGCGAGGACCTCGGGGCGCTCACGGAAGAGACGCAGGGTGAAGGTCAGCAGGTCGTCGAAGTCCAGCGCGTCGGCCTCCTCCTTCAACGCCTCGTAACGCGCGGCCACGGCCAGCACCAGCGCGGGGTCGACGGGATGCTCGAAGGCCAGGTTCGCCGCCAACTCCCGCAGGTCGCCCTCCGTGTTCGCGGCCCGCCCGATGAGCGCGGCCACCACCTCCTTCTTGGGGAAGCGCTTGACGTCGGGCGCCAACTCCTTGATGGCCTTGCCCACCAGGCTCTGCGCGTCGGCCCGATCCAGGATCGTGAAGCCCGCCGTCCGCCCCACGAGGCGCGCGTTCTGCCGCAGGATGCGGTGGCAGACATGGTGGAAGGTGCCCGACCAGAGCGTGGCGATCGCCGGGCCGACCAACGCCTCCGCCCGCTCCATCATCTCCCGCGCCGCGCGGTTCGTGAAGGTCAGCAGCAGGATGCCCCGGGGGTCGACGCCCTGCTCCACCAGCCAGGCCACGCGGTGCGTCAGCGTCCGCGTCTTGCCCGTCCCCGCCGCCGCCAGCACCAGCGTCGGCCCCTCCGGCGCCGTCACCGCCGCCAGCTGCTCAGGATTCAACAACGTTGCCCAATCTGTCATAGCCGTGGGAGATGTTTGGGTTGCTTAAACACGGGGGCCCGAGGCTCAGATGCCCCCACGCCCCCCGCCAAGCGCCGCGCGGAAGTAGGCGACGGTGCGGCGGAGCCCGGCGTCGAGGGGGACGCGGGGCGCCCAGCCCAGGCAGGCGCGGGCCCAGGCGATGTCGGGGCGGCGGCGCGCGGGGTCGTCGGCGGGGAGGGGGCGGAAGGCCAGGGGCGAGGCCGAGCCCGTCAGGCGCAGGATGGCCTCGGCCAACGCGCGGACGGTGCACTCCTCGGGGTTGCCGAGGTTGAGGACGGGGATGGCGAGTCCGCGCGCGGCGAAGAAGGCGTCGAGCGCCGCGCGGTCGGCCCGCACGTAGGCAAGCAGCGCATCGCAGAGGTCATCCACGAACTGGAAGCTGCGCGTCTGCGAGCCGTCGCCGAAGAGCGTCAGCGGCTCGCCGCGGAGCGCCTGGAGGATGAAGGTGGAGACCACGCGCCCATCGTCGGGCGCCATGAAGGGGCCGTAGGTGTTGAAGATCCGCACGAGGCGGACGTCCGTGCCGTAGGCGCGGCGATGCTCCAGGGCGAAGGTCTCGGCCACGCGCTTGCCCTCGTCGTAGCACGCGCGCGGGCCGAGGGGGTTCACGTGGCCCCAATAAGTCTCCGCCTGCGGGTGCGCCAGCGGGTCGCCGTAGACCTCGCTGGTGGAGGCGTGCACCACGCGCGCCCCGCAGCGGCGGGCCAGCCCCAGCACGCCGCGCATCCCATCCACCGACGTGGCGAGCGTGCGGAGCGGGTCGGCCTGGTAATGCGGGGGGGAGGCCGGGCAGGCCAGGCTGAAGACCCAGTCATACGCGCCCGGCAGCGGCGCGCGCACGTCCCCCTCCACCACCTCCGCGCCCAATCCCGCGACGTTCCCCCGGCGCCCGGTGGAGAAATCGTCCAGCACGGTGACGGCGTGCCCCTCCGCCAAGAGGCGGCGCGTCAGATTGGCGCCGATGAATCCCGCGCCCCCGGTGATGAGAACCTTTGCCATAACCCGCCCATTCTAACACAACCCGCCGCCCAAGACGGCGCGGCTCAGGGGGCGGGCGGCGGGGGTGGGTCGGGCGGGTTGGCGCCGGTGGCGTCGTAGACGGTCCTGACGACGTCGACGAGCGCGTCGGCCTCCTCGCCCAGGCGCAGGCCCATGGAGACGGCGACGGCGCTGAGGAGCGCCTCGCGCTCGGCCTCCTGAAGGTCGCGGACGGCACGGAAGGAGGCTTGCAGGCGCGCGCCCTCCTCCTCGGAGAGGAAGATGCCCTCCTCCATGGAGGCTTCGAGGCGGGCCATGACCTCCTGCTGGGCGGCGAGGGCCTCGGTGAAGCGGCGGTGGGTCTCCTGCTGCTCGGGGGTGAGGAAGTCGGGGTTGATGCTGCCCAGGAAGGCGTCGCGTTGGGTGAGGGCCTCGGCCATCCGCTCACGGAACTCGCGCTGGCGGGTCTGGATCCGCTCGTAACGCTCGGGGTCGGCGCGGCGGATCTCCTCCATCGCCTCGCGGCGGGTCTTGCGGGGGGGAGACTGCTCGGGTTGTCCGGGCGCGGCGTCCCGCGGGCCGAGGGCGGCGATCTGCCCCTGAAGGCCGTCGCGCTCGGCGCGGAGGGCCTCGACGGCGGCGAGCGCGTCGGCCAAGGCCTTGGCGTCGGTGGGGGAGGCCTCGGCGCGGACGGCGCGGAAGGTCTCGCCGAGCGGGGCGGCGATGACCTCGCTGGGCGCGGTGAGGCGGCCGGCGGCATAACCCGCCGCCACGAGGGCGACGGCCGCCACAGGCACAAGGGCAAGCGCGTGGAGGGGCTTCATGGGAGGGCGCCTTTCGCGGGGGCCTCACGGGCCGGGCGGGGGCGGGCCCATGCGCACCGCCGGCATCGTGCCGGTGGAGTCGTAGATGCTCCGGACGACCTCGACGAAGGAATCGGCCTCCTCGCCGGCGCGCAGCCCCATGGAGGTGGCGACGGCGCCGAGGAGCGCGTCGCGCTCGGCGTCCTCCAGCTCGCGGACGGCGCGGAAGGCCTCGCCGACGGCGCGGCGATCCGCCTCGGAGACCTCCCCGCCGTTCGCCTCCAGCTCCTGGATCCGGGCCAAGGCCTCCTGTTGGGCGGCGAGGGCCTCGGTGAAGCGGCGGTGGGTCTCCTGCTGCTCGGGGGTGAGGAGGGAGAGATCGACGCTGCCCAGGAAGTCGTCGCGCTTGGCGGCGGCCTCGGCCATCCGCGTCTGGAACTCCTGGCGGCGGGCCTGCATCGCCTTGTACCGCTCGGGGTCGGTGCGCCGCAGCTCCTCCATGCGCTCGCGGGGGCCCCGGCGGCGGGGGCGCTCGGGCGCGGCCTCCTCCTTGGGGGCGGCCTGGAGGGCGGCGAGGCGCTCCTTGAGCGCGGCGGCCTCGGCGCGGAGGGCGTCGGCCTCGCTGAGGGCTTTGGAGAGGGCCAGGGCATCCTCGCCGCCGCCCTGCGCCTGCACCGTCCGGACGATCTCGGCGGTGGGCGCGGCGACGAAGGTTACGGGGGCAAAGAAACGCCCCGCGGCGTAACCGGCCGCCACGAGGGCGACCGCCGCCACGGCCCCGAGGGCAATCGTGGGAAAAGTCTTCATACCCTTAGTGTAACACAGATTCCCGACGGCGAACGCGGGCGCGCGGCCCCCTGCGTCCCACAGAACGCAGGGACGGCAGGAAGGATCGGCGGCTGAGCCGAGGTGGATCAGCCGCCAACCCGAGGTGGATCAGCCGCCGAGCCGGGATGGATCGGCCGCCGAGCCGGGATGGGCGAGGGGCCAAAACAAAAACGCCCCCGGGCGGGCCGGGGGCGGTGAGGGGGGAGGGGGGCGCGTCAGGCGGTGAGGGGATTGACGTTCTCGGGGGGGCGCTTGGTGGGTTTGACGGGCTCGGTGCGGAGGACGCGGTCGCCGTGGATGAGGGTGCGCCAACGGAGGTGGATGGAGGAGGTGCCGAGGCGGACCTCGAAGGGTTCGTCGGGGAGGACCCAGGTTTGGTCGCCGAGGGCGATCTTGAGGTGGTCGAGGGGGAGGTCGAGGGTGACGGTCTTGGTCTGGCCGGGGGCGAGGTGGACGCGCTTGAAGCCGCGGAGCATCTGGTCGAACCAGTAGGTGGGGGCCTTGGTGTAGGAGACGTAGAGCTGGACGACCTCGTCGCCGGCGACCTTGCCGGTGTTGGTGACGGTGAAGGTTACGCGCCAGCCGGCGGGCCGGGGGGCGGGGTCGCGGAGGAGGAGGGTGTCCCAGAGGGTGGCCTGGCCGGGGGCGGTGAGGGGGGTGAGGGTGGGTTTGCCGACCTCGAAGGTGGTGTAGCTGAGGCCGTAGCCGAAGGGCCAGAGGGCGCCGGGGTTGTAGGAGCCGTTCTTGAGGGTGGGCTCGTAGTTGGATTTGGGCTTGGCGGGGAAGTTGAAGGGAATCTGGCCGGCGGATTTGAGCCAGGTGCCGTTGGTCTTGCCGCCGGGGTTGTATCGGCCAAGGAGGGCCTCGGCGACGGCGGTGCCGCCGTGGCGGCAGAGGAGGCCGCAGGAGAGGATGGCGGGGGTGTTGCGGGCGGCCCAGTTGATGCTGGGCGGGCGGCCGTGCATGAGGACGAGGACGGTGGGGGTGCCGGTGGCCTGGACGGCTTGGAGCAGCTCCTCCTGGCGGCCGGGGAGGTCGAGGCTGGTGCGGGTGTGGCTCTCGCCGGAGGTGCGCCCGTTGTCGCCGAGGACGACGATGGCGACGTCGGCCTGCTTGGCGAGGGCGACGGCCTTGGCCTGCTCGTCGCGCTCCTTCTTGGTGATGGGGACGGGGACGAGCTCGCTGTCGGGCCAGCCGGGGCTGACGTGGTCGCAGCCTTTGGCGTAGAGGACCTTGGCGTCGGGGAGGGCGCGTTCGAGGGCTTTGCGGACGGAGACGGCGGCGTAGTCGGTGGGGCCGTAGCGGTCGGGGCGGTAGCAGGCGGCGTCGGCGTTGGGGCCGAGGACGGCGACGGTCTTGAGGGTCTTGGGGTCGAGGGGCAGGAGGGGGCCTTCGTTCTTGAGGAGGACGAGGGCCTCGCGGGCGACCTGCAGGGCGACGCGGTCGGACTCGGCGGAGCCGACGACGGCGTCGGCGGCGGCGGGGTCGGCCACGTAGGGGCGGTCGAAGAGGCCGTGCTCGAACTTGACGCGCAGGACGTCGCGCACCATGGCGTCCACGTCCTCCATCGCGAGGGTGCCGTCGTCGAGCGAGGCGTTGATCCAGCCGGCGATCTGGTCGGGCGGGGTGAAGGTGGTCCAGACGTTGAGGCCGGACTGGATGCGGAGGGTGTGGGCCTCCTTCTGGTCGGCGGCCATGCGGTGGAGGGTGGCGAGGCGCTCGACGGCGTGGCTGTCGGAGACGACGTAGCCGCGGAAGCCGAGCTCGCCGCGGAGCCGCTCCTTGAGGAGGTGGGGGGAGGCGGCGACGGGGGTGCCGTTGACGTCGTTGTAGGCGCACATGACGCCGCGGGGGTGGGCCTCGGTGAAGACGCGGCGGAAGGGGTAGAAGTGGATGGCCTCGAAGGTCTGGGCGGTGATGTGCGGGTCGGTGCGCGAGTCGTAGCCGCGGGCGCCCTTGTTCTCGCCGTAGCCGACGTAGTGCTTGGGGGAGGCGATGGCGCCGCCCTCCTGGATGCCCAGGCAGAGGGCCTTGCCGATCTCGGCGACGAGGAAAGGATCCTCGGCGATGGTGCCCTCCCAGCGGCCCCAGCGTTGGTCGCGGGCGACGTCGAGGATGGGGGCGTAGACGTTGCTGTAGCCGAGGGCGGTGGCCTCGCGGCCGGTGATGCGGCCCTGCTCGCGGATGAGGTCGGGGTTCCAAGTCATGCCCTGGGAGTGGGGCATCGGGAAGCTGGTGGCATGGCGGGCGGAGATGCCGTTGATGCCTTCGTTGGTGAAGTCCACGGGGATACCCAGGCGCGTCTGCTCGACGAAGAAGCGCTGGGTGTTGTTGACGTAGTGGGCGTTGCGGGCGGGGGTGTCGCTGATCTCCTTGTCGCCGCGGTGGCGCCAGCCCGCGCCCTGCTCGTCGATGTTCGCCACGCCGTCCTTCCAGACGCGCGCCTTCCACTGCTTGGTGGGGAACTTGTCCTTGAGCACCGCGCGGTAGCCGTAGAGCGTGCAGAGCTGCATCACCTTCTCCTGCTGGGTCATCTGCCCGAGGAGGTCGTCCACGCGGTCGTCCAGGTCGGCGGAGGGGTCCTCGTAGGTGTCCCGCTCGCCGTTCTTGTTGAGGTCGATCCAGCCGTCGTGGTAGATGGAGGGCATGGCCTCGAAGGGGTAAGGATAGGGGTTGCCGCGCAGGGCGGCATCCGCGCCCGCGGCGGAGAGGCCCGCTCCGGCGAGCGCGGCCAAGGCAAAGACTGTCGTTCTCATGGTCTTAGGATAACCCAGGCGCGTCCGTCGGCGCAAGCCCCATCGCGCCTTCGCGCGGGGTGCGTCCCGGAGAACCCAGCCCACGCGCCGGGGCGCGCGATATGCTATCATGTGGGCCATGAGCAGGAGAGCGATTCTGGCCGCATGGGTCTGCTGCGCCGCCGCGTTGGGGTCGGCGCAGTATCAGGATTATTCGCGCATCGGGCGGACGCCGGAGGCCCTCAGCTTCCTGGACGAGCCGATCGAGGTGGAGCTCAAGGAGCCCGCCTGGCTCTTCGGCGGCCCCGACGAGGACTCCCCCGCCGAGCAGCTGCTCCTGGCCCAGCGGCTGGAGCGCGAGGGCAAACGCGAGAAGGCCGTCGACGCCTACGACGACCTCGTCCACGAGTGGCACGCCACCCCCGAGGCCCTCACCGCGCAGCTGGCCATCGCACGCCTGGAATCGGCCGCGGGGAACGCCCGCAAGGCCTACGAGGCCGACCTCTACCTCCTCGCGCACTTCGCGGGCCGCTTCGAGCTGGCCCCCGTCTTGGCGGACGCGGTGGCCCAGGCGGACGCGCTCGCCGCGCAGGAGCGGGGGCGCACCCTCCATTTCACCTCCAACGCCACCCTCCGGCGCAACTACGAGCAGCTCATCCACTTCGCCCCGCGTTGGAAGCGCGTGCCCGAGCTGCTCCTGCGCATCGCCGAGCTGTACGTGGACGACGAGGAATTCAGCCACGCCATCACCGTCTGCGACCGCCTGGTGGTGGACTGGCCGAACTACGCGGGGATGGACGAGGTGGTCAGCGTCTATTGCCGGGCCTGCCGCCTCCAGGCCAACGTCTGGCGCAACGACGTCGGCCGCCTCGCCCACCTCGAACGCCTCCTCGCCGGCGCCCAGGCCTTCCGCCCCAACCACCCCGAGCGCGAACGCTTCGCCCAATGGCAGCGCGAGGTCTACCTCCTCCGCCACGACCGCGCCTACGCCAACGCCTCCTTCTACGACAACCCCGCCGCCTACTCCCGCGAGGCCGCGCTCCTGGCCTACCAGGCCTTCCTGCGCGACTTCCCGGACTCCCCCCACGCCGAGGCCATCCGCGCCCGCGTCGCCCAGCTCGCCGCGCAGGCCCGCCCCGCCGCCACCCTCCCCCAGCAGCAAGCCAAGGAACCCACGCCATGACGCCACTCGCACGCCTCGCCCTGACCCTCCTCGCGCTGGCCACGTTGGGCGCCGGCTGCGCGGGCTACCACCTCGGCTCCCCCGTGCCCAAGGGCCTCCGCACCGTCCACGTGCCCGCCTTCGAGAACAGCACCGAATACCCCATGGTCGGCGCCATGGCCGCCCAGCAGTTCATCGACGCCCTCATCGAGGAAGGCACCTTCGAGCCCGCCGACTTCGAGCACGCCCGCCTCCGCGTCCAGGTCGTCATCTCCGGTGTCGGCGCCGACGCCATCAGCTACGACCGCAACAACACCATCCTGCCCGACGAGTACCGCCTCACCCTCCGCGCGCGCCTCTACGCCTACGACGCCCTCACCGGCGAGACCCTCATCAACGGCAAGCCCGTCTCCGCCAGCGACACCGCCCTCACCCGAAACGACTTCCAGACCGGCGTGATGGACACCCTCCCGCGCCTCTCCCGCAAGCTCGCGCAGAACCTGCTCCTGGAGCTGCACGCCATCACGCCCGCCTCCGCAAACTGACCCCGGGCGCCCCAGAGGATACGAAAAAGCCCCCGGCTCCGATCGGAGCCGGGGGCTTTTTCGTCTCACCCTCACGCTTCGGCGGTGAGGGCCTCAAGGGCGGTCGCGGCCTCCTCCCACTCCAGGGTGAGTTTGGCGAGGTCGAACTGGATGGCGCGCAGACGCTTGCCGGCGTCGGCGAGGCCTTGGGCGTCGAGGGTGCCGTCGCCGAGGGCGGCGGTGAGTGCCTCCTGCTCGGACTCCAGCTTGGCGATGGCGGCCTCGGCGGTCTCGACGCGGCGGCGAAGGCGCTTGACCTCGGGCGCCTTGGCGGCGCGTTCCTGGGCGCGCTGGCGGCGGAGCTCCTTGGAGGAGGCCGCCTTCGGGGGGGCGGGGGCCGAGGGCGCGTCCTCCTGGAGGGGGGCCTCCTCGGCGATCTTCTCCTGATAGTAATCGTAGCCGCCGTGGAAGCGGCGGATGCCGCGGCGGGAGATCTCCAGGATGTTCTCGGCCGTGCCGCGGACGAACTCGACGTCGTGCGAGACGAGGACGACGGTGCCGTCGTAGTCGCGGACGGCCTGCTGGAGGCGTTCGCGGCCTTCGAGGTCGAGGTGGGTGGTGGGCTCGTCGAGGAGGAGGAAGTTGGGCGGGTTGAGGAAGAGGCGGAGGAAGGCGAGGCGGATCTTCTCGCCGCCGGAGAGGACCTTGACGGGCTTGGCGCAGTCGTCGGCGTCGAAGCCGAAACCGCCGAGGCGGTTGCGGAGCTCCTTCTCGGGGAGTGCGCCGGCGGCGGCCTTGGCGGTGGCGAAGACGGTGGCGTCGGGATCCATCGTCTCGGCGAGGTCCTGGCTTTGGTAGCCGGGGGCGACGTGGTAGCCGAAGACGGCCTTGCCCTCGGTGGGCTTGCGGACACCGGCGAGGACGCGCAGGAGGGTGGTCTTGCCCATGCCGTTGTAACCGACGATGGCAATCTTGTCGCCGTTCATGACGCGGAGGTCGAGGTGCCGGAAGATGGGGTGGTCGGCGCCGGGATAGGCGTAGGCGGCGTCTTCGAGGCGGACGATCTCGGCGCCGGCGTGGGGGGCCTTGGGGAGGCGGAGGTAACCGGCGGAGCGGGAGCGGGCGGGGAGCTTGATCGCCTCGAGTTTCTCCAGCTGCTTCTCGCGGCTCTGCGCCTGGGCGGCCTTGGTGGCCTGGGCGCGGAAGCGCTCGATGAAGCGTTCGAGCTGCTCGCGCTTGCGGTCTTGGTTGGCCTTGGCCTGGAGGAGCTGCTGGTAGCGCACCTCGCGGTCGCGGAGGTAGGTGTCCAGCGGGCCGTTGTAGCGCGTTACGGTGCCGCCGTCGACCTCGATGGTAACGCGGGTGATGGCGCGCAGGAGGTAACGGTCGTGGGAGATGAGGACGAGCGTGCCCTCGAAGCCGCGGAGGAAGCGTTGGAGCCATTCCACGGCGGGGAGGTCAAGGTAGTTGGAGGGCTCGTCGAGGAGGAGCAGCTCGGGCTTGGAGGCGAGGACGCGGGAGAGCTCGGCGCGCATCCGCCAGCCGCCGGAGAAGGTGGCGAAGGGGCGGGCGAAGTCCTCCACCGCGTAGCCGAGGCCGCCGAGGGACTCCTTGACGCGGGCTTCGAGGGAGTAGCCGCCCATCTGCTCGAAGCGGGTGTTGGCCTCGCCCAGCTCGCGGAGCATCCGGGCCTTGGCGGCGGGGTCGCGCTCGGTGGCGAGGGCCTCCTCCAGGCGGGCGATGGCGCGCTCGGTGCGCTCGAAGCCGGGGATGCCCTCCAAGCAGTATTGCAGGAGCGTCTGCTCGGGGGAGTCCGGCTCAAGATGCTGGCGGACGAAGCCGATGCGGGGCGTGCCCTCGGCGATCACGTCGCCGGTGTCGGGCGAAAGCTCGCCGAGGATGAGCTTGAAGAGGGTGGACTTGCCGGAGCCGTTGGGGCCGACGATGCCCACGCGCTCCCCGGCGTTGATCTTGAAGGAGGCGTGCTCGAAGAGGGCCTCCGGCCCATAGCGCACGCTGACGTCGCGGAACTCAATCATGACGGAGGCTTGGAGGTTTGGAAGTTTGGAGGCTTGGCGGCGCCTCCCCTCCCACAGCCTTGCCCGCGTGCGCCAAACTTCCAACCTTCCAAGCCTCCAAACTTCCGATGGGCAGGGAGGGATCGACGTCGAGGGCGAGGGCGGCGGTGGGATCCGCCGGGAGGGGAAGGGCGGAGGCGAGGCCGGCGATCATGGCGGCGTTGTCGCCGCAATACTTGGGCTCGGCCAGGAGCAGGCGGACGCCGCGGCGCGCGGCGACCTGCGCGAGGGCGTCGCGGAGGGCGCGGTTGAGGGAGACGCCGCCGCCGAGGGCCAGGCTCCGGTAGGGGGCGGAGGCGAGGGCGCGGTCGGCGCGCTTGGCGAGGGCGCGGACGATGGCGGCCTGGTAGCTGGCGCAGAGGGTGGCGACGTCGGCCTCGCCCTGCGGGGGCTGCTTGCGGACGTGGGTGAGGAGCGCGGTCTTGAGGCCGCTGAAGGAGACGCAGAGGGCGGGATCCCAACCGTCCGGGAGGGGATGGTCCTCGGAGACGCGCCCCTCGGGGAAGCGGATGGCGCGGTCGGCGCCGGGGGGGGCCTGGCGGGCGGCCTTGTCGATGACCGGGCCGCCGGGATAGCCCAGGCCGAGGAGCTTGGCGGCCTTGTCGAAGGCCTCGCCGGCGGCGTCGTCGATGGTCTGGCCCAGGAGGCGGTGGCGGTCGGGCCCCTCGGAGGCCACGAAGCAGGTGTGCCCGCCGCTGACGGCCAGCCCCAGCTGGGGCCAGAGGGCCGCGCCGCGGAGCTCGGGGTGGCCGAGGCGGACGGACCAGAGGTGGGCGTGCATGTGGTTGACGGGGACGAGCGGCTTGCCGGTGGCGAGGGCGAGCCCCTTGGCGAAGGTCCAGCCGACGAGGAGGGCCGCGGCGAGGCCGGGCCCGCGCGTGGCGGCGATGGCGTCCACCCGCGCCCAGGGGTCCGGGTCGCCGGGGAAGGCCTGCGCCAACGCCTCCTCGGCCACGGCGCGAATCTTGGCGACGTGCGCGCGGCTGGCGACCTCGGGGACGACGCCGCCGTAGGGGCGGTGGAGCGCGATCTGGGAGTAGACGACGGAGGCCAGGACGCCGTCGCCGTCTTGGACGACGGCGACGGCGGTCTCGTCGCAGGAGCTCTCAATGCCCAGGACGGTCACGGCTCACTCGGGGAGGCGGAGGATGAGGGTGCGCATGGTGGGCGCGGTGAGGCGGCGATCCAGCTCGATGAGGGCGGGGAACTGCCAGGCGTCGAGGAGGGCCGTGGCGCGGTCGGTGGTGGCGGTGTAGGTGAGGCGCACCCAGCCGGTGGGCGTGACGGACTGCTCGCAGGTGAGGGAGGCCTGGCCGCCGCCGGGGAAGCTGACGGTGAAGGGCTCGGGCTTGGAGAGGATCTCGGAGCCGGGGGGGAGCCACAGGTCGAGGGTGCGGCGGGCGCCCTCGACGCCGGTCTGCCAGATGGGGTTCTCGCGGGTGACGCCGCGGAGGCCGTAGGCGGCGGCGGTGAGGTTCTGGATGGGCAGGGCCAGGAGGCGGCCGCGGCGCTGGGCGTAGGCCTTGGCCTCGACGGCGAGGCGCGCGCGGGTGGGGTAGGCGCGGGTGTCGACGGTGTACTCGCTGACGGGGGTGGCGCCGGAGGCGAGGGCCTCGGCGAGGGCGGCGACGGCGCGGCGGCGGTGCTCGGGGGTGATGTCGCGCTCGACCTGGCGGGTGATGCCCGCGAGGGCACCCCAGCACCGGGTGGTGCCGGCGATGGTGGCGTCGCCGTTGGGCTGGAGGACGAGGACGGTGTCGGTCTCGGTGCGGGTGCGGAGCGCCTTGGGCGCGGCGTAGAGGGTGCGGCCCTCGGCGGTCATGAGGGCGCAGGAGCCGCGGTTGGCGGAGCCGGGCTCGGCGAGCTCGGCCTCGTCGCCCACGAGGCGGCCGTCGGGCAGCAGGAGGTAGGGCGTCGTCCAGCGCGACCACATGGGCACCTGGCGGAGGGCGAGGCGCTCGCCGAAGCGCAGCTCGGTCTCGAGGGTCTGGTCGTTGGCGAAGACGAGCTGGGCCTCGATGTCGGCGGCGCGCAGGAGGGCGAGCCAGAGGGTGAGGCGGTCGAGGCGGTTGCCGTAGCCCTCGGCGAGGGTGGCGGCGGGCGGCGTGAGGGTGCCCCAGCGGAGGGACTCCCAGGCGGGCCCGGCCTGGCGGATGTTCTTGGCCATGAAGGCCTGGATGGCGCGCAGGCGGCCCTCCAGGTCATCGCCGTCCAACGCCTCGGTGAGGCGCTCGGCGGTCTCCTCGACGCTCTCGCCGGGCTCGTCGGCGGCGGCGTCGGCCTGCTTGGCGAGCGCGGGGAGGACGCGGTGGGCGGCGGCGTCGCGCAGGGCCAGGTGGAGGGTCGGGCGGATGAGGGGCGCGGCGGGGATGGCGGCCTCGGGCTTGGTGGCGGGGAGATCGCGCACGACCCAGGCGCGGGTGACCTGCGTGCCGTTGGTGACGACGGTGCGGGAGACGGCGGCGTCGGCGAAGTTGCGCTCGGCGATGCGGAGCTGGCCGTCGAGCGCCACGGGGAGGGTGAGCGTGTAGCGGTCCTCGCGGGTGGGGTAGGCGCCGGAGCCGAAGGTCACGGTCTGGGCGAAGGGCCCGCCGGCCTCGGTGGTGGTGGTCACGTCCACGTGGGTCACGGCGCCGACGTCCACGGCGGGCAGGGAGAGGACGGTCTGGCGGAAGGCGGGGTAGCGGGGCGCGAGGGCGGCGCCGTCGGCGTCCAGGCGGGAGATCTCCTTCTCGGTGATGGGCACGCGGTCGCCGGTGGCGGTGGTGACCGTGACGGCGTTGAGGGCGAGGGTCTGGGTGTCGGGGTTGTGATAGAGGGTGACCTCGCCGTTCTCGCGCTTGCCCTGGAAGGTGAGGATGCGCTTGTCGGAGACGGTGCGGGTGGTGCGCGTGCCGTCCTCGGCGATCGTCTCCTCCACGGCGCTGAGGAGCACCTCGGCGTCCACGTCCCGCTCGGCGTCGCGGGTGAAGAGGGGGCGCAGGCTCTCGACGCGGCTCATGCGCTCCTTGAAGCGGCGGAGGGCGCGGTAGTCCTCGGGCGTGTAGACCTTGTGGGAGAGGACGAGCTCGCGGGTGAGGGTGAGGTCGCCGTTCTCGGCGCGGCGGCAGACGATGTCGAAGGAGGCGCCGTTGGCCTTGAGGATGGGGTCGTCGGGGAGCAGCTCGGCCTTGCCGAGGCGGCCGACGCCGCGGAGGGTGAGGGTCTCGCGGACGCCGCAGGGCGCCTCGATCTCCCAGTCATACTTGCGCGTGGGCTGGTCGAGGCCGTTGAAGAGGAAGTTGATGACGCCGACGGCGCGGCTGAGGAAGGGGAGGGTGACGAGCGTCCGCCCCTTGGCGTCGGGCACGCCGAAGGCGGGCACGCGGCCCTTGACGCGGACGACGAGGGGCTGGGAGATGTCCTTCGGGTCCTTCGGGGCGATGTCCAGCTCCTCCAGCTCGGCGCCGGGGGCGGCGCGCTTGAGGAGGCCGTCGAACATGTCGCGGATGGTCTCGGGCTGGGTGCGGACGAAGGCGGAGCGGTAGGCGTTGTCGTTCACGCCGCCGAAGCGGATGGTGGATTCGAGCGCCAGGTCGCCGGAGGCGTCGAGCGTGCCGACGGTCTCCACCTCGGCCATGTTCTTCTCGGGGCCGGGGACGGGCACCTGGCGGAGGTCCTCGCCCTCGGGGCGGCAGACGAGGAAGGAGCAGTTGCTGAGGTAGGCGGGCAGCTCGGCGCGGGCGGTGTCGTCGGTCGGGTCCAGCAGGCGGTAGTTGCGGTTGCCCTCGTCGATGGCCACGACCGCGTGGTTGAAGTAGGGCACGGGCACCTCGCGGTCGCGGGGGCTGCCGGCGTGGATGAGCACGGGATAGGCGTCGATGCCGGCCTTGCGGAACATGGCCACCAGGAGGGCGCCCTTGTCGCGGCAGACGCCGTAACGGTTGTCGAAGGTGAGGGAGACGTCGTGCGGCTCGTAGCCAGGGGCGGTGTCCTCGGCGATGATGCCCATGTAGCGGATGCCTTGGGCGACGAAGCCGAAGAGCGCCTCGATCTGCTCCTCGCGGCTCTTGCCCTCGGTCAGCTCCCGAACCTTGGCGTCGATGGCCGGGGTGGTGGCCAGGTGCCTCTCGCAGAGGCCCCAATACCACTTGGAGATCTCCTCCCACGTGGAGAAGGTGGAGACGGAGACGCGCTGGAGGGTGACGAAGCGGTCGGGCATCTTGTCCTCGGCGAAGCTCTGGGGCACGTCGCGCGCCACCCAGCGGTGGAGGGTGCGGCCGTCGGCCAGCGTCTCACGGCTGGCGGTGACGGTGCCGGGCACCTCGTCGATCAGCGCCGAGGCGCGCAGCGGCAGCTCCTTGGGCGCCACGATGGTCATCTCCGCATACGGCACCGGGCCCTCGAAGCTCTCGAAGACGCAGAGGTTGGAGAAGGTGTCGGGGATGCGCGGGCGCACCGTGCGCATGGCGGCCACCACGTGCAGCGTGTCCCCCACCGACACCTTCGGCACGGTCAGCACCAGGTTCTTCATCGAGGGGTCGTAGATGTTCGCGTCGTGGCTGTCGTTGCTCGTGGCGATGGAGAGGTTCGCCTCCAGGTCTATCGGCGTCACCGTGCCATCGGGGGAGACGATCTCCGCCTGCAGGAAGTGGGATTCCGACCACCCCTCCCGGAACCAAAGCGGCATCGTGCGCAGCTCCTTCGCCCCCGGCTCCGTCAGCGCCTTCGTCCAGAACTCGAACCACGTGGTGTCCGTGCCGTCGGGGGCGTACTCCACCCACTGCGCCTCCGCCACCGTCAGCGTGTCGGCGTCCGGCGCCGTGGCGCGCGTCGCGGCCGCCGCGCGCGCCATCGCCTCCGCCCGGTCCAACGTCTTGGGCATCGCCGGGAACGCCGCCCAGCCCCACGCCGCCACGACCGCCACGGCCGCCGCGGACAGCCAAACTCGTGCATGCATCGCAACTCCGTTCATGGTAAGCAACCTTTCTCCCCTCATCATAACACATCCCCCCCGCCCTTGGGAAGCCCCCCCAAACGCACCCGGCGGGGGATTTACACCGCAAAGACGCAAGGGGGCGCGGGAGGCTCGCGGGCTAACGCCGGTCGCTCTGCGGGCTGCGCCCGCTGACCGCTCCCTACCGCGCAATCGGAAGTTCGGAAGGTTGGAGGCTTGGAGGCTTGGCCGCGCACGCGCGGGGCATCGGGAGCGCGTCGCGCTCTTCGGAGGTCAGGACGGGGCTTGGCCGCGCACGCGCGGGGCATCGACCCCCACAGCCGCACCGCCGTCATGGCGGCGAGGCTTGGCCGCGCACGCGCGGGGCATCGTCTTAGGCCCAACGTCATTCCATATTTGATTCTGGCTTGGCCGCGCACGCGCGGGGCATCGCCATCCCTCCCCGGCTCGGCCGCTAAGACTGGGAGAGTCGGCGGCTGATCCACCCCGACTCGGGGGCTAAGCCACCGAGACTTAGCGGCTGAGGCTTCCCAACCCGCCTGCCAGGACATCTAGGACGGCTAGGACCTCTAGGACATCTGGGACGCTCGCCCTGTACGCCGCCGTCCTAGTCGTCCTAGCTGTCCTGGTTGTCCTAGCTGTCCCTTCCCTGCGGCGTGCCTATAGGCGCGTCCGCAGGACGCGCCCGGGGGTGCAGGGTGCCTTGCACCCTGCCGGGGGCCTTGGGGCGGCGCCCCCATTCCCCAAAAGACCTCCGCTCGTCCAAAGGCGGATCTGTCGCCGTCTCTCGGTGTCTCGGCCCCCGAGGCGCGAAGGCGGCGGGCGGGAGGGCGAAGCAAGGGGGCGTCTCCGCCCCCGCCGCGTTCGCCCGGCGTTAGCCCGCCGTCCTTCGCGCGCCCTCGCGCCCTCGCGGAAAAGAAGCCCCCGGCGGCCGACCCACCCCGGCTCGGCGGCTAAGTCTCCTCGGCTCGGCGGCTGATCCACCGAGACTCAGCCGCCGAGTCTCCGCGAGAGCGCGGGCGCGACGGACGGGGCGGGCTGTGCTATACTAATGGGTCATGGATTTGGTTGCGCAGCTGTACGTGGTGGCGACGCCGCTCGGGAACCTGGGGGATCTCACCCCGCGGGCGCGGGAGGTGTTGGCTGCGGCGCGGGCCATCGCCTGCGAGGACACGCGCAGGACGTGGCAGCTGCTCTCGGCGCTGGGAATCCCGAGGCCGGAGCTCTTCTCCTACCGCCAGGGGAACGAGGAGGGCGTGTCGCGCCGGATCGTGGGGCTGGTGCGGGCCGGGACGGCGGTGGCGCTCTGCTCGGACGGGGGCTACCCGGGGATCAGCGACCCGGGCTACCGCGTGCTGCGGGCCTTCGCGGGGGAGGGGCTGCCGTGGACGGTGCTGCCGGGGCCGTGCAGCGTGGAGCTGGCGCTCCTGCTCTCGGGCCTGCCCACCTCCAGCTACACCTTCAAGGGCTTCCCGCCGCGCAAGCCCGGGGCCCTGCGCCGTTGGTTCGGGGAGGAGGCCGCCGCCCGCCACACGTTGGTGGGCCTGGAATCGCCCTTCCGCATCGGCGCGACGCTGCGGGCGGCGCTGGAGGCGCTGGGGGACCGGGAGGCGGCGGTCTGCCTGGAGATGACCAAGGCCCACGAGCGGGTGGAGCGGGGGACGCTCGCGGCGCTGGCCGAGCGTTTCGCGGGGCCGCCGCCGAAGGGGGAGCTGACGTTCGTGATCGCGGGGGCGAACCCGAAGTTCGATCATTCCAAGGAGGACGGGACGGATGCGTAAAGGTTGGTTGGCGGCGGTGACGATGGCGTGCCTGGCGATGGCGGCGGCGCGGGGGGACACGATCCACACGGTGACGGACGACGTGATCCACGGCACCATCCAGCGCATCCGGAACGGGAAGGTCGTCATCGAGACCGCCTTCGCCGGCACCCTCCGCATCCCGCGCGACCAGATCGCGCGCCTGGAGTATGACACGGACAAGCCGCTCTACGCGCGCCTGAACCCGGAGGACAAGGCCAAGGAGGAGGTGCGCCTCTCCCACGACGCCGAGGGCAACCCCGTCCTCATCCCCGTGGCCGACAAGACCAAGGCCCTGGCCCTGGGCGAGGTGGCGACGCTCTGGCCGACGGACGGCACGGACCCCGACTTCCCGCCCATCAAGCGCTGGGCCTTCAGCCTCAGCGTGGGCGTCACGGGCAACGCCGGCAACACCAAGGACTTCTCCCTCTCCCTCTACGCCGACGCCGTGCGCTCCACCGAGGCCACCACCCTCAAGCTCTATGGCTCGATGGGCAAGACCCGCAGCGAGCACGCCCTCACCGCCGAGCAATACATCGGCGGGCTGGACTTCGAGCACCGCCCCACCGACATCGTCTCCTGGTACGTCCGCGACGAGGCCCAGCACAACCGCTTCAGCGACTACTGGCTGCGCAACGTCGCCGCCGCCGGCTACGGCCACTACCTCATCAACCGCAGCGACCACGGCCGCGAGACCAAGCTCCGCCTCCGCCTCGGCCTCTCCCACGCCCTCACCGTCCACTACACCAAGAGCTTCCCCGGCTCGCAGAGCCGCTGGCGCGAGAGCGACATGGCGCTGGACCTGGGCTTCCTCTTCCACCACGACTTCAAGGGCGGGCTCGGCTGGAACACCGAGATCACCTTCAACCCCCTCATCGACGACCTCTGCGAAGGCACCCTCGTCCACGAGACGCGCATCACCTACACCCTCCGCGAGCTCCGCCGCATCCACCGCCGCCTCGCGGACATCGCCCTGGAGATGGGCATGCGCAACGAGTTCAAGACCGACCCCGACCCCGGCTACTGCAACACCGACACCTCCTGGTACATCCGCCTGAGCAAATCCTGGTAACGAAGGAGCCCCACCATGCAACCGATCAAGCTGGGCGTGAACATCGACCACGCCGCCACCCTCCGCCAAGCCCGCGGCGTCGACTACCCCGACCTCGCCGCCATCGCCGCCCTCGCCGAGCAGGCCGGCGCCCACGGCATCACCATCCACCTCCGCGAGGACCGCCGCCACATCCAGGACGCCGACGTCTACCGCCTCCGCAAGACCCTCGCCACCCGCATGAACCTCGAGATGGCCAACAACCCCGACGTCCTCCGCGTCGCCCTCGACGTCGTGCCCGACGAGGTCTGCCTCGTCCCCGAGCGCCGCCAGGAGCTCACCACCGAGGGCGGCCTCGACGCCGCCGGCCAGCTCGAAAGCCTCCGCCCCACCGTCCGGGCCCTCGCCGCGCAAGGCACCCAGGTCTCCCTCTTCCTCGCCCCCGACCGCCGCCAGCTCGAGGCCGCCGCCGCGCTCGGCGCGCCCTACGTCGAGCTCCACACCGGCGCCTACGCCAACGCCGCCGGAGACGCCCTCGCGCGCGAGCTCGACGCCCTCCACGACGCCGCCGCCTACGCCGACACCCTCGGCCTCAAGGTCAACGCCGGCCACGGCCTCACCATGGCCAACGTTAAGCCCCTCCTCGACATCCCCAACCTCGACACCCTCAACATCGGCCACTCCATCATCGCCCACGCCCTCACCGTCGGCATCGCCCAGGCCGTCCGCGACATGCTCGCCGCCATCGCCCGGTGACAAAGGAAGTTCGGAGGCTTGGAGGCTTGGAAGTTTGGCGGCGCGACGCCACCCCCGCACCAAGCCACCAAGCCTCCAAGCCTCCAAACCTCCAAGCCTCCAATCCCCCCGCCATGCCCCCCAAAACCGGCACCTACGAGATCCTCCACGAAGACGCCAAGAGCGGCGCCCGCCTCGGGCGCCTCTGGACGCGCCACGGCCCCATCGAGACCCCCGTCTTCATGCCCGTGGGCACCCAGGCCACCGTCAAGACCCTCGGCGCGGAGGACCTGGAGCGCCTCGGCGCCACCGTCATCCTCGGCAACACCTACCACCTCATGCTCCGCCCCGGGATGGAGGTGATGGAGACCCTCGGCGGCCTCCACGCCTTCCAAGGCTGGCGCGGCCCCATCCTCACCGACAGCGGCGGCTTCCAGGTCTTCTCCCTCTCCTCCCTGCGCAAGATCACCGAGGAGGGCGTCGCCTTCCAATCGCACATCGACGGCCGCCGCCTCTTCATGGGCCCCAAGGAGAGCATGGCCATCCAGCGCACCCTGGGCAGCGACATCGCGATGCTCTTCGACGAGTGCATCCCCTACCCCGCCACGCCCGACTACGCCGCCAAGAGCGTCGCCCAGACCCTCCGCTGGGCCCGCGTCTGCCTCGAACAGCCCCGCGCCGAGGGCCAGCTCCGCTTCGGCATCGTCCAAGGCTCCGAATACCCCGAGCTCCGCGCCCACTGCGCCCGCGAGCTCGCCGCCATGGAGCCCGACGGCCTCGAAGGCTTCGCCGTCGGCGGCGTCTCCGTCGGCGAGCCCGAGCCCTTCATCCTCAAAGGCATCGCCGACTCCGTCCCCCACATGCCCCGCCACCGCCCCCGCTACGTCATGGGCCTGGGCGACCTCTGGCAGATGACCGAGGCCGTCGGCATGGGCTGCGACATGTTCGACTGCGTGATCCCCACCCGCAACGCCCGCAACGGCACCGCCTTCACCCTCGACGGCCCCTACCCCGTCAAGGCCGGCGCCTGGAAGGCCTCCCCCCTCCCCGTCGAGCCCGGCTGCGACTGCCCCTGCTGCACCCGCCACACCCGCGGCTACGTCCGCCACCTCCTCAACGCCGGCGAGATGCTCGGCTACCGCCTCCTCACCCTCCACAACATCCACTGCTACCTGCGCTTCATGCGCCTCATGCGCCAAGCCATCGCCAACGACTGCTTCCTCGACTTCCGCGCCGAGGCCCACGCCCGCCTCCGCGAGCGCCCCAAGCGCGGCTGACCCGCCGGTGGCCTCACCACTGCGCGCGGTCGAGCGCGCGGTATTGGATGGCCTCGAAGAGATGCTCCCGGGCGATGACCTCCGCGCCGGCCATGTCGGCGATGGTGCGGGCCACGCGCAGGATGCGGGCATAGGCGCGGGCCGTGAGGCCCAGCTCGTCCATCGCGGCGCGGAGGACGGCCTCGGCGGCCGGCTCCAAGGGGCAGAGGCGCTGAAGCTGGCCGGCGGGCAGGTCGGCGTTGCACCGCACGCCGGGCAGGCCACGGTAACGCGCGGCCTGAAGGGCGCGGCAGCGCAGGACGCGCGCGCGGATGGCGGCGGAGCTTTCGCCCGGGGCCTTGCCGGCCAGGTCGCCGAAGGGCACGGCGGGCACCTCCACGTGCAGGTCGATGCGGTCCAGGAGCGGGCCGGAGACGCGGGCGCGGTAACGGCGGATGGCCGGCTCGGCGCAGCGGCAGGCGCGCTTGGGGTCGCCCGCGAAGCCGCAGGGGCACGGGTTCATCGCCGCCACGAGCATGAAGTCCGCCGGGAAGGTCAGCGTACCGGCGGAGCGGGCGATGGTGACGGCGCCATCCTCCAGCGGCTGGCGGAGCACCTCCAGCACGTGGCGGTGGAACTCCGGCAGCTCGTCGAGGAAGAGGACGCCGCGGTGGGCCAGGGAGACCTCGCCGGGGGTGGGGTGCGTGCCGCCGCCGATCAGCCCCGCGTCGCTCACCGTGTGGTGGGGGGCGCGGAAGGGACGGCGGGCGACGAGGCCGCCGCGCAGGGCGCCGGCCACGGAGTGGATGGCCGTGACCTCCAAGGCCTCGTCGGGCGTCAGGGGCGGGAGGATGGTGGGGATGCGCCGCGCAAGCATGGTCTTGCCGCTGCCCGGGGAGCCGATGAGCAGGAGATTGTGCCCGCCGCTCACCGCCACCTCCACCGCGCGGCGGGCGAGCGCCTGGCCGCGCACGTCCGCGAAGTCCTCCCCGCCGGCCGCGCCGGCGGCCAGAAGCGCGTCGCGGTCGACGCGGTGGGGCGCGGGGGCGGCCTCCCCGGAGAGGAGGGCGACGGCGTGGCGGAGGTCGCGCACGGGCCAGACCTCGATGCCCTCGACCAAGGCGGCCTCGTCGGCGTTGGCCTCCGGCACCACCACGGCCTTGAAGCCCCGCGCACGCAAAGCCAGGGCGATGGGCAGCGCGCCGCGGATCCGGCGCACCTCGCCGCCGAGCGCCAGCTCGCCCAGCGCGGGCACGCGGCCAAGCAGCGGCAGGGAGACGCCGCCCCCGGAGGCCAGCAGGGCCAAGGCGATGGGCAGGTCGTAGACGGGGCCCTCCTTGCGCAGGTCGGCGGGGGCGAGGTTGATGGTCACGCCCATAGGCTTGAGGCGGAAGAGGGAGTTGCGCAGGGCGGCGCGGACGCGGTCGACGCTCTCCTTCACCGCCGTGTCGGGGAGGCCGACGACGCGGGTGCGCGGCTCCTCGGCGGAGACGGCGTGGACTTCGATCTCGACAGGCTCGGCGCCGATGCCGAGCACCGCCGCGGCGTAGGCTTTCGTCAGCATGGGGCAATCTCCCGCAGGAAGGTTTGGGGCTCGGAGCGGGCGTCGTCCGCCCGCCACACCCAGGTGGCGAAGGCGGGGCGGGCGGGCTCCAGGTCGATGACGCGGACGCCGCTCTGGGGCCGCTCGCGGCGGTTGGGGCCGCCGGAGTAACGGCCATACATCAGGGGCAGCCCGTGCCAGGCGGCGGCCCCGTCGTGGCCGTGGGCGTGGCCGAAGGCGAGGCCGAGCGCGCGCGGGCTCCCCAACAGGGCGAGGGCCAGGCCGACATTGACGGGCGTGGGGTGGAGGGGGCGCGTGGCGTCCGGCCACAGCTCGCGCACCTCCGGCGGCGGGATGTGGCAGAGGGCGAGGCCGGGGGCCTCGGCGGCGACGAGGCTTCGGCGGAGCCACGCCACGTGCTCGGGGGTGGGCCAGCCATAGCCGCCGACCTTCGCGCGGGCGGGCAGCGTGCGGCGGATGGAGGATTCCTGCGAGTCGAGGCACCACAGCCAACGGCGCGGCGCCTCGCCCTCGGTCGGCAGGATGGGCAGGGCGAAGGTGCCGCCGCCGCGAAGCCCCGCCGCCTCCTCCCCCGCCACGCACCCGGGCAGGGCGCGGACGAGGCGCATGACGTCGCGGTGGCCGAGGCCCCGCGCGGGGTCGACGTCGTGGTTGCCCAGGACGGCGCACCAAGGGATGCCGCGCCGGGCCATCGGCGCGGTGAGGCGGGCCCACCCCGCTTCGACGCGCGGCGGCTCCACGGCGTCGCCGAGGTGGACGACGAGGTTGGGGCGGAGCGCGTCGAGGGCGGCATCGAGGAGGGCGTCGACCTCGGCGTGGCCGGGGTCGCCCAAGTCGTAATGCGTGTCGGCGAGCAGAAGGAGTCGGAAGGGGAGGGCGAAGCCCTCGGCGCTCGCGGGGAAGCGAAGCGGGCTCATTGGACGAGGGCGCGGAGGGTGTCGAGTGCGCGGACGATGGGTTTGTCGCCGCAGCCCTCGGCGGCGGCCTGCTCGTAGGCCAACTCGTCGCGGAAGAGGGCCTTGTCCTTGCCGCCGGTGTCGCGGAGGAACTGGGTGGCGGCGTCGGAGCAGAGGAGGAAGAACCACGGGCTTTGGTTGACGGAGACGTTGGGGAGGCCCTGGTAGGTCGGCTCCTTGGCCTTCCAGTATTTGAGGGCGGCGGTGCGGGCGTTCTTGGCGGCGGAGGGGGAGACGGGGGTCTTGAGGCCGATGGCGGCGTAGGCGCGGGCGGCGGTGAGCATCCGGAGCATCCCCGCGCTGTCCTTCATCTGGCGGTACTCGGCGGCCAGCGCGTTGAAGGTGTCCCCGTCCATCGGGTTTTGGAGGAAGACGCTCTCCAGCAACGCCACGCGGCGGGGCTGGGAGAGACGCAGCAGGTCGATGATCGCGCGGGCGATGCGGGCGTCCTCGTAGGCTTGGAGGCCCTGGTTGAGGGTGGCGGCCAGGCCCATGAACCAACGGTGCTGGACGGGCTGCGCGGCGCCGGTGGCGGTGAGCGGGGGCGAGAGGAACCACGGCGCGCTGCTGCCGGTGCCGGTGAAGGCGTTGTCCGAGCAGCTCATGTGGTAGCCGTAGCTGCCCTTCTGTCCGGTGAACCAAAACTTGCCGTCGGGCGGGGCGGCGACGGGCGTGGCGGGGACGTTGACGGCGTTGAGGCCCCAGGCCCAGGAGCGGCCCCCCTGGTCCTTCTTGGAGCCGTTGTAGATGCGGATGAACTTGTCCGGGTGCCAGTTGCTGCGGGCGTAGCGGAAGGTGGGGCTCTTGGTGTCGAGGTTCGCGCCGCCGCCCCCCATGACGGCCTGGCCCAGGCCCAGGGCGGGGATCTCCTTGTGCTTGACGAACTGGGCGAAGAGGAAGCTCGTCTCGTCGATCTGCGCCAGGTCGGCCAGATAGAGGAGGATGGGCCACTCCGCGCGCTCCATGCGGAAGTCGGGGCGGTTGGCGGTCCTGGCGGGGATGCGGCCGTTGCGCCAGATCTTGAGGAGGGCCGCGCGCTGGGGCGTGGGCGTGCAGTCGACGTAGGGCGGGTGGATCCTGCCGCCGAGGGCGACGTTCTCCCAGTTGGGGAACTTGGTGAGCATGGGCGGGTCGTCGGGCTTCTTGCGCACCATCATGTTGATCTCGTGCAGCGGCATCGCCATCAGCTCGGGGATGGTGAGGGGTGGGCGCGTGGAGATGAGCGACTGCGGCCCGGCCACCCACTCGCCGAGCGCCCGCTCCTCCGCCGTCACCTCCGGGAAGTCCTCCTCCGAGAGGAGGGCGAAGTCGCCCCCCTTGCCCTTGCGCGTCTCGGAGACCAGGCGCTCCAACCGCGCCGGGTCCCACGCCTCCTTGGCGCGGTCGATGGGGAAAGGCTCGGCGCGGTGGCGGATGGCATAGGCCAGGGCCAGCTGGCGCCACTTGTCCAGCCCCTGGGGGCCGAGCGCCAGCCCCATCCGCTGGAAGTTCAGCAGGATGTTCGGGTTCGCCGGCCACTCCGCCGCCGCCGCCGCCGAGAGCACGGCGGGCCGCTGGCGCAGCCACCGCCACGTCGCCTCGTTGATCTTGTTCGGGCCGTACTTCGCCTGCGTCACCGCCACGACGTACTCCAGATAGGCCGCGCGCACCGCGGGGGTGAACGCCCCGTCCGCCGCGCGCAGCGCCTGGTCAACCTTCCGCCGGGCCTCCTCCGTCGCCGAAGGCGCCTCCCCACGCACGGCGCCCGCAAAGGCCGCCGCCACGCACAACGCTACCGCAATGAACCGTCTCATGGCATTACTTTAGCAAAACCACCCCGCCCTGTGAAGCGCGCCCCCCTCCGGCCGCCAATCGGCTATAATAACAGCCCACAGACCCAACCCAAGGAACGCCATGAAGCAAGTCCCCGACCATTTCCCCTCCCCCATCGCCCGCCTCCGCTGGGTGCTCAAAGCCCTCCGCGCCCCCGACGGCTGCCCCTGGGACCGCGCCCAGACCCTCAAGACCATCGAGCCCTGCCTCCAAGAGGAATGCTACGAGCTGCTCGACGCCATGGCCTCCGACGACCTCCCCCACCACCGCGAGGAGCTCGGCGACGTCCTCCTCCAAATCCTCTTCCAGTGCGACATCCGCGAGGAGCAAGGCGCCTTCGGCTTCGACGACGTGGTGGACGCCCTCGCCGACAAGCTCATCCGCCGCCACCCCCACGTCTTCGGCCAGGCCGCCGCCGATGACACCGAGCAGGCCCTCAAGAACTGGGAGCGCATCAAGCAGACCGAGCGCAAAAGCCCCAAAGCCTCCGCCCTCGACGGCGTCCCCCCCGCCCTCCCCGCCCTCCTCCGCGCCCAACGCACCCAACACAAGGCCGCCAAGGTCGGCTTCGACTGGAAAGGCGCCGAAGGCCCCGACGCCAAACTCGACGAAGAGATCGCCGAGCTCCGCGCCGCCATGCGCGAAGGCCGCCAGGAAGGCGTCGCCGAAGAGCTGGGCGACGCCCTCTTCACCCTCGTCAACCTCGCCCGCCACCTCAACGTCGACGCCGAGAGCGCCCTCCGCGCCGCCACCGACAAGTTCGCCCGCCGCTTCAAGGCCGTCGAGCGGCGCGTCAAAGACGCCGGCCGCGACATGGCCGCCCTCACCCTCCCCGAGCTCGACGCCGTCTGGGACGCCGTGAAGGCCGACGCGCGCCACGATGCGTGAGGGACGCCCCGCCATGACCGCCGCCCCCGCCCCCGCCACCTTCGTCGCCCTCGACAGCGACGGCACCGTCCTCGACACCATGGGCCCCAAGCAGCACCGCTTCCTCCAGCCCATGCTCGCCGACGCCCTCCGCCTGGAAGGCCCCCTCCGCGACGCCTACTTCGCCTGCGCCGACTTCGTCAACCTCCGCTCCGCCGCCCGCGGCATCACCCGCTTCAACGCCGTCCTCCTCGCCCTCACCCTCCTCAACCGCCACCCCGCCTACCGCGCCTCCGGCCGCCCCCCCCTCCCCCTCGCCCCCCTCCGCGCCTTCGTCGCCAGCGGCCTCCCCCAATCCGACGCCGCCCTCGACGCCTGGCTCCGCCAACACCCCGACCCCCTCCTCCGCACCCTCCTCCAATGGGGCCGCGCCGTCAACGCCGCCATCCTCGGCTCCGGCGCCGTCTTCGACGTCTTCCCCGGCGTCGCCGACGCCCTCGCCGCCATGCACCGCGCCAGCACGCTCGGCATCGTCTCCCAATCCCCCGAACGCGTCCTCCGCCAAGACTGGGGCGCCCACGGCCTCCTCGCCCACGTCGACGCCGTCGCCGGCCAGGAACTCGGCGCCAAGGCCGCCCAACTCGACGCCCTCACCCGCGCCTACCCCCCCCACGCCGTCCTCATGGTCGGCGACGCCTTCGGCGACCTCCAGGCCGCCCGCGCCCGCGGCTGCCGCTTCTTCCCCATCCTCCCCGACCACGAGGCCGCCTCCTGGCGCACCCTCGCCCACGAGATCTACCCCGCCTTCCTCGCCGGCGCCTACGCCCCCGAGCGCGAAGCCACCCTCATCGCCGCCTTCACCCACGCCCTCCCCTCCCCCGACTCCCCCCCCTGGGAACGCTGACGGCAGGGAAAAGGGACGCCCCGGATCGCCCAAACGTCCCGAAAATCCCTCAGGCCATTCAGAGCCCTCCCCCGCCTCTCTGAGGATCGGCGGCTGATCCACTGAGGATCGGCGGCTGATCCTCCCCCGATCGGCGGCTGATCCAAAGTTATCAACAACCCCACCTTCCAAGCCCCGGGGAAAACCCGGCCGTTGGCGAGGGCGTTTGGGCTTTCGCCAAGCCTCTTTGGCGGCTTGGGCGGGAAGGTTCCCCGGCGGCGCGCGCCTAAGCGTCGCGCAGCGTGCGGGGGCGGATGGGGCGGGCGGGGTTGCCGGCGGCGACGGTCCAGGGTGGGATGGGCTTGGTGGCGACGGCGGCGGCGGCGAGGACCGCGCCTTCGCCGAGGTCGACGCCGGGGAGGACGACGGCGCGGGCGCAGACCCACGCCTGCGGGCCGATGGCGATGGGCGCGGTGGTCAGCTCCATGATCGGGCTGGAAAGGTCGTGCGAGGCGGTGCAGAGGAAGGCGTCCTGGGAGACGACCGCCTGGTCGCCAAGCGTGACATCGGCGGCGTTGTAGCAATCGACGCGTTCGGAGAGGCAGCTGTGCGCGCCCATCGTCAGCCGCCACGGCTGCCAGATGCGGCAGGAGGGGAGGACATTCGCCCCGGGCCCCAGCTTGGCGCCGAAGCACCGCAGCAGGAAAGCCCGCCAAGGCCGGAAGAGCGTCCCCCTCGGCGTCGGGCGGAAGAGCAGCGCCCAAACGACCATCCAAAGGGCGCGCGCCAGTTTGCTCTTGAGGGAATGACGGTTCCTGTAATCCTGCAAATGAAGCTGGCCCATCAAAAAGGTACCTTTTTTCTCTGCCACCTCCCGCACCGCGTTTGCTATACTTATGCGTAGTTTGATGGCAGAGAAAAAAGGTACGTTTTATGTGTCAGGGCGGGCTTTCCGTTGGGATTGCGACGATTTTCGACTGCGACAACTACGGCGCGGAACTGCAGGCGTATGCGTTGGCGCGGGTGTTGGGGGCGATGGGGCATGAGGCACGGCTGATCGATTACCCGTTTTACAAGAGCCCGCGTTTCCGACGGACGGCGCTTGCGGCGCCGGTGGTGCCGCTCTCGCCGCTGAACCAAGTGAAGGAGTGGGTGGCGGCGGCGCGCCGGGCGGTGGGGCGTCGGGTGCGGGGGGAGGCGGCACGGCGGCGGGATGGGGCCTTCGCGGCGTTCCGGGAGGGAATCCCGCGGACGCGGCTTTACGCGACGTTTGACGCATTGGTGGCGGAGCCGCCGTGCTGCGACGTCTACCTCACGGGGAGCGACCAGGTGTGGAACCCACGGATGGGGGCGACGCTGAGACCGTATTTCCTGGACTTTCTGCCCGAGGGGGCGCGGCGTTTGGCCTATGGGGCGAGCTTCGGCGTGGGCGCGTTGCCGGCGGCGGTGGAGGCGCAGTATCGGCAGTGGCTGGCGCGTTACGAGGCGGTGGGGTGCCGGGAGGCCTCGGGGGTGGCGCTGATGGGGCGGCTGTGCCCGGCCGTGCCGACGGCGCAGGTGCTGGACCCGACGTTGCTCCTGGACGCGGCGGGGTGGGAAGCGGTGGCGGAGGCGCCGCGCGCGGCGGCGCCCTATGTGCTGGTCTACGACCTGGTCGCGGCGCCGGGGCTGTGGCCTTTGGCGCGGCGTTGGGCGCAAACATTGGGGGCGCAGGTGGTGCGGGTGTGCGGGACGCCCTTCGACCGCGCGCGCCCCGGCGCCCTCAACATCCGCGACGCGGGGCCGGCGGCCTTCCTGGGGCTCTTCGCCAACGCCTCGGCCGTGGTGACCACGTCGTTCCACGGCACGGTCTTCGCGCTGCTCTTCGGCAAACCTTTCCACTCGGTCATACCGCGCGGGATGGCCAACTCGGGGCGGCAACGCAGCCTCTTGGCGACCGTCGGGCTCGAAGACCGCCTCATCGCCGAGGCGGACGCGCCCGGGACGGCGCCGAAGGCGGCGATCGATTGGGGGGCGGTGCGCGGGCGGTTGGAGGCGGCCCGGGCCGCGTCGCTCGGGTTCCTGTCCACGGCGTTGGAAGGAGGCTTCCGCCATGCCCCTTGAGCGTTGCGGCGAGGCCACCTGCACGGGCTGTGGGGCGTGTGCCGCGGCGTGCCCCACGGCGGCCATCACCCTGACCTCCGGCGAGGGCGGCTTCGCCTATCCGCGGATCGACCCGGCCCGTTGCGTGGGGTGCGGCGCGTGCGACCGCGCCTGCCCGCTGGGTGCGGAGGAAGCGGCGCGGCGTCCGGCGCGCGCGGCCTATGCGGTGTGGGATCGCGGCGAGGGGCGTGCGGCGGCGACGTCGGGCGGGGCCTTCGGGGCGGTCGCGCGCGTGGTGCTGGCCGGGGGCGGGGCCGTCTGCGCGGCGGCCCTGGCCTTGCCCGAGGGGTGCCTCCGCCACGTGGTCGTGACGGACGAGGCGGGGTTGGCGCGCGTGCGGCGCTCCAAATACCTCCAGAGCGAGACGGCCCCCGCGCTGCGCGAGGCGCTGGGCCTGCTCCGCCAAGGCCGCACGGTGCTCTTCGTCGGCACGCCCTGCCAGGTGGCCGGCTGGCGGAGGCTCACGGCACCCTTCGGCGAACGCGCCCCCGCCTGCGACCTGGTCTGCGGCGGCGTACCCTCGCCCGCCCTCTTCGCCGCCTATCTCCGCGAGGAGGAAGGCCACGCGGGCGCCCCCATCGCCGACTACGATTTCCGCGACAAAGGCGCCGGCTGGAACTTCCCGCGCGTCCGCCTCACCTTCGCGAACGGCCGCACCGTGCGGCGCCCCCTCCGCATGGATCCCTTTTACGCCGCCTTCGCCGCGAAGCTCTCCTGCCGACTCGCGTGCGCCACGTGCCCCTATTCGTGCTTGGGGAGGGTGGGGGACCTGACGCTCGCGGACTGTTGGCACGTGGCCTCCTACCGTCCGGACTACGACGACAACCGCGGCACCTCCCTGCTCTTGGCGCAGACCGATTGGGGGGAGCGGCTCCTGGCGCGGCTCTCGGCCGGGGAAGCGGCGGGGAAGGTGGCCGTGCGGCCATACGACATCGCGCACGCCGCGAACGCCAACGCCCCCTTGCGCCATCCGCTTGGGCGCTCACCCGAGCGCGAGGGCTTCCTGCGTGAGACGCTCGCGGAAGGCCTCCCTCTGCGCGTCGCCATCCAAAGGCGCCTGGGGCGCGGTTGGGCGGTGCGGGCGTTCGCCCGTTGGTGGGCCAAGCGGCTCCTGTGGGCTTGGCTGAGGAGGCGACAATGAAGACGCGCCCGCAGGCTTATGTCGATCGGATCCCCCTGCGGAACCGGGTGGGGCGCCTGGCGTGGGGGGTGGCGTGGGCGCTGCTCTTCCGGCCCTTCGCGGGGCGGCCCTTCCGCTACTGGCGCATCTTCCTGCTCCGGTGCTTCGGCGCCAAGATCGGGAAGCGGTGCAGCGTCTACGCCAACGTGCGTGTCTGGGCCCCGTGGAACCTGACCTTGGGCGACTACGTGGCCGTCGGACCCGGCGCCGAGCTCTACGCGGTGGACACGATCACCGTGGGCAGCATGGTCACGATCTCCCAGCGCGCCTACCTCTGCACCGCCTCGCACGACGTCACCAAACTCCTCAAGCCGCTCACCCACCAGCCCATCGTCATCGGGAGCTACGCCTGGGTCGCCGCCGAGGCCTTCGTCGGCATGGGCGTCACCGTCCACGAAGGCGCGGTCGTTGGCGCGCGCGCCGTCGTCGCCAAGGACGTCCCCGCCTGGACCATCGTCGCCGGCAACCCCGCCCGCCCCATCAAAAAGCGTGTCCTCGCCGAGGACTGAGCGCAGGGGCGGGGGCTGGGTGTGCTATAATGGGGGCATGGACAGACAGGAAGAGATCGTGGTGCTGGACTTCGGCTCGCAGTATAGCCAGCTGATCGCCCGGCGTATCCGTGAGTGCCATGTGTTCAGCCAGGTGCTCCCGTACTCGACGCCCGTGGGGCGGCTGCGGGAGATCGCCCCGAAGGGGATCGTCCTCTCGGGCGGCCCGTGCAGCGTCTATGAGGAGGGGGCGCCCAAGGTGGATCCGGCGCTCTTCGATCTGGGCGTGCCGGTGCTGGGGATCTGCTACGGGATGCAGCTGATGGTGCAGGAGCTGGGTGGGCGCGTGGGGCCGGGCCAGGCGCGGGAGTATGGGCGCGCCGAGCTGCGGGTGGCGGACGCCGCGTGCCCGCTCTTCGCGGGCCTCCCGGCGCGCTCGACGATGTGGATGAGCCACGGGGACAAGGTGCTCGCCACGCCGCCGGGGACGCGCACGTTGGCGGTGACGGACAACACGGAGTTCGCCGCCGTGCAGATCGGCGAGCGCCCGCTCTTCGGCATCCAGTTCCATCCGGAGGTGGTGCATTCGGAGCACGGCGCGGCGCTGCTGCGCAACTTCTGCCTGGGCGTCTGCGGCTGCGCGGGGGCGTGGTCGATGGCCTCCTTCATCGAGACGCAGACGGCGGCGATCCGCGAGACGGTGGGCGGCCGGCACGTGATCCTGGGCCTCTCGGGCGGGGTGGACAGCTCGGTGGCCGCGGCGCTCATCCACCGCGCCATCGGCCGCCAGCTCACCTGTATCTTCGTGGACAACGGCCTCCTGCGCAAGGACGAGGCGGCGCGGGTGCGCCAGCTCTTCGCCGACAACTTCGCGATGGATCTGCGCTTCGTGGACGCCTCGGACACCTTCCTGGCGAACCTGGCGAACGTCTCGGAGCCGGAGGCCAAGCGCAAGATCATCGGCCACACCTTCATCGACGTCTTCGCCGAGACCGCCCGCTCCATCCCCGACGTGACCTTCCTGGCGCAGGGCACCACCTACCCCGACGTCATCGAGTCCGTCCCCATCAACGGCAACCCCGCGGCGATGATCAAGAGCCACCACAACGTCGGCGGCCTGCCGCCCGACCTGAAGTTCACCCTCCTGGAGCCGCTCGCGCGCCTCTTCAAGGACGAGGTGCGCGAGGTGGGCCGCCTCCTCGGCCTGCCCGAGGACGTGGTGATGCGCCAGCCCTTCCCCGGGCCCGGCCTGGGCGTGCGCTGCCTGGGCGCGCTCGACCGCGGCAAGCTGGACATCCTGCGCGAGGCCGACGCCATCTTCGTGGACGAGATCAAGGCCGCCGGCCTCTACCACAAGCTCTGGCAGGCCTTCTGCGTCTTCCTCCCCGTCCGCTCCGTGGGCGTGATGGGCGACCAGCGCACCTACGACTACGTCATCGCCCTGCGCGTGGTGACCTCCACCGACGGCATGACGGCGGACTGGGCGGCCCTCCCCGAGCCGCTCCTGCGCCGCGTCTCCGCCCGCATCGTCAACGAGGTCCGCGGCGTCAACCGCGTCGTCCTCGACGTAACCTCCAAGCCGCCGGGCACCATCGAGTGGGAGTGAGCCATGCGGACCGTGGCGGAACTCGACGCGATCCATGACGCGCTGGCGGCGGTGGCCGCCCAGACCCAGGCGCCGATCATGGATCTGGTGGCCGCGCAGACGCGCGACCCGTGGTGCGTCCTCCTGGGCACCATCCTCTCCGCGCGGACGCGCGACGCCGTCACCGCCGAGGCCGTCCGCCGCCTCCTCCCCCGCGCCCCCACGCCGGAGGCGCTCGCCGCGCTCCCCGTCGAGGAGATCGAGCGCCTCATCCGCCCCGTCGGCTTCTTCCACGCCAAAGCCCGGCACCTCGCCGCCCTCCCCGCCGTGCTCCGCGACCGCTTCGGCGGGCGCCTGCCCGACACGGTGGAGGCGCTCTGCGAGCTGCCCGGCGTGGGCCGGAAGACCGCCAACCTCGTCGTGGCCATCGGCTTCGGCAAGCCCGCCATCTGCGTGGACACGCACGTCCACCGCATCAACAACCTGCTGGGCGTGGTGCGCACCAAGACGCCGTTGGAGACGGAGATGGCCCTGCGCCGCCGCCTGCCCCAGCGCCTCTGGATCCCCTGGAACACCCTCTTCGTCACCTTCGGGCAGACCCTCTGCAAGCCCGTCGGCCCCCGGTGCGGGGCCTGCCCCGTGGCGCGCTTCTGCAAGGGCCCCGCGCGCAAGCCCAAAGCCCCCCGTGCCCCATGAGCGCCCCCCTCCCCGACCTCGCCCTCTTCGACGTCGACGGCACGCTCTTCGACTCCGAGCGTCTGTGGGCCGAGGCCCTGGCCCTCACCCTGGAGCCGCTCGGCGCGCGCGCCCGCCCCGAGGCCCTCTCCGCCCTCATCTACGGCAAGGCCTGGCCCGACGCCTTCCTCGCCCTCCGCGCCCGCTTCCCCGAGGCCCTCGACGGCCTCTCCGCCGGAACCTTGGGCCGCGCCCTCTGCCAAGGCTTCGCGCGCCTCTTCGCCGCCGCGCCGCCCATCATCCCCGGCGCCGTGGCCCTCCTCCGCCGCCTCCGCGCCGCGGGGGTGCCCTGCGCCTACGTCTCGGGCAGCCCGCGCGCCACCATCGCACAGGATCTCCGCGCCGCCGGCATCGCGGCCCTGCTCGACGAGGCCCGCTCCGTGCCCTCGGACGACGTCGCCCACGGCAAGCCCGACCCCGAGGGTTACCGCCTGGCCGCCGCCCGCTTCGGGGCCGACCCCGCGCGCGCCGTGGCCTTCGAGGATTCCGGGGTGGGCGCCCGCGCGGCCCTGGCCGCCGGCATCGGGCGTGTCTACGTCTGCCCGCCCCCCTCCGCCCCCCCGCAGGACTACCCGCCCGGCGCCCTGCGCCTCCCCTCGTGGGACGCCGCCTACCCAGGCTGAGGCGCGGGGCGCGCAAAAAAGGCCGCGGCCGGAACGTTCCGGCCGCGGCCTTTTTTTGTGCCGGGTGCGCCTCAGCGCCCATTGATCAGCGCGAAGAAGCGGTCCTGGTACAGCTCGAAGACGCCGCGGTCGCGCAGGAGGCGCCCGAGGGTCTTCACCAACGAAGGATCCTTCGCGGCGGCGGCGAAGGCGCGCTCGATCTCGTCCCGGTCGGCGCGGGGGACGCGCTCGCGGAAGCCCTCGCGCTCGCGCGCCTCGATGTCGTGCAGGGCGCGGGGCAGGGAGGCCTGCACCAGGCGCAGGAAGAGGTGGAGGAGGCAGACGTCCCACGGTTCGTCCACGCCCACGACGAGCGCGGCGTAGGGGTCGGCGCGGCGTTCGTGTGCGCGCAGGGCGCGCTCGCGCACCACGTCCAGCGGCTCGCCGATCAGCGTCTCGGAGTAGGTCTCCCGGCGGAGGCGGTAGGAATAGCGGAGGATGCGGAAGCGCCCGGCGTGCGCCCGCAGGAAATCGAGGTAACGCCCCGCCTGCGGCCCGAAGCCCTCCAGCTCCTGGACGGAGAGGTCGCCCGGCAGGATGATGCGCGGGGGAAAGGTCTGCAACTTGCCCTCCCGCACGCGGGTCCGGGTGGGGTCGTCCATCGGCTGGGCCAGGAGGGTGTAGTTCACGGTCGTCTGGTCGAACGGGTCAAGCAGCCGCGCCGGCGCGCGCAGGATCTGCGTGTGCCGGACGGCGTAGACGAAGTCGAACTCGTTAGGGCCGCGTTTCATGCCCATCAGTATACCATCTTGCCCGACATCCTGCCCCGCCGGGCGGGGACGAATCAGCGCAGGCGAGCGTCAAGCCAGGCGCGGGTGGCCGCAAGGGCCTGGGCCTGGGCGTCGGGGAGCCGAGGGAAGGAGAGGAAACCGTGCAGGGAGCCGGGGACGACGACGCGCGCGTCGCCCTCGCGCCCAAGGGCGGCGAGGCGCCCGTGGAAGCGCCGGGAGAGGCCGGCGAGGAGGTCGCACTCGGCGGCGACGGTGAGGACGGGCGGCAGGGCGCGGAGAGCGGCATCGTCGGCCAGGATGGGGGAGGCCTGGGGATCGGTGCGGGCGGCGGTCTCATCCACGTAGGCGCGGGAGAAGGCGGCCATCAGGTCGGCCGTCAGGAGGATGACGTCCTTGTAGGCCTCCCACTCCGGGGTGTCCGAGGCGTCGTGGGCGAGGGCGGGATAGTAGAGGATCAGGCCGTCGGCCAGACCGGGCGCAGCAAGGGCGGCACCCACGGCCAAGCCGCCGCCGGCGGAGTCGCCGCCCACGAAGAGCGGCCGGTCGGGGAACTTGGCGCGGAGGTCGCGCAACGCCTGCGCCACGGCCCGGGGCGCGGCGGGGAAGGGCCGCTCGGGCGCCAAGGGGTAAGCGAACGACCAAACGACCACGCCCGCCTGCTCGGCGAGGGCGGCGCAGAACGCCTCGTTCATGCGCGCGGGCCCCACGCACCAACCGCCGCCGTGGAGATAGAGCAAGGTGGCGCGGGCCTCGCCGCTCGGCGCGTAGACCGCCCAAGGGCCACGCTCCGAGAGCGTCACCCGGCCCGCGTGGGCTTGGTTGAAAGCCTCCACGGAAGGAAGCGCCCTCTCCAACCCCTCCCGCCACCGCGCGAGCGTCGCGAAGTCGCCGGCGCGCGCCGCGTCCAAGGCCGCCACGTGCGCGGCATCGGCGGCGCGGCGCGGCTCATAATAGGCCACCAACGCGGCCGATTCCTCGGAGAACGGCGCGCGCGGCGCACCGCCGAGGCACCCCACGGCGCAGGCCAAGACAAGGACAAACACGGCAGGCAGACCCCAACGGGCCAAGCGGGCGGGGATTCGCATGAGAGGCTCCTTTCGTTCCATGGCCCCATACGATACACCTTGGGCCGCCCCCCGCGTCAAGCGCAAGAGAGCGCACGAGGCCTGCGGAGGCTTTGACCGCTCGCTCTGCGGGGAGGGGACCGCAAAGACGCAAGGGGGCGCGGGAGGCTTGCGGGCAGAGGGGGAGGCTTGGAAGTTTGGAGGCTTGGAGGCTTGGGGGGATTTGACCGCAAAGACGCAAGGGGGCGCGGGAGGCTTGCGGGCTCCGCCGGTCGCTCTGCGGGCTTCGCCCGCTGACCGCTCCCTACCGCCCTCGCCTCCCGCCCATCCCCCTTCGTGTCCCCCGTGCCCCCCTTTGTGTGCTTCGTGATCTCCCTCTGGCAGTCCTGCGCGGGCCACGCCCGCGCTCCCGTTGTGGCCTTTGTGTCCGTTGTGATTGTCCCCCCCTCGTGCTTCGTGTCCCCCTGTGTCCCCCTTCGTGTGCTTCGTGATCTCCCCCTCGCCGTGCCGGGCGCTTGGCGGCCCCCCCGAAGCCGATCGGCGGCTGACCCAATGTGGATCAGCCCCTAGTCCGAGGTGGATCAGCCGCTGATCCGAGGTGGATCGGGGGCCGAGCCCGGCGGCCCCGCTTGACAGCGGGGCGGGGGGTGTGCTAGTATCCCACACGTTTTTGGCAAATCCAGATCCATGGAGAGGTGGCCGAGTGGCCGAAGGCAACGGTTTGCTAAATCGTCGTGTTCCGCAAGGGGCACCGAGGGTTCGAATCCCTCCCTCTCCGCCACCCTTCCCCCAACTTTTTTCGTTTCCCCGCCGAAACAGGCTTGCGCCCGGCGTGAGGGCTTGGTATCATACACTCTAGATGATTGTTTGCCATCCTTCAGAAGGGAGCACAGTAATGGTCCGGAATGCGATGTTGACAATGCTGCTCGGCGCGCTGACGCTGGGCGCCTCGCCCTTGGCCGCCCAAGAGGCGCCCGAGGCCAAGCCGTTGCGCTTTGACCCCATGGTCAGGGTGATGGACGTGTCGGCAGGCGGCACGATCACGGTGACCCCGCCCGGCGAAGGCTCCGCCCCCACCAAGGCCATCCCCTACAAGGCCTATCCCTACGGCTCGCGCTTCGAGGTGGCCGAGGGCACCACCTTCCGCGCCATCTTCTCCAACCTCACCTACGTGGTCATCCGCGGCCCCGCCATCTTCACCCCCCGCGCCGCCGACCAGTGGCGCAAGGTGATGCTCGACGCGCAGAAGGGCGACTACAACCTGCGCGTGGACGAGCGCGCCCTCCCCGGCCAGTTCGAGCTCATCACCCCGCTGGGCACCTTCACCGACATGCACGGCATGGCCAAGCTCCACCTCGGCGACATCGGCAAGGAAAAGACCGTCACCAAGGACGACTTCTCCTTCCGCACCCTCGCCGGCGACGCCGTCTTCAAGGGCCTCCACTACACCATGAGCGGCATGACCCAGGCCAACGCCTTCTCCTCCGCCGACTCCCAGGGCCTCCAGACCTCCACCGTCACCGGCCGCCTCGGCGAGGTGAAGATGGAGATCCCCTCCGGCAACGGCCAGGCCACCCCCTTCTCCCTCACCCCCGGCGCCTCCGTCCAGATCACCCGCGCCAAGGCCGAAGGCTCCGACAACTGGGTCGTCTCCGTCCTCACCCTCTACGCCAACGGCCAGGCCAAGAACTACTTCTGCTACGTCGAGAACCGCGGCGAGGGCTACAGCACCGGCGAGCTCATCGCCGAGGTGCTGCCCCAGGACGTCGAGGGCGAAGACGGCGAGGAAGGCGCCGAAGGCGGGGACGCCGCCGAGGAAGGCGCCGCCGCGGCCGGCGACATCGTGCCCGACGAGCTGAACGACTTTGACGACGGCATGCTCCTCTGAGCCACACGGCGCCGTCTCCCCACAACCACACAACCCGAACCACGCGATTATGTTCATCTACCGTTTCTCCCGCCTCATCAAAAGCAAACTGTTGTGGGGCTTCCTGGCCCTGCTCATGGTCTTCGCCTTCGTCGTCGCGGACTCCTGCTCCGGCATGGCCGGCGGGCAATCCTCCGCCGGGCGCCTCGGCGAGACCACGATCGCCGCCGCCACCCTCGAGAACGCCGGGCAGACCATCCAAGTGCTCAACGGGCAGGCCGCCTACTACCTGCCCTCCTCCGCGCAGGTCTTCGGCGCCCTCCTCCGCGGCGGGCAGGCCCTCCCCGAGGACTGGCCCGCCCGCCGCCGCCTCAACTGGAAGCTCGTCGCCGCCCGCGAGGTCGGCGCCCAGCACGGCCTCGCCGCCGGCCAACGCGCCGCCGTCGGGATGCTCGAGACCCTCTTCGTCGGCCCCAACGGCGCCTTCAGCCCCTCCCTCTACCGCGCCTTCCTCAACGCCAACCAATACTCCCGCCCCGCCCTCTTCGAGGAGACCTTCCGCGACGCCTGGATGCCCGCGCAGGTCGCCACCCTCGCCGTCTTCAACGCCGTCGGCTGGGCCTCCCCCATGGAGCAGGACTTCACCCTCTCCGCCTACTACGACCGCTCCGTTGTCTACGCCGCCACCCTCCCCAACACCCTCAAGCCCGAGGCGCTCCAAGTCTCCGAGCAAGAGCAGCAAGCCTGGTACGACGCCAACCAGGAAGACTACAGCCTCCCCGAGCAGCGCCGCATCACCTACGTCGAGATCCCCACCAAGCCCTTCGCCGAGAAAATCACCGTCGAAGAGATGGACGCCATGCAATACTATGACGACCACAGTGAGGAGTTCCGCGGCACCGGCACCAACGCCACCGTCACCCTCCCCTTCGAGCAGGTCAAAGACAAAGCCATCGAGAAAGTCCGCGCCCGCCGCGCCATCGAGGAAGCCCTCGTCTACGCCAACGAGACCCTCGTCCCCAAGGCCGCCACCGAAACCCTCGACGCCGCCGCCAAGGACTACGGCAAGCCCAAGACCGCCACCCTCCGCCAAGACCGCCCCATCGGCTTCCAGAACGCGCGCGACCTCCTCGCCGCCGCCTTTGAGATGGACGTCGAGGAGACCCCCCTCAACGCCGTCGCCGGCACCGACCGCGTCTACCTCATCCGCCTCGACGAAGTCATCCCCACCCACATCGCCCCCCTCGCCGAGGTCAAAGACCGCGTCCTCGCCGACGCCCGCCGCGACAAGCTGGAGCAACGCCTCCGCGCCAACGGCAAGACCATCCGCGACGCCCTCTCCGCCGAGCTCGCCAAAGGCACCGCCTTCGACAAAGCCGTCGCCGCCTGCAAGGTCGATGGCCTCACCGCCACCACCGCCATGACCTTCACCCTCAGCGAGGTCAGCGCCGACCTCAGCCTCCCCCACCGCGCCGAGATCCTCCCCACCGTCAGCACCCTCGGCACGAAGGCCCTCTCCGAGCCCATCCTCACCGCCGGCGACGACATCCTCCTCGTCTACGTCGCCGAGCGCAAACCCGGCGACGCCCTCGCCAAGACCGCCGCCCGCACCCGCCTCGCCCAGAGCATGTCCTTCAACTCCGCCTTCCAGATCACCGCCGACTGGCTCGATTGGAACCTCGACCGCCAGCCCCCCACCTCCCCCGACGGCAAGGCCCCCCTCCTCGCCGCCCCCACCGAGCCCATCGAGTAACCCACACGGCACAAAAAAAGGCGCCCATCCGGGCGCCTTTTTTTGTCTCCACCAACCTCACTCCCTGCCCACCGCAAGGACACGAAAGCCCAGCCGTTGGAGGGCGCGGTGGTCAAGGAGATTGCGCGTGTCGAAAAGCAGCGCGGGCTTGCGCATGGAAGCGTGGATGCGCGCCCAGTCAAGGTCGCGGTAGCACGGCCATTCGGTCATAAGCAGGATGGCATCGGCACCTTCGGCGGCAACGTAAGGATCTGGCTCAAGGGTAACGTGCGGGAGATGGGCAAGGTCACGCCGGGCGTTGGGGAGGGCCTTGGGGTCGGTGACGACGAGCTGGGCGTGCTCCTCGGCCAAGAGGTTGGCGACGGTGAGGGAAGGTGTCTCGCGGGTGTCGCCGGTGTTGGCCTTGAAGGCGAAACCGAAGAGCGCAATCCGCTTGCCGGCGAGGGTGTTGAAGAGGGCCTTGACGGTGCGGGCGACGATTCGGCGCTGTTGCTCGGCGTTCATGCGAATGACGCCTTCCCAATAATCCGCCGCCGCATCGAGGCCATAGGAGCGGCAGAGATAGACGAGGTTCAGCACGTCCTTCTTGAAGCAGGAGCCGCCGAAGCCAGGGCCGGCTTGGAGGAACTTCGGGCCGATGCGGCGGTCGAGGCCGATGACGTGCGCCACCTCCGAGATGTCCGCCCCGGTCGCCTCACAGAGGGAGGAGAGGGCGTTCACCGAGGAGATGCGCTGCGCCAGCATCGCGTTGGCCGCCAGCTTGGAGAGTTCGCTCGACCAGACATTCGTGGTGATGATACGCCGCCGCGGCACCCACGCCGCGTAAATCTCCACCAACGCCCGCACCGCCGCCCGCCCCCGCGCCGTCTGCGGCCCGCCGATCAGCACGCGGTCCGGGTTCAGCAGATCGTTGATTGCCGAGCCCTCCGCCAGGAACTCCGGGTTCGAGAGCACCGTGAACGTGTGCTCCGGGTGCGTGTGCAACACCGCCGCCATCGCGTCCGCCGTCCGAACCGGAAGCGTCGACTTCTCCACCACGATCTTGTCGCCGTTCGCCTCCTGCGCGATCGTCCGCGCCGAAGACTCCCAGTATTGCAGATCCGAGGCGTAACCCGCCCCCTCGCCAAAGGTCTTCGTCGGTGTGTTCACCCCCACAAAGATGATGTCGCACGCCTTGATTGCCCCCGCGATGTCCGTCGAGAAGAAGAGATTCTTCCCGCGGCACGCCTTCACCATCTCGTCCAACCCCGGCTCATAGACTGGCAGACTGTCCGAGTTCCACGCCGCGATCCGCTCCGCGTTGATGTCCACCACCAACACCTTCCTATCCGGGTTCATCTTGGCGATCACCGCCATCGTCGGCCCGCCAATATACCCCGCCCCAATGCACGCAATGTCCCGCCTCATAGCGAATTATCGACTCCGACACATCTTAGAGTCCACAAAACACCTCTGAACCATCGCAGTCTCCGGCGGCATAGACCGCTGCCAGATTCTTGCCCAACGCTCCTTCCGTAACCTTGCCGCATCTAGTGCTAATCCCGTGAACACCAAAGCCCACATAATTCCGCCCATACCTGTCATTGAAAACATTGAAAATTCACCAAGATTGGAAATCAAAATTACAAGCAAAACCGCACCCGTCGAAACTGCACCTTGAGATATGAATGAACAAAAGGCAATTATCAAGAATATAAGAAACAAAACGAAACCCAAGATCCCGCCTTCCTCAAGAATAGCAGTTATCCATACCCCTTTTTCAATCGGTGCGGACAAAAGATCCGTAATCGAGTTAATTTCTCGGTGTTCCATTCCCTTTGACACTTGGAATCCATTACCAATAACTGGACTCTCACTAAAGTTCTTCAAAGCCTCATCCATCAATCCCTGACGCGTTTTAAGAAGTTCTTCCGAGGTAATTTCTAGTTTCGCATCCTTTGCTACATATTTCAGTGCAAATCTCGCAGTAGCCTCTCGTATCTGTGGACTAATCGAAAAAACAATACCCCCTAAAAGAAAAAGACCAAACAACACTGTCTGCACCTGTACCTTCCAAGTTGTTCGGGTCTGTTTGGAGAACGAGAAACACATCCCGACAAAACACATTCCTGCCACATAAGTTCCCATCGCAGTTCGGCTTGAAGAATAATAAATTAAAACAGGGATACCCAACAATAATACAGAATAAACAATATCCCACCGTTTTAAGACAAATAATAAATCGGCGAAAAGGATAACGCTTGTTGCCGCCAAGAGTGGCCCGAGGGCTTGTGGACTATTTGTAATTCCAGTAAACAAGCCCATCGCAGAAACAGGCAATCCCATTTCTATTGCTTGCTGTGCACCAACTTTTGCGATTCCAGGAAATGGGATTAGGCACAGCGATCCTACAACCCAAAATATAGCAATCGCCAAAACAATATTACGTAACTCTAAGGCCTCTTCCCCTCCCGCAATATAAACCTTTGAAACACTAAAAAACGCAATCAATGTAATAACAAAAAGGAAGAGTTTTAAATAACTTATCAACGGAGACCATCCCGCACACGAAACAACACCCATATAAACGCAATATCCGAATAATGTGAAAAATGGCGTCAGCAATGGACTACGTCGAACACTGAGAGCTTTTAAGCCCATAACGACACTCGCCAATAAATAAACAATTCGATTCGCAAATGAAAATACTACATCTTTCGGTGCGATAAATGAATTCGCAAAAGTCAAAACCCCTGTAAGTAACAGACAAAAGAATATACCCCGCATACTGTTCTTCATCAATGCTCCAATGAGCACAAGAAGCAATACAGCAAAACCTGTCCCTCCCGTCGCTTTCATTATTCCGCACAATAAAATTATTGCGAAAAGATACCAAGCGACCTTTTTAGGTTGATACGCAGTGTTTACCATCTTCATCATAGATCCTCTTTTACCTTACACGGCATATATGACAGCCGCTTCTGCACATTAGAAAAACAGTTGCGTATAAAACAAATAAAAGCAAAGAACAAACACATACTTCTAGGAAAACTCCATGCAAGACGAATAATCCAATAACTTTCCCAAATGTCTTTATTGCCTACATAACGACCTATTAATTGACTTGAGCATATGCGATAAAGATCACGAATATTTTGAATCCGATTCTCTCCCATTGCTAACGGTGCCCGCATGGCACTTAAAATCAGATTACGCGTATTTCTTATAATCCACATATTCCACATCATCTCTGAAGACATCACACCATAACGCATAACCATTTCTCGTCGAAATCGTATAACTGATAGAAAGTCAACCATATTCTGCCGCTTGTAATTGCGTACAGACGACTGAGCATTAGGCAAATAGTGATACAACCCCTCATGCAGAAGCCCAAGACGCGTTACTTTTTCAAATAAGTAAAGATTCAATATCATATCATCGAACATCAAGACCGACATCTCTGCAAAACGAGAAAAGTCGTAAGTGTTTTTATAAAGTTTATCCCAAACAAAGACAGCTCCCTGCCCACAAAACAACCTTGGCCACACATATTCCTTAAAAACTTGTTCGCGTGTTAAAAAAAGTTCTGGCTCCATGTATACGCCATGGCACGAATCGCATTGTACAATTTCCAATTTATTCTGAACCGCAAACGTATACAAACGTTCATACATGGTGGATTCAATGAAATCGTCTGCATCCACGAAACCAAACCAAGAAGAATGAATACGACGTAATCCCATTAAGCGAGCTAAATATCCTCGCTTATTACGTTGATGAAGAACATGTACCCTTGAGTCTGCCCGAGCTAACACATCAGCGATTTCTCCTGTTCCCTCATCAGAACCATCGTCCACAATCCAAATTTCTATAGCCGGATAAGTCTGACACAAAATAGAATTAACCGAACGCGTTAAAAAATGCCCAACGCGATATGCAGGCACTATAACCGAAATTGTCTCTGCCTTTACCTTTTCTGCTCTACACAAACACATTTCAAGCCTCTTCGATTTGCGCCATTAATACTTGTGCGATGGCACGCCAGGCATATCGGTTCAACGCCAAAGCCCGCCCGCGACGACCGAACTCATCCAACTCCGAATCCGAAGCCATCAAAAAACGCCCCAAAGCCTCCGCCAACGCCTTCTCGTCCAACGCGAAGGTCTCGCCACACCCCTTCTCGTGCAGAACCGACCAAGGCGTGGCCTCAGAGGCCAAGACCGGCAAACCAAAACCCAACGCGTCCGGGACTACGCCCCCGAAGTTCTCTGTGTAGGACGGCAGAACCAACAACCGCGCCAGACGATAGGCCGCCTCCTTGTCCGCACCATACAGCGGCCCCGTGAATGTAACATCCGCCTCTGCGAAGTTTTCCAGCTGCGCCCTCTGCGTCACCACCCCCACCTGCTGCGCCAAGCGCTCCAGTTCCCCCATATGCCCGGCCTGATCGGGGCCCACGCACACCACGTGCCAATCCCCGAGCGCATACGACTGCTTGAGGCGCGCCCACGCCCGAATCAGCAAATCCAACCCCTTCACGGGATAAATGCGCCCCACGAAGAGCACCACGTGCCGCCGCCCCGAAGAATCCGGCGCCTCCTGCGGTGCGACCGTCCCCAACGGCGCTTCCGCGATCCGATTGCGAAAACCCAGATCCCGAACCCACCGAGCCTCCTGCGCCGACGTCACGTGAAGCGTCGACACCCCCCGCAGCGCCCACCGCTGATACAACCACCACGGCGCCATCTTCTTCCACCGCTTATGCGCCATCGCCCACGGCGCCAACATCCCGTGCGGCGACCACACCGCCGGGACTTTATGCAGCTTGGCCCACAGGAAGGCCCGCATGAGCCACGGATCCCACAACGCGTGGATGTGCACCACCTCCGGACGCCACCCACCCGCCGTCACCCCGCCGATGCCCCCCACGAAAACGCGCACCCGATCACCGACGGGATAGAAATCCTCCCCCCGCCGCCTCACCAAAAGGCGGCAGTCATGCCCCATCCCAGCCAATTGGCGCAACACCTCCCCGCAAAAGACGGAGGTGCCAGCGGCCCTAGCCATCCCTGTAATCACATGCAAAATCCGCATACCCCACACTATAGCACATTTTGGTTCCTTTCATCCGAATCATTTGTTATACTCACGACAGTTACCAACGAAGGATTTACGTTATGGCCCTTGCGAAACTGTTACTGACGATTACTTTATCCACGCTGGCACTCGTTTCCGCCCGAGCAGTCGCCATGCCTTGGACACTTACCAATTTCGACTATCTACAACAAGCCGACGAATCGCAACAACCTAGCGAATCGCGCCCAATCTCTGGTGTACAGATTCCCTCTTTCAACCTTTCCCTCTCCGACCTCTCGACTTCGGGCGATATGCAACTCGCCTCCCAAACGGTCGTCCTTGAAACGGTTCTTATCGCCATGCGATCAGCCGGGCCAGACAAATTCGTCCCGGAGCGACTCATCCTCGCCCAAAAAGATGGCACGCGTATTGCTGCCGCGACTGCCACTCCCACCTCACAAACCGTCACGGTTTACACCAGCCCCACGACGACTACCACTTGCAACGTGTGGGCATATACCTTTAGCGGAAAATTGCCAACGATAAGTACCTCCATCGATTACGATCTCATTTTCGCCACTAGCGATTGGTCTATTTATGAGACCTCCAAGTTTCGCGACGACCAAACTATTCTCGCTCGAAACATCGCTGACGAGCCAAACATTGAGAACGCCATCTGGGCCCCCTTCATCCTGACAAGCGGCACATATACACCCCCCCCCCAGTGGCGCACCTGAGCCGACGGCCTTGTCCCTCCTCGCCTTGGGGGTGGCCCTCACCTTCCTCCGCCGCCGCTGATCCACTTGGATCAGCGGCTCGTCCGAGGTGGATCAGCCGCCGATCCGACCCGAGCAAGCCGCCATCGCAAAAAAGGGCCCCCGACGCTTCCCGCGCCGGGGGCCACCTTTCATCATCCAAGCCTATCCGCTCACAGCGTCCCATCGAACACCCGCATCAGCCTCGGCGCGATCCTGCGCCCAACCCGATGTGCCAACACACAAAGCGCCGTGCCAAACAAGACAAAAATCAGGCATAGCATCGTCAGCACTCCTGTTACACGGGGCAACAATGGTGCCACCGTGTGAAGCAAGGTGGAGGCAAAAAGGAAGTGTCCGGCATAGACGAAGAACGCTGATGGAGCCAACCATTCCTGAATCCACCGAGCCGTGAGCAACCGTGTCAGCGGCTTCGCCACCGTCCATAGAAGCGGGATTGTCAATACCGTCAACGCCGTCGTCACCACTGGAGGAAGAGTGCCGACCATGGCTTTGACCAGAAACATCCCCACCATCGCGGCCACGGAAATCGGCAAGAAGACCATTCGATGCCTCTGAAAGAAGGCTGGGGCGTCAAACGAGCGAGCCGCCATGCCCCCTCCCGTTATGAAGGCAATCGCCGCATACGCCGGATAGGTCATCTTCAACGCCTCCGCCTGACCAGGGAAAAGTGCCGTCGCACCAACCAGCGCCACACACAACATCGCCAAACCCCACGCCGGGACTTTCCTGAACACCCAGTCAAGCACCGGCGCGAAGAGTGCGAAGACAAACAAGGTGCGGACGAACCACAGAGGCCCATCGATTGGGTGGATGGTCAAAGAGACGATTTTGTCCAAACAGCCCGACCATGTGTCCAGCCCAAATTGCGCAACGCGCGTGGCCAAGCGTGGCACCACCGCAGCAAAAGCCAAGTAGACCACCACGAACAGTACATTCCACGCCAAATAAGGGACTGCCAGGCGCCGGACACGCGACCAGATCTTCCGCCCATACTGCGCATTCGAATAGTTGCGAAAGAGCAGATAGCCAGACAGGAAGAACAACGTCGGCAGAAGCACCGGAGCGAATCCACCACACAGGAAACTCCAAAACCAATATTCCGCGCCCTCATGGCGAACGTATTGGAAAGCCGCCGACGCATGTAACAGCACGACGAGCAGATTGCAGAAAAGGCGAACCGAATCGATTTCGGCTGAACGTTTCGTAGTCATTTCACTCCTCATAATCGTTTTGCAGAACCTCTATCTCCTGCACCAAACGCAACAAGGCCTCCGCCGCACACTCGGCCGTCCATTCGCCGATGGGGACGGACGGGATGGGCGCACGGAGTTTTTGGGCGAGGGTCTCGACGTCGCCGGCGCGGAAGAGGTTGCTCGGCGGCAGGAGCGTTGCGCCGGCGCCGGATTCCACCGTCGCCAAGACGCGCATACCCTCCTCCAAAGCCTCGCTCACCACCGCGCCCCACCCCTCGTAGCCGTTGCTGGGGAGCACGTAGACATCGTGCGCGCGCATGAGCTCGCGCACCTGCGCCACGGGCACGAAGTTATGAAAGCGGATAGTGTCGCAGCCCTTGGCGAGTTTGCGCAGGTGCGTCTCCTCCGGGCCATGGCCATAGAGATCCAATAAAATCCCCTCGCGCTTCAAATCCGGGCGCGGGCGGCACGCCCGCGCCAAATCCCCCACGCGCTTCAAATCAAGCATCCGCCCGACCCAAAGCGCCGCGGGCGGATGCTTGATTGGAAGCGCGTGAGCCCCCCCCTCCCCCCCACGGGAGGCGCCCCGCCCCGGCGCCACGAAATAGCCCCACATCCGCAATTTCGCGAACACCCCCTTGGGGCGTACCCGCCCCCATCGCTCCCGCGGAATCTGCGCGAACCCATGTTGCTTGGCGAAAGCAACCGCCTCCGCGTCGAGCACCCCCTCCGCAATCGCCTGCCCCAACGGCACCACCACCCCACCCGGCCGCGACTCGAACACCACCTTCGGCGCGCGGAAAAAGCACCGCCAATCCCCCGCGAAAAGCCCCAACACCCGCGCCATGTCCCGCGCCGCGTGCACCCCCATCGGCAGGCAGAGGAACCCCGGCGCGCGCACGCACCGCGCGAACCGCCGCGCCATCCGGAAGTATGAGGGCACCAAAAGCCGCAGGAACCCCAACGGCGGCTTAAACCACCGCTCCGCCGCATAGAACGTCGCCTTCCCCGCCGCGTTGCGCCGCTCGAAAAGCCCCAACGCTCGGAGCCCCGACAGCACACAATCCGCCTCGGCTAACGCCGCGTCCTCCATCGTCCCCTGCACGCACCACGTCGGCACCGCGTCCCCGCCCCACCCCATCCGCGTACGCTCCCCATGCGCCGCCTCCGTGTGGACATAGCGGTAATTCGCCTCCCCCACCCGCCGTACCAACGCCTTCGCCAACGGCACCTGATGCGGCGACACCACATTCGTCAACAACGCAATCTTCATACGAGCCCGCACCGTTCCTTTCCGCTTGACTTCGCACCAAGACTCGACAACTGTAGAATGTCAATAGATGTAAAACCGACTCCATCAGCGATAACGCTTTCGTACCTCCGCAGGCACGCCTGCAAGTAAACAATACGACGTGGTAATTGACTTCGTAACAACCGCGCCCGCCGCCACCAATGTCTTCTCCGGCAACGACACGCCTGGCAAAATCACGCTACGCGCCCCTAACCAACACCCATCACCAATCGAGACCGAGGCAGAGGTTCCTTTGCCCCCAATATGTTCCCCTTCGACATCCACCGAATGGCTACCGGTGAACATCATAACTGATGGGCCCAAATCAACATGATTCCCAATGCGAATTTCCCCACTCCCTGCGGCGGACAAATAACAACCAGGCCCAATCCACACATCATCGCCAATCGTTATTTCTCCTGTCCCATTGAAAATTACGGAAGCCGAAATCCGAACGCCCTGCCCAATGGTTACCCCACACCAAGCCAATAACTTCGTTCGAAATCCAAAACAACGAGTCTCTGGCAACATCCTATTCAATAGATTATAAAAAAACAACCGATTTGTTCTCACGTCGTCTCTTTCTCTTATTTCCCTATTACCTGAATGACATTCAAACGTTTCTCCTCTCCGGCAATTGGAATCAACTCATGCCCAGCGCCAACCTCTCCGACATATCGCCCCGGCACAGGAACTTTCTCTTTTGCCCCCATCTGTTTCCACATATATTCCACATCAACATGCCCTGCATCAATTGCCCAAAAACCTGCTTTGCACAAATCATAGGCTAAAACCGTCGCTGTCGCCCCCAATGCCAACAAAATTAGTCGGCCCTGGGCATATTTCTTTGTTGTCTCCAATATTTCGTCATAAAATGTATAGGCGTTGAAAGGAGGGCACCAAAGACGCATAGTTGATTTCGCGCCATCAAATAAATCATTTCCAACACCAAGACGTGAAAAACGCCCTTCAACGATGAGGAGATCGCGCCCTTTCACCAACTCTTTCCATAGGTCAAAAACAGTCCCATCAGTGACGCCACATGCAGGACACTCTTGAGATGGTCGTGAAATACAAGCATCCCCATAAATCGCATGAGAACAAAACAACGGCAAACATTTCTCCCCTGTTCTAAACAACGTGTCTCGCCAAAAACGTCGAGCCTGCAAATTGAAATGATCCATTGACCCAAAAATATTAGGGATTGCGCAAAGGCCATCATTCACCGAATCCCCAATGATTTCACGCAATCGCTTCCCGAGCTCTAAGTTCACACATTGTGAACCCATTCGCTTCCCAAGCATCATTCTGAATTCCCCATCCCCATATCGCCAGATACTCTTTCGCTCATGGATAATCTTCTGTAATGTATCTGCGATCCCCAACACATTCGGAGCATTATCCCGAAATTTCTGCCCAGTCTCGTAATAAAAATTACGCTCTAACAAATCCAACTCATTACGGATTTGCTCTATCTTCTTCCATAAACAAATAGAACGCTTAATTCGTCCAAGAAGATGTCGAACTCTCCAATATAACGTCATAAACTACTCCTCTATATCTCAATTCGCATGTTTTAGCCGCATTGCCGCTTCATATCGCGAAACCACAGAATCAATTGTGTAAGGCTCCCAAGATTGTCGGGAGGGCACACTTGGATTGTTGATAATGTCTTGCATCGCTTCTGCAAGACAATGTGCATCCCCTAGCGGAACAAGTTTCCCCCAAAGTCCATTTTTGAGAATTTCTGGTGGTCCATAAGGACAATTGGTCGAAACGACAGGAATCCCGCTTGCCAAAGCCTCAACAAGCACGACGGAAAACGATTCTACCGTAGAAGAACAAACAAATCCGGTCGCCGCTTTAAGTTCTGCTGGCAAATTCTCATAGAATCCAGCTAATGAAACGACATCCGTTAATGCTTCTCGTGCAAGAAATGCTTTATACTCTCCCGGGACTTCCTCACGCCCAAAAATAATTAATTGGACACGTTGGGATTGATTGAGAATCTTGATTGCTTCAAAAAGAGTGAAAAAACCCTTACTCAAAACAAACGCCCCCGCAGCAACAAACGTGGGACATTTCCGTTCTCTCAACCAAGGATGCGTAGGAAGCTTTTTCAGCTTCTCAAAGAAAAGATCGTCAACCACTGGATTATATACGACAGAAATACGATTACGCGGGATATCCCCTATTTTTGCCATAGCATTGGCAACGCCCTTGCTAACAGCCATGAAATGCACATAAGGTGCCTGAAACAATTTCATTTTCACCCATTGCGCCGACCATCGTCGTGGAGGTTTGATAGACGTCTTCCCATCAAATTCGACATCGATTCCTCCGTTGTGTTCAACATAATATATAGACGCACGAGAAAAGAAACTTATCATTCGCGCCAACGACAATGCATAAAAATAATTTGACGACATCGTCACGACCGCTCGGGCATCTGTTGTAGATAGATACTTAACAAGCGGAAAGACATTCATTCGTGCCGACCGATAAGGGAGACAAACCCAATGCACACCTTTTGGCACATCAAATGGTTTGCCTTGTTCACCGCTACGTAATAAATCCCAATGCACCTCAGAAACTACTAAATCCACGTCATATCCATGCGCCACAAAACCACGTGCCAACATAGCTGCCACATATTGTGCGCCTCGCGCAAATAAATCTTGAATAAGAATGGCAATCTTCATAATCTTCTTCTTGTGAGCATTTGTTTCAAAGCCCCTATAGCAGATAAAGCATGACAAAGAACCATGTCAAACGCAGGAATTCGCATCAATCGGACAAGCCACGCCCGAACACTCCATTTGGGAAGAGGCAAAGGCACGTCTCGCAGGAACATCCGCACCTCATGCCCAATAGCTCCGGCCCCACCGCGATAACAGGCATGCATAGTAACTTCCGTCACTAAGCAATGCACCAAAACCTCCCGAAGCCTCTGAACATAAACCAGCCATCCAGACACACAAGACAAATAACGCTGATAAACAAGTCGGAAGGCCCTAAGTTGATCATGGAGTAATCGGATGCCCTGTCTTTTCGTCGCTTGCCCAGCATGAATCCGATAATAATATGCACACTGCCTTATCATCAACATACCATGTAGGCGCCCAGCCAAACCCGCGAAAAAGCACGTATCCTCGCACATTGAAATCCCAATGGGAAATCGAAGAGCCCCAACGGCATCCGCCCGTATTAGCCCACCCAAAATCATTCCACCGACAATCATTTCATCAATAAAGAAACGGATGGTTTCCATTTGTGTCAGATATAGCGGCTGTGCGCTTCCCTGATAATACCCTCCCCCCATCAAACAATAACCCCACTTGACGAACTCAATCGACACGTTTTGGTTTTGCCTCAACATCTCATACACTTGACCAAGCGCCTGCTTGGCATAACAATCATCCCCGTCGAGAAAGCCGACCCATTGGCCGCGAAGGCAATCGAGTGCACGGTTACGGGCGGCAGAGACGCCGGCGTTGGGTTGATGGGTGATACGGAAGCGAGGATCGCGGCGGGCGTAGGCATCAAGGATAAGGTCGGAGCCGTCCTTGCTGCCGTCGTCGGTGCAGAGACATTCCCAGTCAGCAAAGGTCTGCGCTAAAACGGAATCGAGGCATTCGCCCAAATAGGGTATCACGTTGTAGACAGGCACAATCACAGAGAAGAAGGGCAATTGCCGTTCTTTTTGGGTTGGCGTTACCGCTTGTGCCTGAGGTTTCATAACGCGCTTAGTGTAGCAAAAACGTAGCAATCACACTTTGCCTTATTCCGTCGTGTTCATCATTTCGTTCGGTTCTTCGTTCGTTTTCCTCGATGACAGAATAGTGTTGAACCGTTGAACAAGCGAAGTTCGAATTGTGTTTATCGTCGTCTCAACAAGCGCGATACGATTGGGTTGTTTCCACTGTCCCTTCTGATGATAGATCGCCACTCGATTTTGTTTCATTTTCTCAAGAATGGTCTTCCACGAATCCGCCTCTTGGATCAATTTCGGCAACCACTCCTGCCAATTCTGAACTCTTACGAAATACCGTTCTCGTACCATCTCTTGAAAAACAAGCGAGTCTTCCACTGATGCCTTTAAAAGTAAAGCCGCAAATTGCGCACAGGCATCGTCATCCAATAGAACTACCGGCCGATTGCGAATCTTCTCGCTCATTAAGAATTGGCACAGGCCTATCAGATTTTCCTTACACAGACAGTCGGTTATCTGTTCCTTGACTTTCGTTTCATACTGCTTTTGCGCAAGATTTTCAACAAGTTCTAGATTGTGTTGATACCAATCATCCTTCTCTTCCGAGATACTAAATCCAGCGAAACTGTCGTTCCACGTACCATCTTCGGAGAAGACTAGTTGCTCCCTCACACTCGAAACATAATCTTCAAATCGCCTCGCCAAATGTTGCAAATGATCTTCCCACGCGGGAAGGAAATGCGCCAAAAGAGAGGGTCTTATCAACTTCAATGCGTCGTACCGCCGTTTATCGTATTTTCTTAAAAGTTCGAACACAAGCCTGATTTCCGCGGAGTCCGTAATTTTGTGTTCCTGCAAAGCAATCAAGACTTTCCTCCGCGCCTTACGGGTTTCGCCATCATCCTTTGCCCACGCTCTAAACAACGGTTCCCAAGCGTAATCCTGACGATAGTAAACAGACTGTCGTAGTTCCTCGCGAATCGTTTCCGCATGGAAGCTACAACCATCAATCACTGTTGTCCACGACTCTGAACTCAGCAGCCAATTGAACGAAAGAAACGATCCAAACATCTCAAAGTCAAACTGCGTGCAAATGGAAAGCAAATCCCCCCAAGTAAACTTCTTGTCAGAAGAGGTGGCCTCCTTTCCATCTCCCCCAATTGGGGCTATGTTTTTCAATATTCCGAGTTGCGTCGAATACGCAAAGAGAAGAAAGAGGCATGTGAAATGAAGTTCCAAGTGTTCTGGTTGAAAGATTTCCGCCCCCAATGCGCTCTTCCACTGTTTCAATTGCCAAAGTGCCGCCTTAAACGCGCGATAATTGAAATGCTTCAGTTGATCGTAAATCTCATTCATGAGCAAAGTACTAAACGCCAACACACGTTTGTCTTCTTGAAAAGACAGAGCATTATCACCCATCAAAATAGGGATCACGTCTTCCGGTTCGCGAACCAAGGTGTAGGTCTTGCCTACAAACTTCTCTTTGAGCGATGTGTACTCCTGATCTACAAACAATTTCTCCTCATTGCCAATGTAGACCACAGGTTTTTGCGTCTGCTCGACAAACGCCTCCAAATAGCCCATTCGTTGGCGAAGTGGCAATTCACACCGCTCAAGGTCATCAAATACAACCGCTTGTTTACGCGCTTTTCCCTGTTCGCGTTCCTTAAAAAAGGCGCTTATCCCACTCAACGCCCCCGTCAAGTCAGCCCCACATCCCTTGATTAATTCGGCAATCCCATTTCCCAAACGAAGTGCCTTGAACATCCATGTACGCGAGACATCGCCACAGAACGCCTCAACAATGCGTCGCTCAATTTCTTCAACAGACGCGACACCGTTCAATGAGATATACAGGACTTCTCCACCCTCTGCTTTTACTTGTTTGATAAGTTCCTTTATCAGATAGGTTTTTCCACATCCCCACGGGCCTGTCAGCAAGACGGGAAAATCCGCAGAGGCTTCCATCATGTAAGTTTTTAACGCTTCTTTGACCGCTTGATTGCTTGCGTTCATTGCTTAATGATTATGGCGTCGTGGTGGTCTGTTTATTTAAGGGCTCGGTGTTGAAGAAAAGCGTATACAGGAAGGTGATGAGGGGTGCCAAGGCGGGGGCTTGCCAATTCCAGAGGGTGTCGTTGAAGAAGGCTCGGTTGATACCGTTGTGGTCCCAAGTACGGACACCGAAGGCAGCCGCATATTCTGTCATCATAGACTTGCGCGTGGTGGGGTTGAAGTTGTGCGCTTTAAGGCACGCGTCGAATCCGGCCCAGCAGTCCATGAAGAAGGTTTCGTGATTGGGGTCTACACGATTGACACAATCGCGCATCAGGGTTTCCAGGTCGCCTTCGCGTTGGTTGTCCGGAAGGAGGAAGATGTGTTCTCGAGGGAAGATGCCCAGTTCTGCATACCTCACATCATTCCGCACCTCTTTCCGAGCCTTTTCCTGCAACTTTCCAATAAGCCAGCTCGGGCGCTCCGTGATCCCGCCATGTGTACGCCTATCCGTGGACGTTCCGGGTGGGTCTTGAGAGTCCGCATCGACGATGAGCGCGGCGGCAAAGGTGTCGGCATCCAGAAGTTCCACTGGACGAAGGAGGTTTTTGGCTTGTCTTTCCACATTGGCGACCCCGTCCGTCCAATAGAGACTCACATCAAGGTCAGCCTCATGGCACGACAATGTCTCTCCTTGCGACAGGCTCACGTTACCAGACACCAAAGAAGCCCATTTCTTTGTGGACGCGAAAGCAAAGCGACGCACAAGGAGAACATACAGGAAGTAGACGTCCTTGCTACCTTCGAGAACAATGTGGACACGTCTCATCGCAGTTCCACCCCCAGGTCGAGCTGTGCATCGGTGTCGGCGCCGGAAAGGGTCTCGGCGACGACCGTGCCGTCCCTGCGGCGGCGAAGGCCGATGAAGGTGAGGTCTTCCGTGCTGTTGTCGCCAATGGGCATGGCGATTTGCCGAAGCATCTCCACATTGTGCGTGGTCGCTATGATTTGGACATCGTGCTCGGTCGCAAACCGTGCCAAGCTTTCCCAAACCACCTGCATTGCCGAATGGTGGAGCCCATTCTCAATCTCATCGATGCAGAGCAACCCGCCACCTTGGCAAGCATTAGCCACCACGAAAAGTCGGATGACGTGCAGCATACCTTCACCCAAAACGGGGACGGGCAGGAGCGTTGGTCCACCGAGATCGACCAACACCTCTTGTCCGGCGAGCGCCAAGCGTTGGACACGCCCATCAATGCGCTTGAGCGCCTCAATAAGCGGACCCTCCTGCTTGTTTTTGATGAGGTCAGCAAGATCCGTCCCGCCACCTCTTTCTCGTGCTCCAAGATAGGCACACCGCCACGTTTCCCGACTGGTTCCCCCAGAGAGCGCCAAGATTCTCCCGCCCTTATCTACCAACGTGCTCAAAATACCCTGTTCAGTCGGCTCCTCGCCTCTTGGGCCAATTGCATAGGTCTGTTCCAACGCAGGATAGGCCTCGACATTGGTGACAGTCTGCGTGCCGTCCGCCCCGGGAAGTTCGTAACGCCTGAATCCGCCATCTTTCGATTCCCGCGTGCGCAACACATAACGCCGCTCTTCCTGTCCGTCAAACTGTCCGACAATCTGAACCGGCAACGTGATGTCTTGGTCGTGAAACAGCGCATGAAGCTCCCGCGCCGTCTCCGGGGGCATCTCCCGATTGGCCGACACACGCTCGGGCATATCCGGCATTCTCATACCTGAGAGCAGGAAGATGGCCTCAAGCACCGAAGATTTCCCGATGTTGTTCTTCCCCGCCAAGACATTGAAACGCGTCAACCGAGGCAACGACAATCGGCCCAAGCCGCGAAAATGCTCAATCGTGATGGCTCGCAACATAACCAAAATCCTGTCATCCTCGCATAAACGTCGCCATCCCTCCGCGCACCTCACCCAATAAGGCACTCCCGCGAGATTGCAACGCTCGTGTTCGATTCCTCGTACAATATCTTCATTATAGCAGAAATAGGCGTTTCGTTCCCTGCCCCTGCGCTGCGTGGGGAAGAAAAAAGAAAGGCCCCCGAGGAGTCGGGGGCCTTGGGTGGCGGGAGTGGGATTATTGGGCCGGAGGGATAACGCGCACCTTGAAGAGGAAGGTCGGCTCGGTGGAGAGGGCCATAATCTCCACGATGGACTCGCCCGACTCGTAGACCGGCTTCTTCGTGGGCAGGGTCGTCTCCGAGCCGTCGGCCAGATCGACGGCCACGAGGGTCACCGTGGAGCCCACCGCGAAGGAGACCGCGCCGTTCGGGGCGGAGAGCGCGATGGAGACGGAGGCGCCGTAATCGTTCCGCTCGATGGCCGTGACCTTGAGGTCGTAGGCCACGCGCAGGGCGGTGCCGTCGACCGTCACCAAGCCCGCGCCCGTCAGGCAGGCGAGCGCCTCGTTGATGGCGGCGGTGGTCATGGCCTTGCCGTTGGCCGTGCCGGAGATGGCGGTGACCTCGGGGAGGCCGGCCCGCTCGGCGGCGGCGGAGAGGACGGCCACGGCGTTGGCGTCGAAGACCACGCCGCCTTCCTCGTCGCCCTCGGCGATGGTGGGCAGGACGGGGCCGGAGGGCTCGGGGATGACCCAGAGGCCGCCCTCCCGCACCGCGAAGACCCAGCCCTCCGGCGCGCCGGCGAAGGCGTCCGCCGTCTCGGGCCCGCTCTCCCACGCCAGGAGCTGACGCTCCGCCGTGAGCTCGGGGAGGTTCGCGATGGTCAGGGCCGCGCCCTCGTCGATCGCCACCGTCGTGGCGGTCTTCTGCCCGGCGGCGAAGCAATCGAGCGCCACGCCGTCGGCCAACTCCAACGTGCCTTCGATGGCGCCGACGCCGGCGAGCGTGCCGGCCTCGACGCGGAGACCCGCCCGCATGGTGATGCCGGAGATGCTCAACGTCCCAGAGCCGGTCTTGATGAGGCGGCCCGTGCCGGAGATTCCGTTCGGGAGGTTGAAGATCCCGCCCTCGGGCACCTCATAGGTGAAGTCGGCGTTGAGCGTGACCGCGCTGCCATCCATCAGCGCGAGGTTGGCGGTGGAGGCCACGAGCGGGCCGTTGACCGTCAGCGCCAGCGGGATGAAGCGCGGCTCGGGGTTGCTCTCGGAGAGCGTGCCGAGGGTGAGCGTGTGCTCGGAGGCGACGACCGTCAGGCTCTTCACCCAGTAGGGCAACGCGGAGAGCGTCACGTCCGCCTCGGCGGTGAGCGCCACGTCAATCGACTGCCAGGCGTCCACCGACATCGTCTCCAGGATGGCGGGGTCGATGGGGCGGCCGACGGCGTCGATCCACGGCGCGGCGTTCCAATCCACGTCCGCGGTGAGGGTGGCCGTCCACGCGCCGCCGACGGCGGCCTGGCGGACGGCGTAATAGGTGCCATCCTGGTAGATGGCGACGAAGCCCTCGGGCGCGGTGGGCGTGAGGCCCTTGGGGGCGTGGAGCACCGCCACGCGCGTGGTCTCATCGGGGATGTCCAGCGCGGAGAGGTCCAGGGCGCACGTGCCGGAGACGCCGCCCTCGATGGTGAGCACCGTGCCGGGGAGCACCTTGAGCGTGCTGCCCTCGGCGAAGTCGACGTCGCCCACGATGCGACCGCCGCCCGCGAGCGTGCCCGAGACGGCCATGCCCGATTCGACGGTGACCGTGAGGGGCGCGGGGGCGCCGAAGACCTGCGTCATCCATGCGTTGGTGGGCCAGGTGATGGCCTCCTCGGAGGTGAAGTCCTGCGCGTCCACGGGCGTCCACAGACTGCCGTCGGCGCTCACCTCCACCGTCCACGTGCGGGGGTTGCGGCCGATCTGGTCGGCCATCGCCAGACGGTAACCGTTGAAGGAGACGGTGTTGCCCTCGCCCACGTCGATAGTCAGCGTGCAGTCATCGAAGGCCGTGTCCCCCGTCTCCCAGAACCACTTGGTGCCGAGGTCGCCGTCGATAAGGTGATCGTCCCGATGGCTGACGTATGCCTGCGCCTGGGAGGCCACGCACTCCGTGCCCTCGGGCCACGGCACGGGCGCCCCGTCGCGCAAAAGCTGGAACTCCGCGATGGCGATGCCCTTGTTGTTCGGCACATCCGCCGTCACGCGGGCGGTGGGGACGAAGCGGACGTAGCGGACGGACTGCGGCGTGCCGAGCGGCAACGTCAGGGAGCCCTCCACCGTCAGCGTGTCGGCCGTCAGCGTGCCCGTGCCTGTGAAGGCGTAGTCGCCCGCGACCGTGACGGCGGCGGCGGTGGTGTCCTCCGCGATCGCGACCGGCACCTGCGTGGCCGTGTTCGCGCCGAAGATCGCGTTATCGACGGGGCGGAAGCCGGGGAGGCCCTCGGCCCAGGCGCCGCCCGCATCGGGCGTCGCCCATTCCACGTCCGCCACCTCGCGGGCGCGCACCCAGAGGCCATCGGCCTCCACCACCAACGTGCAATCCTCCGGCAGCCCCTCCACCGCGAAGCACTCGGCGGTCTCCGGCCCCTCGCTCCACGCGATGACCTGGACATCGTAGGGCACGGCGGGCAGCCCCGCCACGGGGACGACCACGCCCTCGGCCACCGTCACCTTGTCGAAGACCGCCGTGCCGACGGTGAGGGACGCGCCCTCGCAGAGGTTGACGGTGCCGCTGACGGCGCCCGCGTTGCCGTAGGCCGCGTGGACGTTGAGGACGTTCTCGGCGTTGGCGGAGGTGTCGATGATGAGGGAGCCGCCCGCCTCGATGGTGACAGGGCCGGTGCCGAAGACCTCGGGATCGCGCACATCCACCCGCGAGGCCACCTCCGTGCCGCCGGAGTAGGAGGCGGCATGAAGGTTGTAGATGGTGCTGTTGGTGTCGGCGTAGCGCACCTTCAACGTGCCCCCCTCCTCCGTGATGGCGCAACGGAGGTCGTAGGAGTTACTCTCCTCCCCGGAGTCTTCGTCAAAGATGAGCAGACCGCGACCGCGGATCGCCCCCGTGAAATCGACCGCCCTGCCGTTGTGCACGCCCCGGATATGGGCGGCCTTCTCGACGGAGCCGTCGTTCTCGATCAGGAAGGTCGGCGCGATGGGGCGCGTGGAGAGCCACTCATTCCCGCAGTTGAAGAAGAAGACCGCGTTGTCGCGCAGGGTGATGGTGGCATCCGCGTCCGAGAGCGAGCCCATCGGCGCCGAGACCTCGACCCGCGTGCCGCCCTCCGCAATCAGATTCGGGATGGACCCATAGATCGTCCCCCAATCCTCGGCGCTCGGGAAGCGGAAGATGCCCTCACGAACGTGGATGGAAGGCGTGACCGCGATGCCCTTATCCAGCGTCAGCGTGCCGGAGCCGGTCTTGACGAGCGTGCCGGAGCCGGAGAGCGCGGGCAACGCGACGGAGCCGGAGACGTCGTAGGTCAGCGTGCCCGCGATCTCGCCACCGGAAGGAAGCGTGAGCGTGTCGGGAGAGGCGGCCAACGCGCCCTCGACCGTCAGCGCCTGCGGCGCCAAGGTGGCATCGCCCGCCAAGGTGAGGGTGTGCTCGGAGGGCTTGACCGCGAGCGAGGCCACCTGCGTGACGGTGGGGTCGGTGCGCAGGGTCGCGCCCTCGGCGCCCGCCGTGACCTCGACCACGCGCTCGGCGACCGGCAGATAGGGCCACTGCGCCGCATCGACGGGCGCACCGGCGGTGTCCGCCCAGCCGGCCTCCATCCACGTGGCCTCGCCGGAGACGGTGGCAGAGAAGGGCTCCGTCAACGCGGGCACCAGCCAATAGGTGCCGTCCACGTGGCGCACCTCGTAGCCCTCGGGCGCGACAAAGGCAATCCCAGCCTGCGCGGCATGGAGCACGGGCAGGAAGGTCTCGCCCTCCACCTCCACGCGCAACGCCACCGTGCCGGCGGCCTCACCCGTGACGGTGGGCACGGAGACGCCGTCGACCACGAGCGCGCTGCCCTCGTAGAAGCGGACGTCGCCCAGCACAAGGCCCTGGCCGGCAAGCGTGCCGAGGACGTCCAGCCGCCCCGGCTCGGGGATGCCAAGCACGAAGGGCCCGTCCGAAGGCTCGGCCGAGACGGGGAGGGTCTCCCCCAGCCACGCGCTGGGCGTCCACGCCAGGGCGGTCTCGTTGTCGAAGTCCTGGGTATCAAGGGGCTCCCAGTCCGCGCCGTCGTCGCTCATCTCCAGCGTCCAGACGCGGGGGTTGCGACCGTTCTGGTCAGCCACCGCCAGGGCGTAACCGTCAAAGGCGAACGAGCGGCCCGCGCCCGCGTCGAGGGTCAGCGTGCAGGCGGAGAAGGTATCCGTCGACCAGAGCCACTTGGTGCCGAGGTCGCCGTCCAGGAGATCCTCCGCGCGGTGGGGGCCGTTCGTCTGCGCCTGGCTGGCCGTGATGGTGGCGCCCGCGGGCCACGGGAGGCGCACGCCGCCCAAGGTCAGCGCGAGGTCGGCAAGGGCGACGCCATCGTTGTGCTCGCCGCCGGTGGTGCGGTCGGTGATGGAGAGGCGCAGGTAGCGGGCCCGGACGGCCTTCCCCGTGCCCAACGTCAGCGTGGCGTCCGGCTCGACGGTGACGGACTCGGCCGTCAGCGCACCCGCGCCGGAGAGGGCATAGTCGCCCAAGACGTCCACCCACCCGGCGGAGACGACCTCGGGGAGCGTAACGGGCTCGCTGGCCTCATTCGCGCCGAAGCGGACATCCGCGCCCGCGGCGAAGCCCGCAAAGCCCGCGGCCCAGTCGGTGCCCTCGGCGGGCGTGGCCCACGCCAGACTGGTGGGCGCGCCATACTCCACGCGCCCGCCGACCAAGCGGAACGCCCACCCCTCCTGCGGGTTGGTGACCTCGAAGAGCTCAGAGAAGTCCATTGGGGTGCCCTCATAGCGCCCGAGCGTTACGACGCCCGCCGCGATCTCGTCCTCCGTCAGCGTTACCTGCGCGGTGGCGCCCTCCACCTCCTGCGAGACGATGGCGTTGGGGAGGCGGCGGTCGCCCAGCACCACATCGCCCCGGAGCGTCAGGCGATTGAAGGAATCGATCGTGGCACCGGAGAGGTCGACGGCCCGCTCCCCGCCGTCGATGACGAGCGCGGAGTCGCCGACGGTGGCGCCGCGCTCGCAGGGGATGAGGTTGCCCGTGAAGATGCCGGCCCGGAGCACCAGCGAGGCCGTGCCCGTAACGTGCGCGGTGCCGCCGCTGCCGCCCGCGCAGAGAATCTTGCTGCCGAAGGTAACGTTGGGCGCGTCCACCACCACGGTGGAGTCCCCATTGACGGTATAGTTGCCCGTCGTGTTGTCCGCCACGCGCGAGGCGCCCAACACGTGCTTGCCGAAGGAGCCGGAAGCCTCGGGGATCTCGATCTCCACGCGCGTGTCGCCGTTGACGACGTAGCCGGACCCCACATTGCCGGACGCACCGGGCAGCGCGCCGCCGACGATGTCGGGGCGGCCCACGATGCCGTCGCCATCCGTGTTGGCGGTCATGAGGGAGCGGATGCGCACGGTGGCGTCGCCGTTGTGCTGCACCGTGAAACGGTGCTGGGAGGTGCCGCCGCCCACGACGGCGCCGGAGACCTGCGCGCCGTCTGCGATCGTAACCAGCGAGTCGCCCGTGAAGGGAAACGCGCCACTGTTCGAACCGTTGCCGCCAGCGGCGATGGCGCCGATGACGTTCTTGGCGCGGGTGGAAGAGCCCGTGACCTCCGTCAGCAGATTGCCTTTGATGGTATTGGCGCGGGAGCTCGTCCAGTTGTTTTCCTTGCCGCCGACGATGGTGCCGTAGGTGCCGCCGGAGACCTTCAGCCACACATCGCGCTCCAAGGTGCTCCTGTCGCCCTGCCCATTGCCGGTGATGCCATAAATACTCGGCGTGCCTGAACTGCCGACGATCTCCGCCACATTGGCCGCGCGGCCGCCCAACGTCTGCCGCGCCTCGACGAGCAAGTCCAACTCAAGCGTGCCGTCTGCGGTGCGGTTAAGGCCATGGGTCGGGACCTCGCCCCACCCCTCCGGCACATCCTCGAAGGCAATCGCCAATTGGTTGTTCCATTCCCGAGACAGGCGCGTGCGCTCCTCCTGGGTCAACTGGCGCTTCCAGACACCAAGCGTGTCGATGGCGCCATTGCCCTTCTGCTCCCAACGCAGACCGACGCCGCCATCATCCGTCTCGCCGTGACGCCACCCCCACTGAAAGGGCAGGTTGATGACGTCCGTCAGGCTGGAGGCAGAGGCAGTGGCGGAGGCGACAGGCTCCGCGCCGTCCGCCGCATAGAGCTTCAGGTTCCCGCTGGCGGCGGAGGCGTCATAGGTGATGAAATAGGTGTAATACGCGGTGTCGCTGGAAATCGGCGGCTGATAGCTCATCCTCTCATAGTCGCCATCCGCCGTGACGGCGAACTTGCCAACGGCGTTGCCGCGGCGGAGCGCCAAGCCGCCATTGGTCGCCTTGGAGCCGAACGCGAAGAGCAACCCATCCGTCTGCGTGCCCAATTTGGCGCGGATTGCGATGGTGAAGCACGGCTCATCCTGCGCCAAGACCTTCTGCCCCTCCTCTGGCGTCAAACCGTTATAGTTGGCGATGTCCAACGCGCGGGAGGCTCCCGAGACCGTGATGAAGGCCGGATCCCCGCCCTCGGTGGTGTTCCATGAGCCCGTGCCCTTCTCGGGGGCCAACCCCAAATCCGGGTTGTCGAAGGTGCTATAGTAGGAGACATCCTGCCAAATGGGGTCGTCGTCCGGGATGGCGGCAATGCCCCCCCCTGTAAAACAGACCGCCACGGCGGCCGCCAGCCACGGCCCCAATCTGCGTGAAGCACTCATCGTCGTTTCTCCTTTCGATAAGGTGGCACACCTTGTGCGACTCTGAAAGCAGTATAACATCCCCCACCACCTATTGCAAGCGCCCCCGAAAAGGGCGCCCCCGCCGCCCCCTCCCGACGGCTCGGCCGCCGACGCAAGGTGGATCGGCCGCCGACGCAAGGTGGATCAGCCGCCGAGCCGAGGTGGATCAGCCGCCGAGCCGGGGAGGGCTGGCCGCCGACGCTTCTTTTCCGCGAGGACGCGAGGGTGCGCGAAGGACGGCGGGCTAACGCCGGGCGAAAGCGGCGGGGGCGTCCCGCCCCCTGGTTTCGCCCTCCCGCCCGCCGCCTTCGCACCGCAAGGGGGGTGGCAATCCCCCCGCAGAAGCCGGGGCGCTCGGCGCGGGAGGGCACGGATGTGCCCGGCGTTAGCGCCGACGCGTCCCGGCGCACCCGCGTCTTCGCGAAAACTCCCCCGCCATGCCAACGCCTTTGGGCAGCGCGGGAGGCGAGGGCGGTAGGGAGCGGTCAGCGGGCGTCAGCCCGCAGAGCGACCGGCGGAGCCCGCAAGCCCTCCCGCGCAACCTTGCGTCTTCGCTTGCGCGTGCGCGGCCAAGCCTCCAAGCCTCCAAGCCTCCAAACTTCCAAACACCCGAACCTCTGTGGTATACTGTCGCGCGTTCATCGAGACAACGAGGCTTTGTATGCATCCTTATCGCACGCACACCTGCAACGAACTCCGCGCCGCCGACGCCGGCAAGACGGCCCGCCTCTCCGGGTGGGTCTTCCGCAAACGCGACCACGGCGGCATCCTCTTCATCGACCTGCGCGACCATTACGGGCTGACGCAGGTGGTGGTCCACCCCAGCCGCGCCTTCTTCGCCGACGTGGAGAAGGTGAAGCTTGAGAGCGTCCTGACCTTCACCGGGCAGGTGGTGCTCCGGGAGCCTTCGACGGTGAACCCGGATCTGCCGACGGGCGAGGTGGAGCTGGTGGCGGATGCGTGCCTCATCGAGTCGCCCTCGGAGACGACCCCGCTCTACATCCCCGACGAGACCGACCCGGCGGAGGATATGCGCCTGACCTACCGCTACCTCGACCTCCGCCGCGAGCGGGTGCACAAGAACATCGTGCTGCGCTCCCGGCTGATCAGCTTCCTGCGCAAGCAGATGGAGGCGCACGGCTTCAACGAGTATCAGACGCCGATCCTCACCTGCTCCAGCCCCGAGGGCGCGCGCGACTACCTGGTGCCCTCCCGCGTCCACCACGGCAAGTTCTACGCCCTGCCGCAGGCGCCGCAGCTCTTCAAGCAACTGCTGATGGTGGCGGGCTTCGACCGCTATTTCCAGATCGCCCCGTGCTTCCGCGACGAGGATTCGCGCGCGGACCGCTCGCCGGGCGAGTTCTACCAGCTGGACATCGAGATGTCCTACGCCACGCAGGACGACGTCTTCGCCGTGGTCGAGGACGTGCTCTCCAAGGCCTTCGCCGCGTTCGCGCCCGAGGGCTGGCAGATCGACCAGGCGCCCTGGCGGCGCATCCCCTACCGCGAGGCGATGCTCACCTACGGCTCCGACAAGCCCGACCTGCGCAACCCGCTGAAGATCATCGACGTGACGGATCTCTTCGCGGCGAGCGGCTTCGGCGCCTTCGCCAAGGCCGTCGCCGGCGGGGCCATCGTCCGCGCGCTGCCCGTGCCGCAGATCAAGTCCAAGCCCCGCAGCTTCTTCGACAAGCTGGAGCCGTGGGCCAAGCAGGAGCTCGGCGCCAAGGGCCTGGCCTACCTCGTCTGGGACACCGACAAGATCAAGGGCCCCATCGCCAAGTTCCTCAAGCCCGAGGAGCTCGACGCCCTGGCCCGGCGCGGCGGCCTCAAGGACGGCGACGCGATCTTCTTCATCTGCGACACGCCCGAGAAGACCCCCGCCATGATGGGCGCCCTGCGCAAGAAGATGGGCCAGGATCTCGGCCTCATCGAGCAGAACGCCTACCGTTTCTGCTGGATCACCGACTTCCCCTTCTACGAGAAGGACCCCGAGACCGGGGCGACCATCTTCTCGCACAACCCCTTCTCCATGCCCCAGGGCGGCCTGGAGGCCCTCAACACCAAGGACCCGCTGGACATCCTGGCCTATCAGTACGACGTGGTCTGCAACGGCATCGAGCTCTCCTCCGGCGCCGTCCGCAACCACCGGCCCGACATCATGTACCGCGCCTTCGAGATCGCCGGCTACGGCCCCGAGGTGGTGGAGCAGAAGTTCTCCTGCCTGCTCAACGCCTTCAAGTATGGCGCGCCGCCGCACGCCGGCGTCGCCCCGGGCGTCGACCGCATGGTCATGCTCCTGGCCGGCGAGGAGAACATCCGCGAGGTCATCGCCTTCCCCATGAACCAAAAGGCCGAGGACCTCATGATGCACGCCCCCGGCGAGGTCACCGAGAAGCAGCTCCGCGAGCTCCACATCACCATCCGCCCCCGCAACGTGGTGAAGTAAGCCGCAGGGGACAAAAAAAAAGCCCCCGCCCGAGGATTCGGGCGGGGGCTTTTCTCATTCGCCGTCGGACGGCGCGGAATCGCCGCCGAGGGCCTTCTCCCACCAGCGGCCAAGGACGGTGGAGAGGCTCCACGTGGGCGCGGCCAGCGGGCCGGCGACCTTGACGCGCCAGAGGAAGCGGTTGACGGGGACGGTGACCCAGCGCGTGAGCGTGCCCATCAGGGTGCCGCGGCGGAAGTTGCCGGCGATGACCTCGGCGGAGAGGGCGTCGTTGGGGAGGTCGTAGGTGGCGGGGCCCTCGATGGCCAGGAGGTCGCCATCGAGCGAGAAGTCGGGGATGGCGAAGATGCCGTGGTCGGCGGTGCCCACCAGGCGGGCGGTGGAGGAATCGGTGACCGCGGAGACGCCGGGGACGTGCTCGGCCAAGAGGTCGGTGAGGCCCGCGAAGAGGGGCAGGCGGCGAATCAGCCCGCCATCGACGGTGAGGTCGTATTCCGCCTGGAGGGTGGAGGGGAAGTCGGGGCCGAGGCGTCCGCGGAGATCCACGAAGCCGGTGGCGAAGCAGTTGGTGAGCGTCTCGCTGCCCAAGGGGGCCAGCAGGTCGGCGAGGGAGGCCTCGCGCAGGCGCAGGGCGGCGGAGAGCTCGGCGTGGGGTGCGCGGTCGGGGATGTCGAAGGCGAGCGCGCCGGAGACCGCGCCGCCGTGGGGGAGGGCAAGGGCCACGTCGCGCAGGGCGAAGACGCCGTTGGTCATGGCGAAGCGGGCCGAGGCGGAGGCGGTGGGGAGCCCCTCGATGAGGGCGCCGCCGGGGGCGCTGGCCTCGCCTTCGAGGACGACCTGGGAGGGGAGCGTCTCGTCGCCGGAGAGCGGGATGTGGCCCGCGACGGTGACGGAGGGGAAGCCGGGGCAGACGATGGAAGGAAGATCGGCGGCGAGCTCGCCGTCGATGATGCCCAGGCACTCGGCGGGGGTGAGGCCGGTGGCGCGGGCGCGGAAGGAGAGGCGGTCGGCGGGATAGTCCAGGCGCAGGTCGGCGGTGGCGGCGACCTTGCCGCCGCGGCGGATGACGACGGGGCCGATCTCGGCGACGGTGTCCCAGATGCTCCGGCAGCGGATGGTGGTCTGGGCCTCGTCGAAGGGGATGCCGCGGTAGGTGCCGCCCTCCGTGGAGACGAGGTCGAGCCGGAGATCGAGGAGGTCACGCGCCAGGTCGAAGCCGACGGTGAAGGCGCAGTCGCCCCACGCCGGGCCGGCGAGGGCGAAATGGTCGCAGTACCGGCCGATGACGGGGCAGTTGATGGCGCGCCAGAGGCCGTCGAGGCGGGTCTGGATGAGGAAGCCCCGGATGGAGGCGGAGGCCTTGGCGTCGTGGATGTCGATGGTCACGTCGGCCTCGACGCGCTGGTCGCCGGAGCCATCCACGTCGGCCACCAGGTTGCGGAAACGGAGGGCGCCGTTCCCCGCGTCGAGCGTGCCGGTGAGGGTGCGGGCGCGGATCTCCACGATGTCGGGGTCGGCGAGGCGCAGGCGCACGCCCCGGAGGGTCGGCACCGGCACGCCCGAAAGGTCGGGGAAGGGCTCGCCGCCCTCCCCGCCGCCGCCCTCCCCCTCGGGGCCGTAGTCGATCTGCGCCACGTGGAGGCCCTCGATCTCCGCGGAGGTCAGGCGCTCGGCCCACGGCCCGCCGCCGCGGAGGCGCAGGCCAAAGGCGCCGCGCGCGAACCCGCCTAGCAGCCGGCCGTCTGGCGCGCGGAAGGCCACCCGCTCCAAGACAAGGCCCGCGCCGGGGCGCCACGCCACGCGCCCGACGGTGAGGCGCCCCCAGTCGGCGGGGATCGCGGCGTCGAGCGCGCCCTGGAACCAGGCGCCGGGGAGGCCGTAGGCGGCGACGCAGAGGGCCAGGCCCACCAACAACACCGCCACCCCGGCCAACCACAGGAGGCCGTGGGCGAGGGCGAAGAGGGGGCGCAGGCTCATGGCGGGTCAGCGCGCGGCCTTGGGGGGCTTGGGGGGTGCGCGGCGCACGGGCGGGGGCACGGTGCGCGGCTCGGGGGGCAACGCGCCCTCGCCGATGAGGAGGGAGGCCATGGCGGGGGCGTCGGGCGTGGCGCGGAGGCCCTTGAGGGCGAGCGTCCAGCGCGGCTCCGCGCCCTCGGTGCGGGTGAGGGTGGCCTTGGGGTCCCCGGCGACAACATACCAATCGCCCGCCTCGGCCACGAGCGCCACGCGCCCGCCCCATTGCCGCACGGAGCAGGGCGGGAGCGGCGCGTCCCGGATGAGGGCGACGTCGAAGGTGGCCTCGCGCAGGGGGTGGACGGGGCGCGCGGAGACGGCGAAGGTCTGCATGGGGCGCGGGTTGGCGGCGGTCTGCGGGCGCTGGGAGAGGGTGAGGGTGACGGCGGCCCAGCCGTTGGTGGGCGCCAGGCCGTCGGCCTCGGCGACCTGGAGGCCGCCGCGCTCGTGGACGCGCAAGGGCGCGGCCTCCCACTTGGCGCGGGTCATGGCGGCCCAGGTCTGCCCGGAGGCGTGCTCGGTGAGCGTGGGGCGCAGGCAGGCATCGAGGACGGCGGGGGGCAGCTCGGCGCGGAGGGCGCCGGCGGCGAGGGCGAGGAGGAGGGCGGGGAGGGGGGTGCGCATGGTCAGCCTTCCTTGTAGAAGATCCGGGAGCCGGGGGGGACGGAGTGGGCCAGCCAGACGTTGCCGCCGATGACCGAGCCCTTGCCGATGACGGTGTCGCCGCCGAGGATGGTGGCGTTGGCGTAGATGACGACGTCGTCCTCCACGTTGGGGTGGCGCTTGATGCCCTTGACGAGGCGGCCCTCGCTGTCCTTCCGGAAGGAGCGCGCGCCGAGGGTGACGCCCTGGTAGAGCTTGACGTGGCGGCCGATGACGCAGGTCTCGCCGATGACGACGCCGGTGCCGTGGTCGATGAAGAAGCCCCGGCCGATGGTCGCGCCGGGATGGATGTCGATCCCCGTGCGGCTGTGGGCGTACTCGCTCCAGACGCGGGGGATGAGGTGGACGCCCTCCTCGTAGAGCACGTGGGCGACGCGGTGGGTGGCCACGGCCATGAGCCCGGGATAGGCCATCACGATCTCCATGTTCGAGTGGGCCGCGGGGTCGCCCTCGTAGGCGGCCAGCACGTCGTCCTGCAGCAGGGAGCGGATCTCGGGGAGGCGGGCGAAGAGGGTGCGGGTGACGGCCTCGGCGCGGGCGCGGGCGTCGAAGCCCTCGGGGCGGGAGCGCTCCAGCACGCGGTAGGCCTCGATGCGGGCGACCTGGTCGGTGAGCGCCTCGGCGATGGCGCGGAGGCGGGCGCGGACGGCGCCCAGATCCTCGTGGTCGATGGGCTCGTAGGTGAGGCACCCGGGGAAGAGGGCGGAGAGGAGCGCGCGGAGGGTGGCGACCATCGCGCGGCGGCCGGGGAGATCCGCCCCGCGGCGGGTGTTCATGGCCGGGCAGTTGCGGCAGACGAGGCGGCCGGCCAGACCGTCCACGAGAGCCTCGGTCTCAGCGTCCATCGGCGGGTTTCTCCTTTCCCTCGGCGTGGGTCAGGCGCATGATCACGGCGTCCGCGCCGAGGTTGCGGAAGCCCAAGAGGATGAGCAGGCGCCCCAGGAGGCTGGCGGAGCGGCAGCTGAGGAGCGAGGCCTTGAGGTTGAAGGCGCGGCTGAAGGCGTAGAAATCCTTGAGCGTGCAGTTGTGGATGTTGGGCGTGTCGTACCAGTCGTAGGGGAACTGCCGGGTGCGGGGCATCCGCCCCAGGAAGAAGAGCTGCGAGCGCAGCCCGAAGTAGCCGAAGTTCGGGAAGGCCAGGAGCGCCCAGTCGGAGACGCGCAGGAGCTGCTTCATCATCTCGTCAGGCCGGCGCAGCACCTGGATGGTGTGGGAGATGATGGAGACGTCGAAGACGTGCGCGGGGATGGCCTGGAGGTGACGGTCGATGTCCAGCATCAGCACGTTCACCCCCGCATGGAGGGCCACCACCACCTTCTCCAGGTCGCGCTCCAGGCCCACGCACCAGGCGCGTTGGCTCACGGCCACCTGCTTGAGCAGCGTGCCGTCGCCGCAGCCGATGTCCAGCACCCGCGCGCCCTCGGGCACGTGGCGGACGAAGGGGCGGAAGGCCGCCACCTCCTCGCGCCGCAGGGTGGAGGGGTCGCGCACGTCCGTCGCCGTCAGGAAGGCGTGGATGACGACCTTGAGCTGGTCGATGTGCGTGAGGAAGGCGTCGTGCCCGGCGGGGGCGCGCAGATGGCAATAGGAGATGTCCTTGCGCTCGTTGAGGCAGGCCCGCACGAAGGGCGCGGAGGCCTCCGGCGGGAAGAGCCAATCGCCGCTCAGGCTCACCATCAGCAGTTTGGTCTGGATCTGGCGCACGGCGGCCTCCAGCGAGCCGAAGGTCTCCTCCGGGTTGTAGGCGTCGAGCGCGCGGGTGATCTGCAGATAGCTGTTCGCGTCGAAGCGCCGCACGAACTTCTGCCCCTGGTACTCCAGGTAGGACTCGATCTGGTAGTAGGTCTTGAAGTCGTGGCGCATCTGGCGGTGGAAGTCCTGCCCCTTCTCCGCCACCCACTCGGCCTGCTTGGCGCGGCCGAACTTGTGCTCCAGCCCCGTCTGCGAGAGATAGGTGATGTGCGCCAGGCGCCGGGCGTTGGCCAGGCCCGCGGCGGGGCGCGGGCCGTCGTAATAATCCCCGCCCCGCCAGTTCGGGTCCTGGATGATCGCCATGCGCGCCACCACGTCGAAGGCCAAGGCCATCGTGTTCAGCCGGTCGGCCGTCGCCACCAGCACGCACTTGGCCATGTCCTCCGGGTAGCGGATGGCCCACTCCATCGCCTGGATGCCGCCGAAGCTGCCCCCCACCACCGCCGCCAGGCGGCGGAACCCCAGCTGCCGCACCAACGCCCGGTGCACGTCCACGATGTCCGAGACCGCGATCGGCGGGAAGGTCGGCCCGTAAGGCCGCCCCGTGCGCGGATCCACCGAGCCCGGCCCCGTCGTCCCCGAGCAGCCGCCCAGGATGTTGGCGCACAGCACGCAGAAGCGCCCCGTGTCGATCCCCAGCCCCGGGCCGATCATCCCCTCCCACCAACCGCTCGGCCTGTCCTTCTCCGGGTTCTCGCCGGGGCGGAACCCCACCACGTGCGCGTCCCCCGTCAGCGCGTGGCAGATGAAGACCACGTTCGAGCCATCCTCCGCCGGCTCCCCCACCATCTCATAACGCACCGTGATCTCCGGCAACGTCTCCCCGCACGCCAGGCGCCACCCCCCCTCCGGCGGCTCCAGGCGCAGATCCTTAGCCTCAACGATGCCGATTGCGCTCAATCCGATTCCCTTTCAGATGCTTTCCCTTATGATACCACAATCGCCCGCGCCCTTCGCCGTGCGGGGCGGGCCGGCCCCCCGAAGGCGCAAAACAAGCCGGGGACGCCGGCAACGGCGCCCCCGGGCGTGTCCGCCGTGCGCGGCCCTTAGGCCTCGGGCATGGTCTTGCGCAGCCCCTGCCCGCGGTCGCCTTCCTTCCACTGCCCGCGCTTGATGAGCAGGTTGATGCGCTCAAAACGCTTGAGCACGTTGCGCTTGGCCGTGATCTTGCCCGACCCTTTGAGACTTCTGTGCTGGCTCATCGTGAACCTCCTTGGACCTTGTGTCAGGGGACTGAGCCCCGCGTTGCAAAACAAATGTCCCCCAACTATACCAAAACCTTCCGCCTCTGTGCAAACCCATCGCCCTCCGGCGGGTTTGACGATCGATGCAAAATGTAATGACGCATCCAGTAAGGCAAAGAAGGCTCCCCGCAACCCGCCCCCCGGGGGGCGGCGCGCCAACCCAAAAAATGAGATG